>NZ_CP101655.1:4831856-4990161 GCF_028830055.1 Pseudomonas serboccidentalis
AGCTCCTACAGGGATATTGCGGTCGATCAGGTCCGCATCCCGCGCCCACTCACCAGCAACCGCGCACAACCGAGATACAACACCACGGTCGCCACCAGCATGAAGGTGATCGCAATGCCGATGCGGATATCCGACACCCCGAGAATGCCGTAGCGAAAGGCGTTGACCATGTGCAGTACCGGGTTGGCCAGCGACACGGTCTGCCAGAACGGCGGCAGCAAGGTGATCGAGTAGAACACCCCGCCCAGGTAGGTCAGCGGCGTCAGCACAAACGTCGGGATGATCGAGATGTCATCGAAGTTGCGCGCAAACACGGCGTTGATAAAGCCCAGCAGCGAGAAGATCGTCGCCGTCAGCACCACCACGAGGATGGTCACGCCGAGGTGATGCACCTGCAGATGCGTGAAGAACAGCGACAGAATCGTCACGATCACGCCAACCATCAGACCACGCAACACACCGCCGATGGTGAAGCCGATCAGAATCGTGTGCGGCGACACGGGCGACACCATCAGCTCTTCGATGGAGCGCTGGAACTTGCTGCCGAAGAAACTCGAGACCACGTTACCGTAGGAGTTGGTGATCACCGACATCATGATCAGCCCCGGCACGATGTACTCCATGTAAGTGAAGCCACCCATGTCGCCGATCTGCCGACCGATCAGGTTACCGAAGATCACAAAGTACAGAACCATGGTGATCGCCGGCGGCAGCAGCGTCTGCGGCCAGATCCGCGTGAAGCGTTTGACCTCGCGGTAAACGATGGTCTGCAGGGCGACGAGGTTGGGACGGAATTCGGAACTCATACCGCCACCTTCGACAGATTTTTCTCCACCAGGGACACGAACAGCTCCTCGAGGCGATTGGTTTTGTTACGCAGGCTCAGCACTTCGATGTTCTGCTGCGCTAACTGAGTGAACAGCGCGGTGATGCCCATGGATTTGTCGACCTGGACTTCCAGGGTATGGCTGTCGATCAACCGGGCGGGATAGCCGATCAGTTGCGGCGCGGCGCTCAAGTCGTTTTTCAGATCCAGCAGGAAGGTCTCGACGTGCAACTGGCCCAGCAACTGTTTCATGCTGGTGTTCTCGACGATGGTGCCGTGGTCGATGATGGCGATGTTGCGGCACAGTTGTTCAGCCTCTTCCAGATAATGCGTGGTGAGGATGATGGTGATGCCTTTCTGGTTCAGCTCGGTGAGGAACGTCCACATCGAGCGGCGCAGTTCGATGTCGACCCCGGCGGTCGGTTCATCGAGGATCAACAGGCGTGGCTCATGCACCAACGCACGGGCAATCATCAGGCGCCGCTTCATGCCGCCGGACAGCGAACGCGACGGTACATCGCGTTTGTCCCACAGCCCGAGCTGGGTCAGGTACTGCTCGGCGCGTTCCTTGGCGACCTTCGCCGGAATGCCGTAGTAACCGGCCTGGGTCACGACGATGTCGAAGGTCTTTTCGAACTGGTTGAAGTTGAATTCCTGAGGCACCACGCCGATCGAGCGCTTGAGCGCGGCGGGGTTCTTGTCCAGGTCATGGCCGAAAATATTCACCGTGCCGCTGGTCTTGTTCACCAGGGTCGAGAGAATACCGATGGTCGTGGATTTGCCGGCACCGTTAGGGCCGAGCAAGGCGAAAAAATCACCTTCGGCAACGTCCAGATCGATACCACTCAAGGCCTGGAACCCGTTGCCGTAGGTTTTGGTTAGCTGCCGGATGGACAGAGCGGAACTCATATCTGATTTACGCACCAAGAAGGGAAGAAAAGGAAAGGTTAGGCCGGGCGGCGAACAAAACAACCACGGCACGTGAGCGCAATGGTGCTTGCCGCCGCCACACAAGTACAGTCAAGTGTGTTGATAGTTATTATCAAGTCAACGCGGTCATAACCGCTTTCTGATAGGCCGGACGCTGTTTCAATCGTGCGTACCAGGCCTCCAGGTGCGGCTGCGAGGTGCGCTCGATAGGCATTTCGAACCAGGCATAAATGAAACTGCCGAGGGGAATATCGCCCATGCCGATTTCGTTTCCGGACAAATACGGCTGGCTGGCGAGCGCCTGATCGGCCATGGCCAGCAGCGCCGTGCACTCCTTGATCGCGGCGTTGATCGCAGGCCAGTCCTGCTTGTCCGCCGGCGTGCGCAGAACCCCCCAGAACACAGTGCGGAACGGCCCGGCAAAACTCGAGGTAGTCCAGTCCATCCATTTGTCGGCGATGGCTCGGCTCTGCGGGTCCGCCGAGTACCACGCACTGTTCGGCGCATGCTTGGCCAGCAGGTAACGCACGATGGCGTTGGATTCCCACAGCACAAAGCCGTCATCCTCGATCACCGGTACCCGGCCGTTCGGATTCATCGCCCGATACTCAGGCGTATCGACCACACCGAAGGCACCCCCGGCGTCAATCGCCTCGTAGGCCAGACCAAGCTCCTCGGCGGCCCACAGTGGCTTCCTGACATTCGATGAATTTTTCCGTCCCCAGATCTTCAGCATGACCGCCTCTTTTCAAATGAGTGGGCGAGCAGCATACGCCGGATCAGACACGGCTCAAATCCGTCTGCATATCACCCAGGGTCTTCGCTTGTTGTCCGCCGAACAGATGCGGGTAGCACTTTTCCAGGTGTTCGAAGAAGAACTGCTCCGGCACATCGCTGAACTGGCCGTGATCGACCAGGTACTCCATCAAATGCGCGCCGTCGCGGTTGTACGGGTGGAACACGCTGTCGTTGATCCCGTCGAACTCCAGCGGCGCGACGTTGAACAACTCGCAGAGTTGCTGGTTGAAGGCCGGCGTGGCTTTGACCCAGCGATCGTTGAGGAACAGCTCGGTGTAGCCGTGCATGGCGAACACGTCACTGCGCAGCAGCTCCAGCAGACGCGGAGTCGACAGGTGGTTCCTGACGTCAGCCAGACCGATGCGCGCGGGAATGCCGCAATGCCGCGCACACCCGGCGAGCAACGTGGCTTTGGGCACGCAATAGCTTTCCCCGGTCGCCAAGGCATGGCTGCCACACAGGGTTTGCGGGTCGAGGCTGAACGTATACGGGTTGTAGCGCACCGCTTCGCGCACGGCGTAATAGAGACTGATCGCCTGCGCGAGCGGGTCGCCACTGGCACCCCGATGTCGTTCGGCGAACTCCACCACCGCCGGGTGGTCACTATCGATGAAGCGGCCGGGGTTCAGATACTCGCGCATGACGTTTTTCTCCTGGGTGAGTCCCGAGTCTAGCGACAGCTCAAGCACAGAGATAACGACGTTTCGGCCAAACATGCACGCAAAGGCGCGGGATTAGCGAACGAATTCCTACAGGTGTTGCCCACCGAACCTACGAAAACCATCCGGGGTTTCCCACGATTTCAATCACCTTGCTCTGACCACCCGGTTTTACAGATGCCGTCTAAGCTCTGGAGGGTCGATTTGCCTTGGTTCACGGAGGACTGAATATGCTGTTGTTGTGGATACTGGTTTTGATCGTTGGCGTGGCGTATCTCGCCCACCGGCGCATCGCCCCGCTGCCCGCGTTGGGCATCGTTGCCGTCTACCTGCTGGCGATGGGTATTTTCAGTCATGCACCGGGCTGGTTGTTGCTGGTGTTCTGGGTCCTGCTGGCGGTGGTCGCCGCGCCGTTGCTGCTGCCTGACCTGCGCCGCAAGCACTTCACCGCGCCGCTGTTCAACTGGTTCCAGAAGACCCTGCCGCCGATGTCGCAGACCGAACGCGACGCGATCGATGCCGGCACCGTGTGGTGGGACGGTGAACTGTTCAGCGGTCGTCCGAACTGGGACAAACTGCTGTCGTATCCCAAGGTCCAGTTGACCGAGGAAGAACAGGCCTTCATCGACGGCCCGACCGAAGAACTCTGCGCAATGGTCACTGACTGGCAGATCGGCCAGTCGATGGACCTGCCGCCCGAAGCCTGGAGCCACATCAAGGAACACGGTTTCTTCGCCCTGATCATTCCCAAGGAATTCGGCGGCAAGGGCTTTTCCGCCTATGCCCACTCGCAAGTGGCGATGAAGCTCGCGACCCGCAGCGGCGACCTCGCCTCCACCGTGATGGTGCCCAACTCCCTCGGCCCGGCCGAACTGCTGCTGCATTACGGCACCGATGAACAACGCAATCACTACCTGCCACGGCTGGCCCGTGGCGACGACATTCCGTGCTTCGCCCTCACTGGTCCGCTGGCAGGCTCCGATGCAGGTGCCATGCCGGACACCGGGATCATCTGCAAGGGCCAGTGGGAGGGCCAGGAAGTCATCGGCCTGCGCCTGAACTGGGAAAAACGCTACATCACCCTCGGCCCGGTAGCGACCCTGCTCGGCCTGGCCTTCAAGGCTTATGACCCGGACCATCTGCTGGGCGACAAGAGCGATCTGGGAATCAGCCTGGCGCTGATTCCCACCGACACACCGGGCGTGGAAATCGGCCGTCGCCACCTGCCACTGGGTGCCGCGTTCATGAACGGCCCGAACTCGGGTAAAGACGTGTTCATCCCGCTGGACTACCTCATCGGCGGCCAGGAAATGCTCGGCAAGGGCTGGATGATGCTGATGAACTGCCTGTCGGTCGGGCGTTCGATTTCACTGCCGGCAGTGGGCACAGGTGCGGCCAAGTTCACCAGTCTGGTGACCGGTCAATACGCGCAGATTCGTGAGCAGTTCAACGTACCGCTGTCGGCCTTCGAAGGCATTCAGGAAGCCATGGCTCGCATCGGCGGCAATGCCTGGATGATGGACGCAGCGCGCATGCTCACCGCCAACGCGGTGGATCTGGGCGAGAAACCGTCGGTGCTGTCGGCGATCCTCAAGTATCACCTGACCGAACGCGGCCGCGAGTGCATCAGCCACGCCATGGACGTGCACGGCGGCAAGGCCATCATCATGGGCCCGAACAACTACCTCGGACGCAGCTGGAATGGCGCACCGATCTTCATCACCGTGGAAGGCGCGAACATCCTCTCGCGCAACCTGATGATCTTCGGTCAGGGCGCCATTCGCTGCCATCCGTTCGTCCTCAAGGAAATGGCCCTCGCCGGACGCGAGGACAAGGAACAGGCACTGAAAGAATTCGACGGCCTGCTGCTCAAGCACATCGGTTTCGCGGTGAGCAACGCGGCCAGCACGCTGGTGCTGAACCTGGGCTTCGGCCACTTCGAGCCTGCGCCCGGGGACAAGATCAGTCAGGGCTACTTCCGCGCACTCAACCGTCAGGCCGCAGCCTTCGCAATGCTGGCCGACTTCAGCATGATGCTGCTGGGCGGCGAACTGAAACGCCGCGAACGCCTGTCGGCGCGTCTCGGCGATGTATTGAGCAACCTGTACCTGGCCTCCGCCGCGCTCAAGCGTTATCACGATCTGGATTCGCCGGCGCATATGGAACCGCTGTTCCGCTGGGCCATGGAAGAAAGCCTCGGCCAGTCGGAGCGCGCGCTGGATGAGTTGCTGAGCAACTTCCCTAACAAGCTGTTCGGCTGCCTGTTGCGAGTGATCGTGTTCCCGTTCGGCCGTCGCCACAAAGGGCCGTCGGACAAGCTCGGCGCCGAAGTGGCCGCCGTGATCGGCCGCGCCAAAGGCGATCCGACCCTCGAAGAACTGCTCGCCGGCTGCTATCGCCCGCAGTCCGCTGACGACGCCGTCGGTGCCCTGCAACATGCCAGCGATCTGCTGAGCGCGGTACAGCCGCTGCACAAGAAACTGCACACTTCGCTCAAGAGCGGTCAGGTCAAACCGCTGGCGGGTGAGCACGCTATCGATGCGGCGCTGGAGGCCGGGGTGTTGCAACCGCAGGAAGCACAGAGCCTGCGCGATGCCGAAGCGGCACGGCGCAAGGTGATCGACGTCGATGATTTCGACAAGGAAGAGCTGAAACAGGCAGAGGGCAAAGTCCGCTGATCCTGACAACCGTGTAGCTGTTTATTTGTGAAAAACGGGCGCGAGGGCTTTATACTCCCGCGCCCGTTTTGCTCTTGAGGACTTATCTCGTGTCCAACGTCGTCGCCGATCATCTTGTTTTGCTCGACCACCTGCGCAGTATCCTGGTCGCCGTAGGTGAGGCCGAACAGGTTCCCGAAGAAAGCCATGCCTTGTTCCTGGAGCGCTTCGACGAACTGCTGAAGTCACTGCCGATCGATCCGATCGAAAGCCAGTATCTGGGCCAGGACATCCTGACCCAAGTGATTACCCGTTACCCGCAAATTGCCCACCTGATCCCGCGGGATCTGCTGTGGTTCTTCGCTGGCGACTGCCTGCACTACCTGTCCGATGAAGAAATCGACCTGTACCAGGCGCTGGAAGAACGTCGCTACGAAGCCGAACAGAACGACGAACCGTTCGACTGGAATCAGGAAAAACAGCTGCTGGCGATGTCTGCACAAGACAGCAAGCACTAAGCTTCCAAAGATCAAAAGATCGCAGCCTGCGGCAGCTCCTACAGGGGATTGTGTGCATCCGTTTCCACGGTCGTACACAGTCAATGCAGGAGCTGCCGCAGGCTGCGATCTTTTGCTTTAAAGAAGCCCTTCACTCTCCGGCAGCTCATACGCCATCGCCAGATTGTTCGACGCGCCCGCCTTGCCTGGCTTGCTCAATGTCGGCTCCTTCTCCAGACACTCCACCAGATAATCGATGAACACCCGCAGCTTCGGCGGCAGATAGCGCGTCGGCGAATGCAGTAACCACAGGCCGCCGTGGTAAGACGCCAGGAATGTCCACTCCGGTAACACCTGCACAATCAACTTCTGCTCCAGCGCATAACGCGCGGTGAAATACGGCAGGCTGCCGATACCGATGTGCTGCAACACGGCCCCCAGGCGCACGCCGGTATGGTTGGCGGCATAGCGGCCACGCACGCCGACCGTCACCGCCTTGCTGCCCTTCTTGAATTTCCAGCGTGCATCGCTCGGGGTTTCGCCCAGATAGATGCAGCTGTGATTGAGCAGGTCATGCGGGTGCGTCGGGGTGCCGTGTTCGGCGAGGTATTGCGGGGTGGCGCAGAGCAAATGGTCGATAGTCAGCAACTGACGCCCGACCAGACCTGCCGGCGGACGATCAGTAATACGAATCGCCAGATCGACATGATCGTCGATCAGATCAACCTGGCGGTCCTCCAAGAGCAACTCGACATCGACCTTGGGATAACGCCGCAGAAACTCGGGCATGTGCGGATGAATCACGAAGCGCCCGACCGCTTTCGGCACGCTGACGCGCACCAGCCCTTCCGCCTCATGGGTGAACTGGCCACTGATCTCCATCACCGACTTGGCGGCGCTGACCATCTCCTGACAACGCTTGAACACTTCTTCGCCACCGTCACTCAAGCGCAGTTTGCGTGTGGTGCGCTGCAGCAAACGCGTGGCCAAGGCTTTTTCCAGGCGGGAAATGCTGCGACTGATCGCCGACGGCGACGACCCCAGTTGGCGGGCCGCCTCGGAGAAACTGCCGGTCTCCACGACCTTGACGAAGATCGCCATTTCACCGAGCAGTGGCAGCGGAAGATTGATGCTCACAGCGCACAAGTCCTTTGATGTTTGAACGGATTATCACGTTATTGCACGATTCATATAATAAAAATAGAAACTTTAATAAGGGCATGGAATATGACGCTTCGCCTCTTTTTCCATAGTGATGACCTCAAGGCTAATGTGGAAGTCCTCGACTGCACGCCCCACGAGAACGAATTTGCCGTGGTGCTGCGCGCCACGCTGTTTCATCCGCAGGGTGGTGGTCAGCCTTGCGACACCGGCATGATCGGCGAAAGCCAGGTGCTGCGCGTGGTCCAGGAACCGGACCGGATCGTGCATTACGTCGACCGCCCGGTGCCCCCCGGGATGACCTGCATCCACGTTGATGAGCAACGTCGCCGCTATAACACGCGCATGCATTCGGCCGGGCACCTGATCGGGCACTTCGTGCAGGCCATGGGCTGGACGCCGATCAAGGCGCACCACTGGCCAGACGAAGGCCGGGTACAGTTCAAACCGGGTGATACGGCACAAGAAGTCGACGCGCCAACCGTTCAATACGGTATCAATCAGTGGATTGAACACGATTTGCCACGCCTGACCTCGCTGCGTGAAGGCGCGCGGGAAATCGGCTTTGGCGAACTGCCAGCCTATGGCTGCGGCGGTACCCATGTACGTAGCCTGAAGGATTTGGGCACAGTCACGATCGCCTCCCTTTCGCAGAAGAAAGGCACGTTATCCGTCCACTACAGCGTGGATTAAGCATTTCGGGCGCTGCCCCGTGCAGCGTTCGACGCCGGGGGAACCGCACTCGCAGGTTCCGTTGACTATCGATAGATGGACCTAAAAACAATGATGCTAGACGTCGAGCGTCTCGATGAGACGTGCATAAAAAAACTGGCCAACGAAGAAGTCCTCGCCATTCGCGTCAAAGGCTTTTTGCCCGAGCCGCTGGCGATCCAGATTGGCGACAAGATTCTTGCTCCGGGCTTCGAGGGCTACATCAACGCGCCGAGCATCGGCCGGATCGGCATGGCGTTTTACGAGGCGGAAAACCAGCCGTTGCTGATCGAGGACTACTTCGAACGCGCCACCAGCAACATCGCCGAACTGCGCGAGCGTTGTGCGCCCTACTCCTCACCAGTCGATACCCTGCGCTGCATGCTCGATGAGTCATGGCCGGCCGGTGCGCACCTGGAAAACCTCTACGGCCGCAAGATGTATGTCGGCCTGTCGCGGGTGGTCAAACCCGGCGTGTGCTTCCTCGCCCATCACGACATTTTCGCCAAGGACGCGCCGGACAGCTTTCAGGCCCGCAGCCTGGAGGCGCAGTTCGCCTGCAACGTGTACCTGAACATGCCGACCGAGGGCGGTGCGTTGCAGATGTGGGACGACGACATCACCCCGGATCAGTTCGACGAGATGCGCGGCGACAGCTACGGCATCGACCCGGCGCTACTCGGCCCGCCATCCCTTGAGGTGCGGCCGGAGCCGGGCGATTTCATCATGTTCAATTCGCGCTGCATGCACTCGGTCACCCCGGGTGTGGCGGATCCGCGGCTGAGCCTTTCCTTCTTTGTCGGCTATCGCGGCAATGCTTCACCCCTGACCTTCTGGAGCTGAGATGCTATCGAACTACCTGGGCGAGTTTCTGGCACTGGCCACCATCCACTTTCTGGCCGTGGTTGCTCCCGGCCCGGACTTCGCCGTGACCATCCGCCAGAGCGTGCGCTTCGGCCGGCTGGTGGGCATTTGTACGGCACTGGGCATCGGCGCAGGCATTTCCGTGCACGTTCTTTACACCTTGCTCGGCGTTGGTGCTCTCATGCACACCACCCCGTGGTTGCTGACGGTAGCCAAGGTCGTCGGCGGCGCCTACATCTTTTACCTCGGCATTTGCCTGATTCGCAGCAAGCCGAAAACCACACTCGAGGGCGAAAAGAACACGGAGGAACCGCTGGTCGAGCAGTCGCTGTTCAAGGCGTTCAGCACCGGTTTTCTGACCAATGCCACGAACCCCAAGGCCACGCTGTTTTTCCTGGCGATCTTCACCACGATCATCAGCGCCAGCACGCCGCTTGAAATCCAGGCGCTGTATGGGGTGTGGATGTGTTTCGTCAACGCGCTGTGGTTCGTGATCGTCGCGCTGTTCTTTTCCAGCAGCCGGGTGCGCAACCTGTTCATGCGCATGGGCCATTGGTTCGAACGCAGCATGGGCGTGATCCTGATTCTGTTCGCCGGCAGGCTGGTGCTGTCGATGTAAATGCTGCGCTCAAACAAAAGGCCCGATCAGTTGAACACCGGTCGGGCCTTTTTCGTTTGTGCGCCGCTTTTGCATTTCTGTGCGACGGATCCCACTTCCGGGACTCCCCTTCAACACCTTGGCGGTGTTAGTTTGGAAAAGATTTGTTTCAACTTTCAAACACTTCCCACTCAACTGCCTGCAAAGGAATGCCCACTGCAATGAATTTTTCTCTCAAGCGCCTCGCCGCTACCAGCCTGATCCTGGCCAGCTTTTCTGCGTTCACCTTGCCTGCGCAGGCCAACATCACCTCGCAACAGAGCGCAGCCATTCTCAAGAGTTTCGATGAGGCGAGCGTCACCGACTTCCGCCAGTTTCTGGGTGCTGTAGGCAAGAGCGATCTGGGTAAAACCGACAACCTCGGCCCGGCGATCAATGCCTTTCTCGACAACAAGACCCCGACCGCCGAACAACAGAACGAGATCTACCGCCTGTTGGGCATTTACACCCGTGTGAAGTACGGCAAGGTCGCCCTCGAAACCCTGCGCGAACTGGTGGAAATTCCGACCTACCGCAAAGAAGGCGTGGCCCAGCACGACAATCCCGAGTTCATCAAGATCGCCGAAAAGATCAAGACTCTGGCCGAATCGTTCAACCTCAAATTCCGCAACGTCGACAACCGCGTCTATGAAATCACCCTCGACGGCAGTGGCGACGAAGTCGTGGGCATTCACGCGCATGCCGACGTGGTGCCGGTCACCCCGGAAAACTGGGTACTGAAAGACGGCACCAAACTCGACCCGTTCAAGGTGACGCTGATCGGCGATCGCATGTACGGCCGTGGCACCGAAGACGACAAGAACGGCATCGTCGTCGCGCTGTATGCGATGAAGGTGATCAAGGAAGAAAAGCTGCCACTGGCGCGCAATTTCAAACTGCTGGTGGACACCACCGAAGAAACCACCGGTGACGCGATCCCGTACTACTTCGAACACAACCCGACGCCGAACTACAACATGGCGCTGGACGGCGGCTACCCGGTGGTCATTGCCGAGAAAGGCTACGGCACGATCATGGCGAAATTCGCCAAACGCAAAGCCGAGGGCAAAGGGGCGGAAATCACCTCGATGACCGGCGGCATGGCGGCAAACCAGATTCCTTCGGCTTCAGTCGTCACCCTGGTTACCGACAAGCCTGCCGAGCTGGCGACCCGTCTGCAAAAGGCTGGCAATGAATACGTCAAACAGCAGGGTGGCGACTTCCAGGTGACGGCCAAAGTGGATGGCAAGCATGTCAAACTGACGGTGACCGGCGTTTCCGCGCACTCTTCCGAACCCGAGTCCGGCGTCAACCCGGTCGCGCGGATGCTGAGTTTCATTAACGGCCTGGACGGCAAGATCGCCCTCAAACACAACCAGTTTACCGACGCTGCCCGTTACGCCGCCGATAACTGGGGCCTGGATTACCTGGGCAATAAACTCGGGGTCGGCTTCTCCGATGCGTTCATGGGCCCGCTGACCACGTCCCTGACCTATGTGGGCGAAGATGACCAAGCGTTCAAACTGGCCGTCAACCTGCGGGTGCCGAAGGGCAAGTCGCCAGACGTCCTGAAAAAGCAAATCTCCGACAAACTGAGCGCCTGGAGCAGCAAGAACCACGTTGCGGTGACTTTCGATTATTCGATCGCCGAACCGATGTACCGCAACCCGGAAGGCGAATGGGTGAAAGCGCTGCTGGCGGTGGCCAGTGAAAACCTGGGCATGAAGCACGAGTTCGGTACTTCGGCCGGTGCGACATCGGTACATGAACTGCCGAATGGCGTGCAATTCGGCCTCGCCCGACCTGAAGTCAAATACACCGGTCACACCGACGGTGAGTTCAAGACGGTTGACCAGTTCCTGCTGGACCTGCAGATCGTCACCGAAATGATGGGGCGTGTCGGCCAACTGCCGAAGCTCTGATGAGCGCGGGCTCGCTGATACAGCGGGCCTGACGCGAAAACAAAAAAGGACCCGAAGGTCCTTTTTTGTTGCGCGACAAATGCTGCACAAACAAAAACGCCGATCATCACTGATCGGCGTTTTTGTGAAATTGGAGCGGGAAACGAGACTCGAACTCGCGACCCCGACCTTGGCAAGGTCGTGCTCTACCAACTGAGCTATTCCCGCAATGGCGTCCCCTAGGGGACTCGAACCCCTGTTACCGCCGTGAAAGGGCGGTGTCCTAGGCCACTAGACGAAGGGGACACGCTACCCGGAACACATGGTGTGTGTTTCGGTGCCCAGCGCCCTGTCCGAAGACCGGGTTCTGGTTTCACTCAGCCCCGCCCGAAAGCAGCGCTGTTTAAAACTGAATCTGGAAACAAAACGCCGCTCATCACTGAGCGGCGTTTTGTTTGAATTTGGAGCGGGAAACGAGACTCGAACTCGCGACCCCGACCTTGGCAAGGTCGTGCTCTACCAACTGAGCTATTCCCGCAAATGGCGTCCCCTAGGGGACTCGAACCCCTGTTACCGCCGTGAAAGGGCGGTGTCCTAGGCCACTAGACGAAGGGGACACGCTACCCGGAACACATGGTGTGTGTTTCGGTGCCCAGATCCATGCCCGAAGACTTGGCTCTGGTTTCACTCAGCACCGCCCGAAAGCAGTACTGTTTAAAATTGGAGCGGGAAACGAGACTCGAACTCGCGACCCCGACCTTGGCAAGGTCGTGCTCTACCAACTGAGCTATTCCCGCATTGGCGTCCCCTAGGGGACTCGAACCCCTGTTACCGCCGTGAAAGGGCGGTGTCCTAGGCCACTAGACGAAGGGGACACGCTACAACATTCACTCCCTGCCGCGTTTCGCTGTGTGCTTTACGCTGCAAGTGGCGCGCATTCTATGGATGGATTGAGGGGTCGTCAACCCCCAGATATAAATTTATTTAAATCAATGACTTCGACCTGCTTTCAGGCCCCACACAGGCTTTTCCGTCGCCTGAGGTTTGACGCCTATATTCCGCCACTCGCCAAGACGCTATAGTCCGCAACACAGTGATGGCAATCTGCACCCCAAGCGCCAGCATTCATATAAGCAGCGCCCGGCCGATATAGATTGCATCTGCCGAACCAACTCGTCGAGTGGCGCTAGGCGCAAAAATGCCAAGCCACTACACTCGCATGCGAACCCTATAAAGAGGTCTTACCGGTGACACCACTCATGATCACCCTGCTAGTCATAGCCGGGATCGCAATTCTGATCGCCATTGGCTACATGAACCATGTGGTGGAAAACAACAAACTGGAGAAGGCCCGCACCAAAATCGAACTCAACGACCGCCTGCGCCGCTGCGGCGAACTGACCGAAACCTTCCCCGGCCAGTTCATGACCCCGGCGCTCAAGCTGCTGCTGACACGCCTGGAACTGAACGTGTGCCAGCGCCTGCTGAACCTGGAAAAAACCAGCGCCACCACCAAGGCACGCATCACCGAACTGAGCGCACTGGTAGCCCAGGGCGAATCGATCCCGGTCAACAACCCACCGGCACCGATCCTGACCGAAGTCAAAGCCAAGGACGTACGCTTCCTGCTCGAAGCCCTGCACGGCCAGATCACCCGCGCCGCCCATGACGGCTTCCTGGCACCGAACGAAGCCAAACACTGGATCAAGGAAGTCCGGCATATTCTGGTATTGCTGCACATCGAATTCTTCAACAACCTCGGCCAACAATCCCTGCAACAAAACCAACCCGGCCAGGCCCGCCTCGCCTTCGAACGCGGCGTGCAATACCTGCGCAAACAGCAGGACCCGCAGATGTACTCGGAACAACTGCAATACCTGGAAAAACTCCTGGCCCGCGCCAACGCCCAGGTCATGGACAAGATTGCCCCGGTCGAAGGCGAAGTGAACCAATTGACCGAAGGCCTCAAAGAAGTCGAAGCCGATGCGGACTGGAAAAAGAAAGTGATCTACGACTGATGGTCAAAAGTTAAAGAGAAGCCACCGAGAGGTGGCTTTTTTGTTGGTGGCTGGCTGGCGTCCAGTGAGTACACTCAATTAGATATTGGTCGGCTGTCAGGCAGCCTTCGCGAGCAAGCTCGCTCCCACAATTGGATTGGGTGCGGTCAGTCAGAGATTGGTCGGCTGTCAGGCCGCCATCGCGAGCAGGCTCGCTCCTACAATTGGATCGGGTGCGGTCAGTTAGAGATTGGTCGGCTGTCAGACCGCCTTCGCGAGCAGGCTCGCTCCTACAGTGACCGCGTACCCCCAAATAGGCCGAGTGTCAGCTCGCCTCGCTTTTGATCTGCAGGCCCCGTCGGCAGGCTGAGTGGAGGGATTCATCCGGGGATGGGAGCGCAGCGACCGTTCGACGAAGTCGAACACATCGAGAGGAGGTGCAGCGAAGCAAACCGTAGGCGATACCCCCGGATGGATCCCGGAGCGAAGGGACCCGAGCCACGGCGAGGGCCGAACGTTGGGGCAAGCCTTTTGGGTTATTTTTTCGCTGGGCCGGCATTCCGGCGTCTGGAAAAAGTGACTCGCCGTAAGGGCGAAACCGCCAGCCGCCACACCCAAAGAAACGGTTATTCACACAACCCAACCAAGAACATGGTCGGCCCAAAGGCCGCCAAGTCAAAGCCGAAAATGCCCAACCATCCCCTTCAGCTCACTCCCCAACCGCGCAAGCTCAATACTCGAAGTAGCATTCCCGCGCATCGCAATCGAAGACTGATCCGCACTCGCACGAATACTCGTCACACTGCGATTAATCTCCTCAGCCACCGAACTCTGCTCCTCGGCCGCCGCCGCAATCTGCTGATTCATCTGCTGAATCAACGACACCGCCGCCGCAATACTCCCCAACGCACTCTCCGTCTGCAGCGCATCACTGACGGCAAGCTTCACCAATTCACCGCTGCTCTGAATCTGCTGCACCGACGAATGCGCCGCCGAGCGCAACGCACTGACCAGCCGCTCGATCTCCTCGGTCGATTGCTGGGTACGCCGAGCCAACGCGCGAACCTCATCGGCCACCACCGCAAAACCCCTGCCCTGCTCCCCGGCCCGCGCCGCCTCGATCGCCGCATTGAGCGCCAGCAGATTGGTCTGCTCGGCCACGCTTTTGATCACATCGAGCACCGTGCCGATATTCTGGATTTGTGCACTGAGGCTTTCGATGCTCGAACTGGCCGACGTCGCTGAATCCGCCAGTTGCTCGATCCGCGCCATGCTCTGGCGCACCACCTGCTGCCCGCTCTCGACCTTGTCATCCGCCGTTTGCGCAGCCAGCGCGGCTTCTTCGGCGTTACGCGCCACGTCATGCACGGTGGCGGTCATCTGGTTCATGGCCGTGGCCACCTGTTCGGTTTCTTCCTTCTGGCTGCTGACTTCCAGATTGGTCTGCTCGGTCACCGCCGACAGCGATTGTGCAGAACTGGCCAACTGCTCGATACCCGCCTGCAAGCCGCTGACGATCGTGCTCAGCCCGGTACCCATCTGCTGCATCGCCAGCATCAGTTGGCCGATTTCGTCGCGGCGAGTCACCTCGACCCGCGCACTCAAATCCCCGGCGGCAATCTGCTGCGCGACCCGCATCACACTGCGCAACGGCGCGACGATCAACCGGGTAATGACCCACGCGGCAATCAGCCCGACCAGCAACGCCAGCGCTGAAGAACCAATGATCAACACCGAGTTCTTATTCAGTTCCGCCTGCATCGCACCGTCCTCGGCGACATACGCCTGATCGACGCGCTCCATGACCTGCGCCGCACGCTGGTGCAATTGTTCGTAGACGGTTTTTTCCTGGGCCAGCAGGCCGGTGTATTCGGCCAACTTGTCGTTGAAACCGGTGATATGCCCGGACACTTCATTGAGCACTGTCAGGTAGCCCTCATCCTTGACCGTGGTCTTCAACTGCTCAGCCTGAGCCTGGGCCTGAGCGGCCTGCTCGATGTTGCCCTTGCCGGCACTGTCGGCATCGCCCTTGCGGCTCTGGTCGAGACGAATCCGCGCTTCGTTCATCGCTTGCAGCATCAGCTGCGACACCTGGCTGACCTGACTGGCCTGTTCGATGAACTGCGCGCCGTCCTTGCCTTCGGTGTCCTTCAAGGTATACGCGCCATCATCGGCCAACCCGGCTTGCAGCACGTCCAGGTTGTTGGCCACGCTGGACACCGACCAACTGGCCATTTCCAGCGCCAGATCCTTGGCCTGAGTCAACGAAACGAACTCGTCGAACGCCTTGCGATAGGCGCCCAATGACTGCTCGACATCGCTCATCACCGCCACGTTCGCTGGCGACTGCGCCTTGAGTTGCCCGGCCTGGGCCAGCAAACCGTCCACGCCCTCACGCAAGGCATCGACGGTTTTCGGGTTGCTGTGCAGCGCATAATCCTGTTCCAGAAGCCGCACCTTGAGCAACGCGCTGTTGAGCGCCGACATCTGTTTCAGCCCGTCGAAACGCTGACTGATGGCCTGCAGGGACCAGACACCGATGGCGGCGACCAGCGCGGTCAACAGCAGCACCAGTACAAACCCGATACCCAGTTTTTTCGCCATACCGAGGTTGGCAAAACGTCCTTGCACGGCCGAAATCATTGCGCGTAGTCCCCTGCCAAAGTCTGTTGACGAAGATTCGCAACGGCCATGGAGCAGCACAAGTCTCTGGCGTCGGAATAATGGCAAAAAGCTACGCCCGCGTCGTTTTCAGAACGTTTGAGGTCGATTAGCGCGGGTACTGCGAAAAAACTGCCGGGCCCGCAGATCACAAGCATAGGCCACATTGATCCGTTGCCACTCGTCGGCTTCACCATTCGGGCTGAAAGCCCCCGGGGCACAAAGGCGCACGCCACTGCTCTGGGCCTGACGGTGCAATCGGGCCGGATCGCTCAGCAGTGAACGGGCCCAGATGAACAGTCCGCCACAGGGTTTGCCGAACACTTCCCAGTCGGCATCTTCCAGCGCCTGCAGCGCGGCTGCCCGATCGGTATTCAGGCGCTGACGCTGGCGCTGGACCATTTTGCGATACGCGCCACTCGCCAGAAGGCTGGCCAGCACCGCCTCATTGAAACCCGACACGCCCATGCTGCTGATCATCTTGACCCGGGCCAGACGCGCAATCAGCGGCTGCTCGGCGCAGATGAAACCGACGCGCAACGAACTGCTCAGCGTCTTGGAAAAACTGCCGACGTAGATCACCCGTTCATCAAGTGCCGCCAAACGAATACCGTTGCCATTGTGCAGGTCGGCGTAGACATCGTCTTCGATCAACTGCACTGCGTGAGCGTTGCACAACTGCAGGATCTGTTGCGCCACACCCGGAGCCAGACAGGAGCCGGTGGGATTGTGATGATGACTGTTGATGAACATCGCGACCGGCCGAAACTGCTGCAACAGCGCCTCCAGCGCCTGCGGATCCGGGCCGCTCGGTGTGCGGCGCACCTCCAGCAGCTGCACGCCGTGCAGGCGCAACAATTCGAACAGCGGCGCGTAGCCCGGATTTTCAACCACCACGCAGTCGCCTGCCTTGAGCAGGGTGCGCACCAACAGATCCAGCGCGTGGCTGGCACCGGCGGTGGTCAACACCTGCTCATCACGGGCCTGGATATCGATCAGCCTGAGGCGTTTGACAATCTGCTCGCGCAACGCCGGCAGCCCCAGCGGGCTGCTGTAATTGAACAGACTCGCCATGTCGGTACGGGCGACCTGCCGGATCGCGTAGCTCAGGTCATCGGACTCACGCCAGCTTTGCGGCAAGCCCCCCTCGCCGAGTTGCAGCCCGCCCTCTGCCAGCCCGCCGTCGATTGCCGCCAATCCCCTGCAGCACCCGGTGTCTGGCCGCGCCGCAGCCACCATGAAACCCGAACCCTGACGCGCGGACAGAAGCCCCTGGGCTACAAGCCGCTCACAGGCCTCGACCACACACGACTGACTGAGCAGATTGGAGCGCGCAATTTGCCTGACGGAGGGCAGCCGCGTGCTCGGCGCCACGCCACTTCGCAAGATCCAGTCGGTCATTCCATCAACAATCTGCTGTACGACCGGCACCATTGCCTGTCGGTCAATTCTCAATTCCATGAGCACGCAAACTCCTGTCCGTTTTGCTGGCGGCAGTAAATCACAGCCACGCCGTACAGGCTGTGCGACAACGCCGTCAAAAGCGACCGTTCTAACCCTTTGATACACATTGTTTAACGGATTCACGGAACTGACGGCCCGCCATCAAAAAACCCGCACGAAGGCGGGTTTCTCAGGTCGTCCAGTACAGCTTCAGAAAGCGGTGACGCCGCCATCCACGGCCAGGGAATGACCGGTGGTAAACGCCGCGCCATCACTGCACAGATAGAGCACGGCGCTGGCAATTTCCTCGACCTTGCCGATACGCCCGACCGGGTGCATCGCGTTGGCGAATTCGCCTTTTTTCGGATCGGCCTCGTAGGCGCGGCGGAACATGTCGGTGTCGATCACTGCCGGGCACACGGCGTTGACGCGGATTTTCTTCTTCGCATATTCAATCGCCGCCGATTTGGTCAGGCCGATCACCGCGTGCTTGGACGCCGCATAAATGCTCATCTTCGGTGCCGCCCCAAGCCCCGCCACCGAGGCGGTGTTGACGATCGCCCCGCCGCCCTGAGCCAGCAGCAATGGCAATTGGTACTTCATGCACAGCCAGACGCCTTTGACGTTGACGCCCATGATCGCGTCGAACTCATCCATCGAGCCGTCGGCCAACTTGCCTTGCTCGATTTCGATCCCGGCATTGTTGAAGGCGTAGTCGAGACGACCGTAGGTATTGATCACATCGTCCATCAGATTTTTCACTTCGCTTTCAACGGTAACGTTGCAGCGCACGAAGGTCGCTTCGCCACCGGCGGTACGAATCAGCGCCACCGTGCCCTCGCCCCCCGCCGCGTCCAGATCGGCCACCACCACTTTCAGGCCTTCGGCGGCGAACGCCTGGGCGGTCGCCCGGCCAATGCCGTTGGCCGCACCCGTGACTACGGCAACCTGACCGGAAAACGTCATGCTCATTGTTATGTCCTCGAAGGAGAGATGCAGGAGGGTTTTGCAGATTCGCAGCATAGCCACCGGCGCCCGCGCCGCGTCAGCACTATCAGAAGGCTGTTTATGGCTTCATCCGTGGCAGTGATAAAACCCGGCGGGGGACTATCACTGCACTGGATCATTACGCATTCGCCGCATCAGCCAACCTTGCAGCATTGGCCTGGAGGGTCTATCAACAAGGCTTCATTCAGTTCGAGTGCCTGCCATGACCTCCCAGACCAATCGCCAGTTCCTGCTCGCCAAACGCCCGGTGGGCGCCGCCACCCGTGAGACCTTCACTTACCAGGAAGTACCGGTCGGCGAACCTGCGACGGGACAGATCCTGGTCAAGAACGAATACCTGTCCCTCGACCCGGCCATGCGCGGCTGGATGAACGAGGGCAAGTCCTACATCCCGCCGGTCGAAATCGGTGAAGTCATGCGCGCCTTGGGCGTCGGCAAAGTCATCGCCTCAAACCATCCGGGCTTTGCTGTCGGCGACTACGTCAACGGTGCGCTGGGTGTGCAGGATTATTTCCTCGGTGAGCCCAGAGGTTTCTACAAGGTCGATCCGAAACTGGCGCCGCTGCCGGTGTATCTGTCCGCGCTGGGCATGACCGGCATGACCGCCTACTTTGCGCTGCTCGATGTGGGCGCACCAAAAGCCGGCGATACCGTGGTTCTTTCAGGTGCTGCCGGTGCGGTGGGCAGCATTGCCGGGCAGATCGCGAAAATCAAAGGTTGCCGGGTTGTCGGCATCGCCGGCGGTGCCGACAAATGCAAATACCTGATCGATGAACTGGGCTTCGACGGCGCCATCGACTACAAGCACGAAGACGTGCTGACCGGGCTCAAGCGCGAATGCCCGAAAGGGGTCGACGTGTACTTCGATAACGTGGGCGGCGAGATCCTCGACGCGGTGCTCAGCCGCCTGGCGCCGAAAGCCCGGGTGGTGATCTGCGGCGCCATCAGCCAGTACAACAACAAGGAAGCAGTCAAAGGCCCGGCCAACTACCTGTCACTGCTGGTCAACCGTGCGCGCATGGAAGGTTTTGTAGTGATGGACTACGCCGCCCAGTACGCCAGTGCCGCTCAGGAAATGGCAGGCTGGATGGCCAAGGGGCAGCTCAAGAGCAAGGAAGACATCGTCGAAGGTCTGCAGACCTTTCCGGAGACGCTGATGAAATTGTTCAGCGGGGAGAACTTCGGCAAGTTGGTGCTGAAAGTTTAGTTTCACCACAAACCAATTGTAGGAGTGAGCCTGCTCGCGATAGCGGTGTATCAGTCACAGTAAATGTCACTGATACACCGCGATCGCGAGCAGGCTCACTCCTACAGGGGTTACTTAGGCGATTTCGGCCACGACCGACGCCAGCGCCTTGGCCGGGTCCGCCGCCTGGCTGATCGGACGGCCGATCACCAGGTAATCGGAACCGGCATCCAGCGCCTGACGCGGGGTCAGGATACGACGCTGATCGTCCTGCGCACTGCCCGCCGGACGAATCCCCGGGGTCACCAGTTGCAGCGACGGATGCGCCGACTTCAGTGCGGTGGCTTCCAGTGCCGAGCACACCAGACCGTCCATCCCGGCCTTCTCGGCCAGCGCGGCCAGCCGCAGCACCTGCTCCTGCGGCTCGATGTCCAGACCGATACCGGCCAGATCCTCGCGCTCCATGCTGGTCAGCACGGTCACACCGATCAGCAACGGCTGCGGACCGCTGCGCTTGGAAAGCTCTTCACGGCAGGCCGCCATCATGCGCAGGCCACCGGAGCAATGCACGTTGACCATCCATACACCCATCTCGGCAGCGGCTTTCACGGCCATCGCGGTGGTGTTGGGAATGTCATGGAATTTCAGGTCGAGGAACACCTCGAAGCCTTTGTCACGCAGGGTGCCGACGATTTCCGAGGCGCAACTGGTGAACAGCTCCTTGCCCACTTTGACCCGGCACAGTTTCGGGTCCAACTGGTCGGCCAGCTTCAGTGCGGCGTCACGGGTGGGGAAATCCAGGGCGACGATGATAGGAGTCTGGCAGGCGGACATGGATAGGCTCTCAGGCAAGTCGAAATCGGCGCGCATTGTAGCGGAAGCGGCGGCGGCGCGGCACCCGATGATCGGTAAAATCGTCGCCACAACCGTGATCATCATAGCGCTCGCAGCTATTGTGTCGAACCCGATACACAACCGACACGCCGCCAACAAGCGCCCACGCTAGCCTCGCCAGCCGCAACACGTCCTTACATCAGCACTTCCCGCCTCACGGCGAGACGCCTATGCTGAAACCACCACCTCGCAGCCCATCTTTGTGGTTGGCGGCCTACTGGCAGATGAACAGCCCCATGCACAACACCCAAACGACCGTGACTGATGAGCATAAAGACGACAAGCGCTGGAGCATCCGCGCGCTGATCGTCGACGATGACGTGCCGATCCGCGAGCTGATGATCGACTACCTGGCCCGCTTCAACATCCACGCCAGCGGCGTCACCGACGGGGCGGCCATGCGTCAGGCGATGCAGGCCGAGCATTTCGACGTGGTGGTCCTCGACCTGATGCTGCCCGGCGAAGACGGCCTGTCGCTGTGCCGCTGGCTGCGCGCCGAATCGGACATCCCGATCCTCATGCTCACCGCCCGCTGTGAACCCACCGACCGCATCATCGGCCTGGAACTGGGCGCCGACGACTACATGGCCAAACCGTTCGAGCCGCGAGAACTGGTGGCGCGGATCCAGACCATTCTGCGGCGGGTGCGCGATGACCGTACCGAGCAACGCGCCAATATTCGCTTCGACAATTGGCGCCTGAACAGCGTCCTGCGCCAACTGATCGCCGACGATGGCCTCGTGGTGCCGTTGTCCAATGCCGAATTCCGCCTGCTCTGGGTCTTCATCGAACGCCCGCGCCGGGTCCTCAGCCGCGAACAACTGCTGGACGCCGCCCGCGGCCGTTCGATCGAAGCCTTCGACCGCAGCATCGACCTGCTGGTGTCGCGTCTGCGGCAAAAACTCGGCGACGACCCGAAAGCCCCGCAATTGATCAAAACCGTGCGCGGCGAAGGTTACCTGTTCGACGCGCGAGACATCGGCTGATGCGAGTGCGCTTCGACACGCTGTTCGGCCGCCTGTTTGGCATGCTGTTCGTGGCGATCGTCCTGGCGCACTTGCTGGCCTTTGCCTGGTTCCACCATTACGGCCCGCCTCCGCCGCCACCCCCGCCAGAATTTGCCGAGGGCGTCGACGGCCAACGGCCACCGCCGGACCCACGTTTCGCCCACCGCCCGCCACGCCCGTGGTTCGGCGGGCCGCTGGTGCCGCTGACCTTCCAGTTCATCTCGCTGATGATCGCCGCCTGGTACGGCGCCAAACTGCTCAGTCGGCCGATCCAGCGCCTGAGCGACGCCGCCGAACGCCTGAGCGAAAACCTCGACAGCCCACCGCTGGACGAATCCGGCCCGCGTGAGGCGCGGCAAGCGGCATACACCTTCAACCTGATGCAACAACGCATTCGCGAACAGGTGCAGCAACGGGCACGCATGCTCGGCGCCGTCTCCCACGACCTGCGCACCCCGCTGTCGCGGCTGAAACTGCGGCTGGAAAAGATCGACGACGACAAACTGCAAGGCCAGATGCGCCAAGACCTGAACGACATGATCAGCATGCTCGACGCCACCCTCACCTACCTGCACGAACAGCGCACCAGCGAAGCCCTGCAGTTGATGGACGTGCAGGCGCTGGTCGAATCGCTGTGCGAAAACGCCCAGGACCAAGGCGCAGACGTGCAGGTCAGCGGCCATTGTGCACCGCTGCAGGTGCAACCGATGGCGCTGCGTTCCTGCATCAACAACCTCATGGACAACGCCCTGCGCTATGCCGGGCAGGCGCGCATCGAACTGCAGGATCAACGCGAGCAACTGCTGATCCGCGTGATCGACCACGGCCCCGGCATTGCCGAAGACAAACGCGAGGCGGTGTTCGAACCGTTCTATCGCCTGGAAGGCTCACGCAACCGCAACTCCGGCGGCGTCGGCCTGGGCATGACCATTGCCCGCGAAGCCGCTCAGCGACTGGGCGGCCAATTGAACCTGGACGAAACACCCGGCGGCGGCCTGACCGCAATCATCCGCCTGCCCCGCACCTGAGAACATACAACTCCCTTTGGGAGCGGGCTTGCTCCCACAGTTGGATTGGGTATTTTCAACTGGAGATTGGTCGGCTGTCAGGCCGCCTTCGCGAGCAGGCTCGCTCCTACAGTTTGATTTGTGTGTAACCGGTTAGAGGTTGGTCGGCTGTCAGGCCGCCATCGCGAGCAGGCTCGCTCCTACAGTGACCGCGTACCCCCAAATAGGCCGAGTGTCAGCTCGCCTCGCTTTTGATCTGCAGGCCCCGTCGGCAGGCTGAGTGGAGGGATTCATCCGGGGGTGGGAGCGCCGCGACCGTTCGACGAAGTCGAACACATCGAGAGGAGGTGCAGCGAAGCAAACCGTAGGCGATGCCCCCGGATGGATCCCGGAGCGAAGGAACCCGAGCCACGGCGAGGGCCGAACGTTGGGGCAAGCCTTTTGGGTTATTTTTTCGCTGGGCCGGCATTCCGGCGTCTGGAAAAAGTGACTCGCCGTAAGGGCGAAACCGCCAGCCGCAACACCCGAAGCAACGGATATTCACCCCAACCCCAAGAACATGGTCGGCCCAAAGGCCGCCAAGTCAAAGCATCCCCGCCCAACCTAAACCCGAGCCTGACTCTTGCTCCAATCCGTCAACAAACTATAAGCCACCGCCAACAGCGTAGGCCCAATAAACAACCCGATAAACCCAAACGCAATCAACCCGCCAAACACCCCAAGCAACACAATCACCAACGGCAGATTCCCGCCCCGGCTGATCAGATAAGGCTTCAACACGTTATCCACGCCACTGATGATGAACGTCCCCCAGATCCCGAGAAACACCGCCATCCCATACTCACCCTTCCACGCCAGCCAGGCCGTGGCCGGAATCCACACCAACGGTGGCCCCATCGGAATCAGGCTCAACAGGAAGGTCACGATCCCCAGCACCAAAGCCCCCGGCACCCCGGCAATCAAAAACCCGATCAACGCCAGAATCGCCTGCGCCGCTGCGGTCCCGATCACCCCGTTGACCACCCGCTGCACGGTGCCGGCCACCAGCTCGATGTAATACCCGGCACGCTCGCCGATCAGCCGCTGCAGCAGACCGTGCACGAACGCCGCCAGGCGCGGCCCGTCGCGATAGAAAAAGAACACGAAGACAATGCTCAGGGTCAGCTCGAGAATGCCGCCGCCGATCTGCGCACTGCGCGCCAGCAACCAGTTCCCGACCTGCCCCAGATACGGCTTGATCGACACCATCAGCGCCGCGCCCTGCTGATCGATGCTGTTCCAGATGCCGACCAGCCGCTCACCCACCAACGGCACGCTGCCGAGCCAGACCGGCGCTTCCGGCAGACCGTCGACCTGCACATCCTTGATGAACGCCGTGGCATCGCGCACATGATCGGCCAGGTTGAACCCCAACCACACCAGCGGTGCCGCCACCAGCAACATCCAGCCCAGGGTCAAAATGCCTGCGGCCAGTGATTCGCGCCCATTGAGCCAACGGGTCAGCAGACGCATCAGCGGCCAGCTGGCAAACGCCAGCACCGCGCCCCAGAACAGCGCCGACCAGAACGGCGCCATCACCCACAGGCTGGCACCAAACAGCACCAGCAGGAGGATTTGCACCAACAGCCGATCGTTATTGAGCATGTAAGGTCTCGAAAAAGTCAGTCCGTCAAAGAGTAGGCGAACGCGCCACGCGTGCTCGCCCGATACAGCTTATCGCAACAGATCGATGCGCAGGCCCGCGCTGTCGGCACTCCCCGCCTCCATCCGCGCCGCACGCACGCCTTGCCCGATCAGTGCCTGGCGCCAGGCCTCAGCCTTCGGCCCGGAAATCGTCACCCGCAAGGTGGTATCGAGGTTCAAGCCACGGGAAATCAACCGCAGCCAGGTGTCATCCGGGTCGCCATTCAGTTTCGGCAGGTTCAGCTCGCCAGTGCTCTTGAGCTGACGCAACAGCGTGGCCGAGGTCGGCAGCAGCTCACCCAGTGGCGCGGTCGCCTCGAACTGCTCGACATGCAGATAGGCTTTGCGATTGCCTCGGGTGATGCTGTAGAGCGCCACCAGGGTGTTGTCCTTGGGGGCGGCCAGGCGCAACAGCAGATAGGCCTGTTGCTCGTCGGCACCGTACAGCTTGGAATTGCCGAACACCTCGTTGGCCCACAGGCTGCTTTCGCCGCAGTCGCGAGCCTGACACCAGAACAGCAACTCGGCGCCCTGTTTTTGCAGGGCTTCACGGGCAGCCGTGAAGGCTTCGGTGGCGGCGTGCTCCGGTGGCAACTCGTAAGTTACCGAGGTGGTCTGGCCGCGCGCGGTGACCTGGCCGTCGAAGCGTAACTGGCCGCTGATCTTGCGGATCGAACCCAGCGGGTAGATTCGTTCAAGCTCGACGGGAGGCCGATAGTCGACGATCTGCGCATCGGCCAGACGCGGCACGATCTGCAGATCCTGGCTGCCCGGCACATCGGCAGCGAATAGAACGGGACTGAAACAGCACAGCGCCAACAGACTGAGTGACCGCATAGTCAGGCTCATCGGATCGGCATGGCTTGGCGGGTCGGGGTCGCAGCGGTATAGAAATCCATCGTGTTTGTCTCCCATTTCAACCCGCCCAGCCTCGACAGTTGCCCGGTGCAAGTCAAGGAATGGCGAAGAAGCGATTGAAACAGTCTGCGACAAGGTCGGCACCGGACTCATCGTTCAGGTGCAAATGGTGCCCGCCCGCCAGCTGTTCCTGGCTAAAGGGTAGACGCTCCAGCAACTCCGGATGTTTGGCCAGCATGCCGTCGGCAGCGACCACCAGTTGCGCCGGGCAGCTGATGCGCTGGACGAAGGCCATGGCCTGTTCCTGCGTCAGGCGCAGCGGCGATGGCAGGGTCAGGCGATTGTCGGTGCGCCAGGTATAACCGCCGGGCACCGGCATCAGCCCGCGTTGCGCCAGCAGTTCGGCGGCTTCGCGACTGACCGCCACCAGGCCTTTCATCCGCGCTTCGATGGCGCGGTCGAGGGTGTTGTAGACCGGTTTGCGCTTTTCGCGCAGGTCCAGTTGCGCCTGCAGGGCCATGCCCATGCGCTCGGCGGCGTTTTCGCCTTTGTCCGTAGGCGGAATCACCCCGTCGATCAACGCCAGATGGCTGATGCGCTCCGGCAACGAACCGGCCAGCACCAGCGAAACGATGGCGCCCATCGAATGCCCGAGCAGGCCGAAGCGCTTCCAGCCCAGTTGTTCGGCGACCTGCAACACGTCGTGGGCGTAGTCCCACAACGCATAGCCGGCACCATTCGGGCGATGCCCGGAGTGACCGTGCCCGGCCATGTCCAGGGCAATGATGCGCAAGCCTTTGAGCTTGGGCGCCAGCCGCGCAAAGCTGTTGGCGTTGTCGAGCCAGCCATGCAGGGCAATCACCGGCAGACCGTCTTCGGGACCGAACAAATGCGCCGCCAGTTCGATATGCGGCAGGCTCAGACGCACTTCTTCGAAGGTCGGGTTCATGCGCAGTCCTTGTCCTGACGACCTTCCCAGCGGTTGAACAGATTCTTCAACAGGCGCGCGGTGTCCTGCGGACGCTCCAGGGGAAACATGTGCCCGCCCGGAATACTCAGCAATTCACCCTGCGGCAAGCGCGAAACGAAACTGCCGTGATGACGCATCACCACGCGGCTCTTGTGCCCGCGCACCACCGCCAGCGGCACTTTCAGTTGCCGGGTGCGGCCCGGGCTGGTGTGCGGCACGCCGCGATAGATGCTGATTTCGGTGGCCGGATCGAAGCGCAGTCGCAACTTGTCGCCGACCTGGTGCAAACCGTGATGCAGGTAGGCGTCGAAGCACTCCGGATCGAAACCGCGAAACAGGCTCTTGCCGGCAAAGTAGCGGCGCGCACTGTCGAGGTCGGCAAACTCTTCGCGGCGGCCGAGCGTGCGGCCGGCGGGGGTCAGCTTGTCGATGAACCCGAAGCGCTTGGCCGCGCGGATCACCCATCGGTCAGTACGGGTCAGTACCGGCGAATCGAGCATCACCACACCGCGATACAGCTCAGGGCAACGCAGCGCTGCGTGCAGGTGCAATACGCCGCCAAAAGAGTGGCCGACGCCCCACACCGGTTGATCCTGTTGCTGCAAATGGTGGATCAGTTCGTCGACGAGGTTGTACCAGTTGTCGTCCGCCGGGAAACGCGGGTCATGGGCATGCACTTCCAGATGCGCGACCCGGTACTCGGGCGCCAGCGCCGCGAACAACTTGCCATAGGTGCCCGAGGGAAACCCGTTGGCGTGGGTGAAAAAGATCGGTTGCGACATGCCGGTAAATCCATGAGCGGAAAACATGCCGCTGATTGTCCGCAAGAGCGGCGGTATCAGCAATGACCATAACTGCCAGAAAGGGTGGTGGAGATGTCGCGAAAAGCAAAAGATCGCAGCCTGTGGCAGCTCCTACATTGAGATATGTACCCTGTAGGCGTCTGCCGCAGGCTGCGATCTTATGATCTTATGGATCCTCAACGTGCCGGCGGCTGCTCGCCCAGTGGCACCACCGCCATGGTCAGGCGCGAGACGCAGCTGGCCTTGCCTTCATCGCTGGTCAGGCGGATATCCCAGACATGCGTGGTGCGGCCGATATGAATCGGTTTGGCCACCGCCGTCACCCGTCCGCTGCGCAAGCCGCGCAAGTGGTTGGCGTTGATCTCCAGCCCCACGCAATAGAACTTGCTGGCATCGATGCACAGGTAGCTGGCCATCGAGCCGACAGTTTCCGCCAGCACCACCGAGGCGCCGCCATGCAGCAGGCCGTAAGGCTGGTGGGTGCGGTGGTCGATGACCATGCTCGCCGTCAGCGACTCTTCGTCGAAGGCTTCAAAGCGGATATCCAGCACTTCGCCGATGGTGTTTTTCTGGATTGCGTTCAACTGCTCGATGTTCGGAGTGGTGCGCCACAAGGTCATCGCAGGCTTCCTTTGTTGTTTTGATCGTCACTCAATCCTGCCACAGCACCGCCTCGCTGCGCGCGCTCCATTCTTCAAAGCGCGCGCCGTAGGTGTCTTCGATGACGTTGCGCTTGATCTTCAATGTCGGCGTGAGAAAGCCGTTTTCCACCGCCCAACTGTCCTTGACCACCACCAGCCGTCGCAGGCGTTCGTGCTTGTCGAGTACGGCGTTGACCTCTTCCAGCAGCTTCTCCAGGCTCGAATGCAGACTCGCCCGCGCCTCCTCCTGATTGACGTTCGAGAGCACACACAAGCCCAGCGGCGCACTCAGACCATCGCCCACCACACAGACCTGCTCGATCCGCGAATGCACCGCCAGGCGGTTTTCAATCGGCGCCGGGGCCACGTATTTGCCTTTGCTGGTCTTGAAGATTTCCTTGAGCCGCCCGGTCAGGCGCAAGCGCCCCTCGGCGTCCTGTTCGCCCTTGTCGCCGGTACGCAGGAAGCCGTCTTCGGTCAGGGTTTCGGCGGTTTTCTGCGGCTCCTTGAAATAGCCGAGCATGTTCGCCTGACTGCGCACCTGCACCTCGCCGGACTCGTCGATACGCACTTCGACCTCCGGGCACGGCTTGCCGATCCAGCCCTGTTTGTATTGGCCCGGCAGGCAGATGTGCGAGTAGCCGCAACTCTCGGTCATGCCATAGACCTCCAGCACATCGAGGCCGAGCTTCTGATACCAACTGAGCAGGGTCTGTGGCACTGGCGCGGCACCAGACAGGGCGACGCGCAGCGCATCGAGCCCCAACCCGGCCAACACTTTGTGCCCTACCCGCTTGCCAATCCACGGCAGGCCCAACAGGAAATCCAGGCGTTTGGCCGGGATCTTGCCGTACACGCCCATCTGGAATTTGGTCCAGATTCGCGGCACGCCGAACATCGCGGTGGGCCGCGCCCGTTGCAGATCGGTGATGAAGGTGTCGAGGCTTTCGGCAAAGAACACGGTTTGCCCGGTATAGATTGAGGCCAGTTCAACGAACATTCGTTCGGCGACATGGCACAGCGGCAGGTACGACAGCAGCCGGTCGTTCTCGTTGAGGCCGAACAACTGCGTGCCATGCGTCGTGGCAAACCCCAGATTGGCAAAGCTGTGCATCACGCCCTTGGGCAACCCGGTGGTGCCGGAGGTGTAGATGATGGTTGCCAGTTGCTCGCCCGCCGGGCGCGGGTCGTCCTGGATCGGCGAGCGCTTCTGCAGGTCGTCCCAACTGAAATCGAACGTGCCGGGCGGATGCAACGGCAGGCTGATGGTTGGCAAGTCCGTTGGCACACCGGCCGACATCCCGGGCCAGTCATCGAGCTTGCCGATGAACGCCAGCACGCTATCCGAATGCGTGAGGACCTGATTCACTGAGTCTGCCGTGAGGTTGGGATACAGCGGCACCGACACGTGCCCGGCCATCCAGATCGCCAGATCGGCGATGATCCAGTGCGCGCAGTTTTTCGAGATCAGCGCGATGTGGCTGCCTTGCGGCAATTCCCGGGCGCGCAGCCAATGCGCGGCGCAACGGGCCTGGTGGCCGACATCGGCCCAGGTCAGGGTCTCGACCTGCCCGCCGCCGATGGGCTGCACGAGAAAACGCTGGCGCGGGTGCCGGGCCTCACGTTCGTAAAACACGTCCAGCGGTAAACGGAAGGCGGCAGACATGCGACTCGCTCCTGTTTTTTGGGTCTGGAGCAAGCGTAGTCAACCAAGCAAGTGCTTGGTTGGATTTTTTACCAAAAGAAACAAGATCAAAAGATCGCAGCCTTCGGCAGCTCCTACAGGGGGAACGCATTCCCATGTAGGAGCTGCCGAAGGCTGCGATCTTTTGTTTTTAAGGGTGCTTGAGGCTGTTGAGTTTCATAGAGCCGATCAGCAGCTCAGGGCTTTCCAGCTCGGCCAGGCCCGCCGTGCTGACCTTCTCCGGCGGATACCCGGCGCCATGTTGCAGATAGCTCAGCAGATTGCCCACCAGCGGGTTGTGGCTGACCAGCAACACATTGCTCACCGACACCAGTTGATCGGTGACCTTGTCCGGATCGGTCTCCGGGGTCAGCCATTCGACGGTGCGAATCTCCGGCTCGAACCCCAATGCCTCGCGGACAATCTGCGCGGTCTGTTGCGCACGCAGATAAGGGCTGGCGTAGATCGCCGTCAACGGTTTGCCCATCAACCGGGCGGCGCTGCTCAAGGCTTCCTTGCGGCCGTGTTCGGTCAGCTCCCGCTCGGAGTCGGGGCGCGAGCCATAGGGCTCGGCCTCACCGTGACGCAATACCCAGAGTTTCATAGCTTGGGTTCCTCATCTCGGGCCGGATGCGGTGCCGGCGGCACGGCGTGCGGCGCTTCCCCTTCCGGGGCACGCGGGGTTGGCCAGTCGGCGAACGGCCACGGTTTCTGGTCGCTGTGAAAACTGCCGAAACGGCCGATCTGCGCCAGGAACTGGCTCAGGCTGTCGCCGAAATTCATCAGGCTGGCGCTCGGGGCGCCATAAATCAAACGATAGATCAGTTGCACCAGCACCACCGCGCCAAGGATAAACTGCGCCACTTGCCAGACCAGCACGTAGACGATCATCCACAGCACCCGCAGGAGAATGGATTCGTACTTGGCTTCGGTTTTCGGATCGTTCATGGCTCGCTTCCTGTTGAATCAGTTGAAACCGCTGGTGGAAATAAAGTCGACGTCGGTTTTCGGCTCGGCACGCATCAGTAGACCGATCACCTGCTCCAGCGTGCGTCCTTCGAACAGAATCGCGTGCAGCCCGGCGACCAGCGGCATGTACACGCCGGCCTCCTGGGACTTGGCCTTGAGCACTTTCAGGGTGTTCACCCCTTCGGCGACTTCGCCCAGACGCGACACCGCCTCATCAAGGCTCAAGCCCTGACCGAGGGCAAACCCGACCTGATAGTTGCGGCTCTTCGGTGACGAGCACGTGACGATCAAATCACCGACCCCGGCCAGACCGAGGAAGGTCATGGGATTGGCGCCCTGATTCACCGCAAAGCGGGTCATCTCGGCCAAGGCGCGAGTGATCAGCATGCTCTTGGTGTTTTCGCCCATGTTCAGCGCCACCGCCATGCCGGCGATGATCGCGTAGACGTTTTTCAGTGCGCCGCCCAGTTCGACACCGAAACGATCGGCGCTGGCATAAACGCGGAAGGTGCGACCATGCAGCGCAGCCTGCACCTGTTTGCACAGGTCTTCGTCCTCGCTGGCGACCACGGTGGCGGTCAGCGCGTGCTCGGCGATCTCCCGCGCCAGGTTCGGCCCGGACAGCACGCCGATGCGCGCCTGCGGGGCGATCTCTTCGAGGATCTGGCTCATCAGTTTGAACGTGTGGGCTTCGATGCCCTTGGTCAGGCTGACCAGCATCTTGCCGCTCAGACGTTCGGCGTGGGCGGCCAGCACCGCGCGCAGGGCGCTCGATGGCAGCGCGACGAAGCACAGCTCGCAGGCGTCGAGGGTCGCTTGCAGGTCAGTGACGGCGGTCACCCCCGGCAGAATCTTGATGCCTTTGAGGTAACGCGGGTTCTCGCGATTGACCCGGATGGCCTCGGCCTGCTCGGGGTCACGCATCCACTGCCGGACTTGATGGCCGTTCTCGGCCAATAGATTGGCCACGGCGGTACCAAAACTTCCGCCTCCCAGGACCGCAATCGGGCGCTGTTCAGTCATATGCAATCCGTTAATCCATACCAGTGGCGATGCCGGCATTATACGGGGCGACCGGGTCGCGGCCAGCCCCTGCGTCAATTACCGGCACTTGTAGGAAGAAGACCGATAAAACCGAGGAAAATGCCCGCATCGTGACTGGAAAAGTCGCTGTCCTCGGTTAACATGCGCGCCAAATCTTTGTGATCAAGGCTGTGTCGTGTCTTTTGCTTCTCCCCCCTTGCGTTCGTCCCTGTTGCTGGCGCTGCTATTCAGCCCGGTGTTGCAGGCGGACGACCTGTTTGTCGACAGCGAAACGCTGCCGCAGGTGCTGACGGCCACGCGCCTGAAACAGACACCGGCGGAAGTGCCGGGGAGCATGACCGTACTCGACAGTGAACTGATCAACGCCAGCGGCGCCCGGGACATCAGCGAACTGCTGCGCCTGGTGCCGGGGATGATGGTCGGCAACATCAACGGCAATCAGGCGGCGGTCAATTATCACGGGACCAATGCCAGCCAGGCGCGGCGCATGCAGGTGCTGATCGATGGCCGTTCGGTGTACCGCGCGGGTCTCGCCACGGTGGACTGGAGCGACATTCCGGTGGCCATGGAAGACATCGAGCGGATCGAGGTTTTCCGTGGGCCGAACACTGTCAGCTACGGCGCCAACGCGCTGATGGCGGTGGTCAACATCATCACCCGCAACCCGGCAGACAGCCACGGCACGCGGCTGAAGTACACCCGTGGCCAGCGCGGCATCAACGACTTCTATGCCAGCCAGGGCACCGGCTGGAATGGCGGCGATCTGCGCCTGTCGCTGTCCGGCCAGGAAGATGATGGCTTCGACAGCGACCGCACCGGCGCCGATTATCGCGACAGCCGCCGCTTGAACCGCTTCAGCCTCGCCGTCAGCCAGACCCTGAGCGACAACCAGAGCCTCGACTGGCAGGTCAACGCGAAGGACGGCACCAATCAGCGGCCCTACACCTACCACCCGGTGTTCTCGGGGATTACCGCTGCCGGGAACAATTCCGACGTGGTCGCCAAGGATTACGCCGGCTCGGTGCGCTGGAATCTCGACATCAATCCGCAACACAGCCTTTATGTACAAGGCTCGGCCCAGCACTGGGACCGTCAACAGGTGTGGCGCGCCTGCGATGCCGAAGTGTCGTTCAGCCCACAGCTGACGCAGCTGTGGCAGCTCAACCCGAACTACACCGAACGCCTGGCGCGCAACATCACCCGCTTCACCGGCCCCGGCCCGGAGGCTGGCACGCCACAGGAAATGGCCTTGGCCAATCAGGTGCTGGATCAGTGGCGCAACGGTGCCAGCCAGACCCTGTGCGGCGACATCGACCAGAGCGCCCGGGAGTCGCGCTACGACCTCGAACTGCAGGACACTCTCAGCCTGTCCGACAGTCTGCGGCTGGTCAGCGGCATGAACTATCGTTACGACCGGGCCGATTCCGAGACCTACTTCAACGGCACGCTGGACGACACCACCTGGCGTGCGTTCGGCCAACTGGAGTGGCGCGCCAGTGAACACTGGCTGCTGCAGGGCGGCGCAATGTTCGAAAACACCCAATTGATCGGCAGTTCGCTGACGCCGCGCTTTGCGGTCAACTACCTGATCAACCCGCGCCACGGCCTGCGCGCGGTGTACTCGGAGGCGATCCGCTCGCCGGACATGTTCGAGAACAACGTCAACTGGAGCTATCAGGTGAGCAACCTGCGGCCCTCGGCCTACGGTCAGTCCTCGGCCCGCTACTTCGTCAAGACCCGTGGCCCGGGCGATCTCGATCAGGAGCACATGCGCTCACGCGAGCTGGGCTACAACGGCTATTTCGCCGAGCTGGGCCTGGCGGTCGATGTAAAACTGTTCTACGACGAAATCACCGGGATGATCAGCGAGCCGCTGCGCAACAACCAATACATCGCCAGCAACGCCAACAGCTCGCGCTTTCGCGGCACCGAAACCCAGCTCGACTGGCGCGTGAGCATGCGCGATCGCCTGCGCTTCACCTACGCCTTCGTCGACGCCGAGGCGAGCAATCCGCTGGATCAGCAATTCACCTCGCGCAACAGCGGCTCCGCCGGTTGGCTGCGCGATTGGGGTCACGGCTGGAACAGCGCCCTCTTCTATTACGGCGACAACGCCCTCAACGGTTACCGTTTCGAACGGGTCGACACGCGCATCGCCAAACGCATCGCTCTGGGCAAGGCCCAACTGCAATTGGCCGGCGTGCTGCAACAGCGGCTCGACAACGAGCCGACCACCTTCGTCGACAACAACTACGACGAACGCCGGGTGATGTACTTCAGCGCCGAGCTGGAGTTCTAAGGTGCGCTACGGCACGACAAACAAGACGCCAACCCTTGGCCACTGGCTGGCCGGTGCCTGTCTGTTTTTGACCGCGTGGCTGCACGGCGTGGCGGTGCAGGCCGCCGATATTCTGTTGACCGGCGCCGAAGAAAGTCCCGGGGTGCAGGCCTTCGTCCAGGCCCTGAGCGAACTGCGCCCCACCGACAACGTGCGCTTCCAGCCTCTGGCCAGCCTGCCGGCACCGGGCAAGTTGCCGAGCAATCTGCGGATGATTCTGCTCGACCTGCCCAGTCTCGACTGGCGCCTTAAGGAACCTCAGGGGCCGGCAACGCTGGTGCTGCGCATCAGCCGCCTGCAAGCCCGGCAGCGCTTGGGCGCCGCGCAACCGGCGCACCTGAGTCTGCTGTGGAGCGATCCACCGCTGGGGCGGCAGCTGAAATTGATTCAGCGGATTCTGCCGCAGGCGCGGCGAGTCGGCGTGCTGTTCGATCAACACAGCGAGTTCCTGCTCAAGGAGCTGCAACTGGCCGCCGCGCCGTTGCACCTGCAAATCGTCAGCCAGCGCTGGGACAACACCCAGGACAGCCGCCCGTTGCAGGCAGTGCTGAAAAACAGTGACGTGCTGCTGGGCCTCGACGACCCCGACCTGTACAACCCGAAAACCGCGAAGAACCTGCTGCTCAGCAGCTACTCCCGGCAGATCGCACTGGTCGGGCCGAACGCGGCGTTTGTCCGTGCCGGTAGCCTGGCCAGCACGTACAGCGATCAGCCCGATTGGCTGGCCATCCTCGACGAATTGCTCGACCGCCAGCCAGCCACTTGGCCGCGAACGCTCTATCCCGAACGTTTTAAAGTTTCAAGTAATGCGCAGGTCGCTCGTTCCCTGGGTATCGAGCCAATCGATGAAACGTCTGTTGCCCGCCAGTTGGCTGAAGGAGAAAGCCATCCATGAATCTGCGTCGTCGCTGGGACATCAATACCCGCACGCAATTGATCAGCCTGGGCCCTGCACTGCTGCTCACGCTGTTGCTGATCAGTTTCTTTACCTTCGTGCGGATCCAGGATTTGCGCCAGGAGCTCAATCACACCGGGCAACTGATCGCCAATCAACTGGCCCCGGCCACCGAGTACGGGGTGATTTCCGGCAACAACGACGTGCTGGAAAGCCTGCTCAAAGCCACCCTGGCTACACCGAACGTGCGCTTTATCGAGGTACAGGACAGTGCCAACCGGATCCTGGCCTACGTTGAACAAGCCGCCGATGCGCACAACCGACCGCATCAGGTCGAGGTGTTCCAGGCCCCGGTGCGCCTGCAGCGGATCGCCCTCAACAGCGATTTTTTCCACGACGCCAAAGCCAGCAACAACGTAACCAGCGAGGATTATCTGGGCCGGGTGATCGTCGGTCTGTCCAACGATGCCTTCAGTCAGCGCCAGCAGGAAATTCTGTTCAAGGCCGGGATTCTGGCGTTGTTCGCCCTGCTCTTCACTTTTGTTCTGGCGCGGCGTCTGGCCGGCAGTCTGTCGGCGCCGATCCGCGATATCGGCAACGCGGTCAAGGCAATTCAGCAAGGCGACTACAAGACCCCGCTGCCGATCGTCGATGACACGGAATTGGGTGCCCTGTCGCAACACATCAACAACCTCGCCCAGGCTCTGGAGCAAGCCAGCCGCGAACAGCATCAGGCGATGGCGCAACTGATCCAGACCCGCGAGGAAGCAGAGAAGGCCAACAACGCCAAATCCGATTTCCTCGCGATGATGAGCCACGAACTGCGCACGCCCATGAACGGCGTGCTCGGCATGTTGCAGTTGCTGGAAACCACGGACATGACCGAGGAGCAGATCGAGTACGCAGCGCTCGCCTCGGAGTCCACCGAGCATTTGCTGAAAGTCATCAACGATATTCTCGACTTCTCGCGGATCGAGCGCTCGGAGCTGGAACTGGAGCACATCCCGTTCAACCTCGCCGACCTGATCGGCGCTTGCGCCCAGTCGTTCCAGCACAGTGCGGTGCAACGTGGACTGGCCCTGAACCTGCGGATTCCCGAGGACATGCGCGGCTTGCAGGTGCAAGGCGACCCGACGCGGATCCGGCAGATTCTGGTCAACCTGGTGGGCAACGCCTTGAAGTTCACCGAGCGCGGCCGAGTCAGCATCGAGGCGCAATGGCAGTCGCTGGATCACGAACTGCTGTGGTTCACCTGTTCGGTACGCGACAGCGGCATCGGGATTTCGTCGGAAAGTCTGGAGTTGATGTTCAACGCTTTCCAGCAAGCTGACAGTTCGATTTCCCGGCGCTATGGCGGCACCGGCCTCGGCTTGCCGATCGCCCGCACCCTGGCCGAACGCATGGGCGGGACGTTGCGTGCGCAAAGTGAAGAAGGTCTGGGATCGGTGTTCACCCTGGAAATCCCGCTGGCTTTATATAAGCAGACGTTGCCGCAACTGGCAGCACCGCGCGCAGCCAGCGGCAACGGGCATGGCGAGGGGCGCAAGGTGCTGCTGGTGGAGGACAACCCGGTCAACCAGACCGTCATCGAAGCGATGTTGCGCAGCCTGGGCTTTACGGTCAGCGTCGCCACCGATGGCGCGCAGGCCATACGCAGCGCCGAAGGTAATGATTTCGAAGTGATTCTGATGGACTGCCGTCTGCCGATCATTGACGGTTACGAGGCGACCCGGCAGATCCGGCTGCTGCCCGGACGCGCTGATGTGCCGATCATCGCGCTGACCGCTAACGCGCTACAGGGCGACCGCGAAACTTGCCTGTCGGCAGGCATGAACGATTATCTGGCGAAGCCGTTCAAACGCAATGACCTACAACAGATTCTGCAGCGCTGGGTGCAGTAGTGACGGTTTTTCGACCATCTGCGACTGGCGTGAAAAGCGAAAGTGCGGCAGTCTTAGGCACCCGAACAAGCCTCAAAAGAGGCTTGAATAAAAATTTCAGTGCACAAGTGTACATTCATGTCCTTGGTGCTGTGACTTTCACCACAACGCAATAGTCTATGAGTAGGCTGCCGGTACGAGGCATGAACGCGTCGATCGGCCGGGAAGATTTGCCCCACCTGCCGCATGGGATTATTGAGGAGCTCGCATGACCAAACAAAACGCCTTTACTCGGGAAGACCTGCTGCGCTGCAGTCGCGGTGAGCTGTTCGGCCCAGGTAACGCGCAACTGCCCGCCCCGAACATGCTGATGGTGGATCGCATCACCCTGATCAGCGAAGAAGGCGGCAAGTACGGCAAAGGTGAATTGGTCGCCGAGCTGGATATCAACCCTGACCTGTGGTTCTTCGCGTGCCACTTCGAAGGCGATCCGGTGATGCCGGGCTGCCTGGGTCTGGACGCCATGTGGCAACTGGTCGGCTTCTTCCTGGGCTGGCAAGGCTTGCCGGGCCGCGGCCGTGCGCTGGGTTCGGGCGAAGTGAAATTCTTCGGCCAGGTCCTGCCGACCGCCAAGAAAGTCACCTACAACATTCATATCAAACGCGTCCTCAAGGGCAAGCTGAACCTGGCCATTGCCGATGGTTCGGTGACTGTCGACGGTCGCGAAATCTACACCGCCGAAGGCCTTCGCGTCGGCGTGTTCACCTCCACTGACAACTTCTAAGGGTTATTCGCATGCGCCGCGTCGTTATCACTGGTCTGGGCATTGTTTCGTGCCTGGGCAATGACAAAGAGACCGTCTCCGCTAACCTGCGTGCAAGCCGCCCTGGCATCCGGTTCAACCCGGAATATGCTGAAATGGGTCTGCGTAGCCAGGTTTCCGGCTCCATCGACCTCAACCTTGAAGAACTGATCGATCGCAAGATCTATCGTTTCGTCGGCCACGCAGCGGCTTACGCCTACCTGGCCATGAAAGACGCCATCGCTGACTCCGGCCTGACCGAAGAGCAAGTGTCCAACCCGCGTACCGGCCTGATCGCCGGCTCGGGTGGCGCGTCGACCCTGAACCAGATGGAAGCGCTGGACATCCTGCGCGAGAAAGGCGTGAAGCGCGTTGGCCCATACCGCGTCACGCGGACCATGAGCAGCACCGTTTCCGCGTGCCTGGCCACTCCGTTCAAGATCAAGGGCCTGAACTACTCCATCGCTTCTGCCTGCGCCACCAGTGCTCACTGCATCGGTACCGCCATGGAACAGATCCAGATGGGCAAGCAGGACATCGTCTTCGCCGGTGGCGGTGAAGAAGAGCACTGGAGCCAGTCGTTCCTGTTCGACGCCATGGGCGCCCTGTCCAGCAAGCGCAACGACACCCCGGAACAAGCCTCCCGCGCCTACGACGCCGACCGTGACGGTTTCGTCATCGCTGGCGGTGGCGGCATGGTCGTGGTTGAAGAGCTGGAACACGCTCTGGCCCGTGGAGCCAAGATCTACGCCGAAATCGTTGGCTACGGCGCAACGTCCGACGGCTACGACATGGTTGCCCCGAGTGGCGAAGGCGCGATCCGCTGCATGCAGATGGCAATGTCCACCGTCGACACCCCGATCGACTACCTGAACACCCACGGCACCTCGACTCCGGTCGGCGACGTCGCGGAAATGAAAGGTGTGCGTGAAGTGTTCGGTGACAAGGCGCCAGCGATCAGCTCGACCAAGAGCCTGTCCGGTCACTCCCTGGGCGCCGCCGGCGTTCACGAAGCGATCTACTGCATGCTGATGATGGAAGGCAACTTCATTGCCGGTTCCGCCAACATCGACGAGCTGGACCCTGAAGTGGCCGATCTGCCGGTGCTGACCAAGACCCGCGAGAACGCCACCATCAACACCGTGATGAGCAACAGCTTCGGCTTCGGCGGCACCAACGCCACGCTGGTACTGAAGCGCTGGGAAGGCAAGTAATTCTCCCCGCTTGAGCCGCACATGAAAACGCCCCGACTGGTTCGGGGCGTTTTTTTGGCCTGCAGAAAGCACAAATCCCTGTAGGAGCTGCCGAAGGCTGCGATCTTTTGACCTTGAACAACAGGGTCAAAAGATCGCAGCCTTCGGCAGCTCCTACACAGGATATCCGAGGCGTTCGAAAATGAAACTTCTGTCATGAAACCTTGCCCCCTGCGACCGAATGTCGCGGATTTAGCGGGCTGCAGCACTGTTGCAAAATACGCAACAACACCTTGCACAAATAATCCATTTACTTAGCAAGCTAACAAATCATATAAAAGAGTCCTGCACACGCCTTGCTGCAGATAACTTGAGATTTGGAGCTAGCAGATGACTGTAAAAGTAACTGAACGCGACGATTCACACATGTCCCATGAAGGCGTAGCCGCCGGTGTACGGATCTGGGATGTGCATCAACAAGACTTGCTGGTCGGCATGTTCCACAACGAGATCGACGCCCACAACTACAAGGCCGAACTGGAGCTGCAAGAGCGACAGCGGGATCTGAAATCCGCCTGATCACCAGCACGCGAACATTCATATGTGGCGAGGGCGCTTGCTCCCGCCGGACTGCGCAGCAGGCCTGCTTTAAAGATAAAGAGCAGGCCCGCTTCGCGCCCCGGCGGGAGCAAGCTCCCTCGCCACAGTTTGTCGTTGTTACCGCTTTATCGATTTACCACATCAGGTCGTCAGGGATCTGATAGGCCGCATACGGATCGTCCTCGGCATTGACCTCTTCGGTCTGCACGTTGAGCTGGACGATACGCTGTGGGTCGCGCTCCTGGATCTTCAGGGCCGCTTCACGGGGGATCACTTCGTAGCCGCCGGCATGGTGCACGATGGCCAGCGAGCCGCTGCTGAGCTTGTTGCGCATCAGCGTGTTGACCGAGATGCGCTTGACCTTCTTGTCGTCGACGAAGTTGTAGTAGTCCTCGGTGGTCAGCTTCGGCAGACGCGAGACTTCGATCAACTGCTTGACCTGCGCGGCACGGGCCTTGGCCTCGGCTTTCTCTTGCTGCTGACGGTTCAGCTCCTGGTCGCGCTTGACCTTCTCGGCCATGGCTTCCTGGGCGGCGCGCTGCTGCGAATCATCCAGCTCGGCCTGCCCCTTGTGGGCCAGACGCTGTTGCTTCTGCTTGTCTTTGCTGACCTGCTTGGCCTGCTTTTGGTTGACCAGGCCTGCTTTGAGCAACTGGTCGCGAAGGGAAAGGCTCATTAATGCTTACTCACTTGGGCAACGGCTCAGCCGCAGCTGGGCACATTCTTTTCCTGGCGTTTGGCTTCACCCCACAGGGCGTCCAACTCTTCGAGGGTGCAATCTTCCATGGGACGACGGGTGTCGCGCAATGCCTGTTCGATAAATCGGAAACGTCTTTCGAACTTGGCGTTGGCGCCCCGTAGCGCGGTTTCCGGATCGACCTTCAGGTGCCGGGCCAGGTTGACCACGGAAAACAGCAGATCGCCGATCTCGTCGGCCACCGCTTGCGGATCGTTTTCGGACATGGCTTCGAGCACTTCATCGAGCTCTTCACGCACCTTGTCCAGCACCGGCAGCGCATCCGGCCAGTCGAAACCGACCTGCGCTGCGCGCTTCTGCAGCTTGGCCGAACGCGACAGCGCCGGCAACGCGGCAGGCACATCATCGAGCAGTGACAGTTGCTGCGGCGCGGCGGATTTCTCGGCGCGTTCCTCGGCCTTGATCTCCTCCCAGCGCTGCTTGACCTGTTCTTCATTCAGGCGCGGCACATCCAGCGGCGCATACAGATCACCGGTAGGGAATACGTGCGGATGGCGGCGGATCAGCTTGCGGGTGATGCTGTCGATCACCCCGGCAAATTCGAAGCGCCCTTCTTCCCGGGCCAGTTGACTGTAATAGACGACCTGAAACAACAGATCACCCAACTCGCCCTGCAAGTGATCGAAGTCGCCGCGCTCGATGGCATCGGCCACTTCGTAGGCTTCTTCGAGGGTGTGCGGGACGATGGTCGCGTAGGTTTGCTTGATGTCCCACGGGCAACCGTACTGCGGGTCGCGCAGGCGGTTCATCAGGTGGAGCAGGTCTTCAAGGCTGTACATACAAAATCTCACTCAACCGTGTAGGAGCTGCCGCAGGCTGCGATCTTTTGATCTTAAAAACTAAAGTCAAAAGATCGCAGCCTGCGGCAGCTCCTACAGGGGACCGCGTTATGGGGTACGGTTACGCCGCGTCTCGATGATGTTCGGCAACTGCGAAATCCGCCCCAGCAAGCGCCCCAGCGCATCCAGTCCCGGGATCTCGATGGTCAGGGACATCAGCGCGGTGTTGTCCTCTTTGTTCGAACGGGTGTTGACCGCCAGCACGTTGATGCGCTCGTTGAGCAGCACCTGCGAGACGTCGCGCAGCAGACCGGAACGGTCGTAGGCGCGGATGACGATGTCCACCGGATAGGTGAGCACCGGCACCGGGCCCCAGCTGACCTGGATGATCCGCTCCGGCTCGCGGCCGGCCAGTTGCAGCACCGAGGCGCAGTCCTGACGGTGGATGCTCACGCCGCGGCCCTGGGTGATGTAACCGACAATCGCGTCGCCCGGCAGCGGCTGGCAGCAGCCAGCCATCTGCGTCATCAGGTTGCCGACGCCCTGGATCTGGATATCGCCGCGCTTGCCCGGCTTGTAGCCGGTGGCCTTGCGCGGGATCAACTCCAGCTGTTCGTTGCCGCGTTCCGGTTCGACCAGTTGCTGCGCCAGGTTGACCAGTTGCGCCAGACGCAAATCGCCGGCACCGAGGGCGGCGAACATGTCTTCGGCGGTTTTCATGTTGGCCTTATCGGCCAGCTTTTCGAAATCCACCGCCGGCAGACCGAGGCGATTGAGTTCGCGTTCGATCAGGGTTTTACCGGCCGCCACGTTCTGGTCACGGGCCTGCAGCTTGAACCAGTGAACGATCTTCGCCCGCGCCCGCGACGTCGTGACGTAACCCAGGTTCGGGTTCAGCCAGTCGCGGCTCGGCGTACCGTGCTTGCTGGTGATGATCTCGACCTGTTCACCCGTCTGCAAGCTGTAGTTGAGCGGCACGATCCGGCCGTTGATCTTCGCGCCACGGCAGTTGTGACCGATTTCGGTGTGCACGCGGTAGGCGAAGTCCAGCGGCGTTGCGCCTTTGGGCAAGTCGATGGCGTGGCCGTCGGGGGTGAAGATGTAGACCCGGTCCGGTTCGATATCGACCCGCAGCTGTTCGGCCAGGCCGCCGATATCGCCCAGCTCTTCGTGCCACTCGAGCACCTGCCGCAGCCAGGAGATTTTCTCTTCGTAGTGGTTGGAGCCGGACTTGACGTCGGTGCCCTTGTAGCGCCAGTGCGCGCACACGCCGAGCTCGGCTTCCTCGTGCATGGCGTGGGTGCGGATCTGCACCTCCAGCACCTTGCCCTCCGGACCGATCACGGCGGTGTGCAGCGAGCGGTAGCCGTTCTCTTTCGGGTTGGCAATGTAGTCGTCGAATTCTTTCGGAATGTGCCGCCACAGGGTGTGGACGATGCCGAGCGCGGTGTAGCAATCGCGCATTTCCGGCACCAGCACGCGCACGGCGCGCACGTCGTAGATCTGACTGAATTCCAGACCCTTGCGCTGCATTTTGCGCCAGATCGAATAGATGTGTTTGGCCCGGCCGCTGATGTCGGCGTCGACGCCGGTGGCCTGCAATTCGTCCTTGAGCTGGGTCATCACGTCGCTGATGAATCGCTCACGGTCCAGCCGCCGCTCGTGGAGCAGTTTGGCGATCTGTTTGTATTGATCCGGTTCCAGGTAACGGAAGGACAAATCCTCCAGTTCCCACTTGATATGACCGATGCCGAGGCGGTGCGCGAGCGGCGCATAAATGTCGAAGACTTCCCGGGCGACGCGGTTGCGCTTCTCGTCGTCGGCGGTTTTCACCGCGCGGATCGCACAGGTGCGCTCGGCAAGCTTGATCAGTGCGACGCGTACGTCATCGACCATCGCCACCAGCATCTTGCGCAGGTTTTCCACCTGGCCCTGCGTCCCCATCACCATCGACTGACGCGGGCTGAGACTGGCACTGATCGCCGCCATGCGCTGCACGCCGTCGATCAGCTTGGCCACCACCGGGCCGAAACGCTGACTGACCGCCGCGAGCTCGATCTGGCCTTCGCGGACGCCACGGTACAACACCGCCGCGACCAGTGAGTCCTGATCGAGCTTGAGGTCGGCGAGGATCTCGGCGATCTCAAGACCGGTACTGAAACTGCCGCTGCCCTCGGCCCACAGATTCTTCGCGGCGTTGGACTGCTGTTCGGCCTCGCGAGCGAACTCGCAGGCTTCTTTCAAGGCTTCGCGATCCAGTGCCATGTCGACACTGACCGCATGATCGAGCCAAGCCTCGAGATTGATACTGCCGTCAGTGTTGATCGGCTGGTGTGCTCTCACCTGTACCATCTTGCTTTACCTTCCCTACGACGCAGATTCAATGCGTCAAATCGCTGGCCTTCATTGCCCGTTTGCACTCGCGGGGCTAAAGCGAGCGCTATGCGGACAGACCAGACGGATCAGACGAGCCATCCTGGCTCGCTTCAAATAACGCCATGGCTTCGACATGCGCCGTCTGAGGAAACATATCGAGAATCCCGGCACGTTTTAACCGGTAGCCCTGCTTGATCAATTCGACCGTATCGCGCGCCAGAGTTGCAGGGTTGCACGACACATAAACCAACCGCTCGGCACCCAGGGTCGCGAGCTTGCGCACCACCTCGAAAGCACCGTCACGCGGTGGGTCCAAGAGTACCGCAGAAAAGCCGTTTCCGATCCACTGAGCATCGGTCAAAGGCTGGGATAAATCGGCTTGAAAAAACTTTGTGTTATGCAAATTGTTGCTAGCGGCGTTCGCGGCGGCGCGGTCGACCATGGTCTGCACGCCCTCCACCGCCACCACTTCGCGCACGCTTTCGGCCAGCGGCAAGGCGAAGTTACCCAAGCCGCAGAACAGATCCAGCACGCGCTCGTCGGCGCGCGGTTTCAGCCATTCCAACGCCTGCGCCACCATCGCCTCGTTGACCCCGGCGTTGACCTGGATGAAATCCCCCGGCCGCCAGGCCAGGTCCAGATCCCACTGCTCCAGGCGATAGCCCAGCGACTGCGTGGCATCGACCGGTTGCGGTTCGCCTTCGCCATGCAGCCACAACTGCGCTTCATGGAACTGGCAGAACTCCTTGAGAATCGTCAGATCCGCTTCGGACAACGGCGCCATGTGCCGCAACAGCACGGCCAGCGATGAACCGCTGAACAACTCGACATGGCCCAGCGCCTGCGGCTTGCTCAAACGGCGGAGCATCTCCGGCAAACGGGTCATGATCGGTTGCAAAGGCTGTACCAGCACCGGGCATTCGCTGATCGCGACGATGTCCTGGCTGCCGGCAGCACGGAACCCGACTTCGAGTTTTTTCGCCTTCATGTCCCAGCGCACGGCGATCCGCGCGCGACGGCGATAGCCGAACTCCGGACCGCTCAATGGCGCGGCCCATTCGTCTGGCGCGACGCCTGCGACCTTCAATAACTGCTCGGCGAGCATGCGCTGTTTCAGGGCAAGCTGTTCGTTGTGGGGCAAGTGTTGCACGCTGCAACCGCCGCAGCGGCCGGCGTGCTGACAGGCTGCCGGACGGCGCAATTCGCTGGCCTTGAATACGCGCTCGGTGCGCGCCTCGACCACTTTGCCGTGGGTGCCGAGCACCCGCGCCTCGACCTCTTCACCCGCCAGGGCGCCGAGGACGAACCAGGTACGGCCTTCGAAAAACGCGATGCCACGACCGTCATTGGCCAGACGCTCGATGTTCAAGCGCTGCTTTTTGCCGGTCGGGATTTGCGCGGCCTTGCTGCCGCCGGTGGGCTGGAAGCGCAGGCCTCTCTCGTGCTTGGCCATCAGTTGGGCGCGTCGAAAATGCCGGTCGACAGGTAACGGTCGCCACGGTCACAGATGATCGCAACGATCACCGCGTTTTCAACTTCTTTGGACAGGCGCAGCATCGCTGCCACCGCACCGCCCGAGGACACGCCACAGAAGATGCCTTCTTCGCGAGCCAGACGCCGGGTGACGTCCTCGGCTTCGCTTTGCGCCATGTCGACGATGCGGTCGACGCGGTCGGCCTGATAGATCTTCGGCAGGTATTCCTGCGGCCAGCGACGGATGCCGGGAATGGCCGAGCCTTCCATCGGTTGCAGGCCGACGATCTGCACGCTGTCGCTCTGCTCTTTCAAGTAGCGCGACACGCCCATGATGGTGCCGGTGGTGCCCATCGAACTGACGAAATGGGTGATGGTGCCCTGGGTCTGACGCCAGATTTCCGGGCCGGTGGTGGTGTAGTGCGCTTCAGGATTGTCGCCGTTGGCGAACTGATCGAGCACCTTGCCACGGCCTTCGGCTTCCATCCGCTGAGCGAGATCGCGAGCGCCTTCCATGCCCTCTTCCTGGCTGACCAGAATCAGCTCGGCACCATAGGCGGTCATCGCCGCCTTGCGTTCGGCGCTGGAGTTGTCCGGCATGATCAGGATCATCTTGTAACCCTTGATCGCGGCGGCCATGGCCAGCGCAATGCCGGTGTTGCCCGAGGTCGCTTCGATCAGCGTATCGCCGGCGTGGATCTGCCCACGCAGTTCGGCACGGGTGATCATCGACAGCGCCGGACGGTCCTTGACCGAACCCGCCGGGTTGTTCCCTTCGAGCTTGAGCAATAGGGTGTTGCTGGTGGCACCGGGCAGGCGCTGCAAACGCACCAGCGGAGTGTTGCCGACGCAATCGGCGATGGTTGGGTACTGCAGGGTCATGGCGTATTCGCAATCCAGACGTGCGGGGGCGCCTATCATACCGGCAAACCTGCGCAGGCCATATCACGCAAAGTGCGGTGCTTATGGTTTCTGGGAATAAGCAGCCATTAGTCGCTATTTTCTGTGTGTGCCGTATCCAGTGCATAAAACTCATGCAACTTGGCCTGCAGCAATTGCTTATCCGGCAGACAGGTTTGATATTCCGCTATCAATGCGGGCGAAAGACTGCGATTGAGTGCGTACTCGACGACCTCATCTTCCTTGCTTGCACACAGCAGGACACCGATGGCCGGGCTTTCGTGAGGCTTGCGGACATTGCGATCCAGCGCCTCCAAATAGAAATCCAGCTTGCCTAGGTATTCCGGCTCAAAACGGCCGACCTTGAGTTCAATGGCTACCAGGCAGTTAAGCCCTCGGTGGAAAAACAGAAGATCAAGAGAGAAATCCCGACCGCCGACCTGCAATGGATATTCGGAACCGACAAAGCAGAAGTCGCGACCAAGTTCGATCAGGAATTCCTTGAGGCGAGATAGCAGACCTTGGTGCAGATCGGTTTCAGAATGAGCGCCGGGCAGATCGAGAAATTCGACCATGTAGGAATCACGGAATATCTCGAGAGCTTCGGGGTGTGTTTGCTGCAATGCCGCGGAGGCTCTTGCCGGGTCGGTGACGCTTCGCTCAAACAAAGCTGCTTTGAGCTGCCGCTCCAGCTCACGTCTCGACCATTGCTCTCGAACGGCCATTCGTACGTAGAACTCGCGCTCCTCTGGTCGTTTGCATTGGCTGAAAATGGTCAAATTGTGCGACCAGGACAATTGTCGCACCAGTGGTGCGACTTTTTCTTCGGCGTGATAAAGCTCATAAAACTGGCGCATACGAAACAAGTTCGAACGAGTAAAACCTCGCAATCCCGGTTGTGTCAGAGCCAAATGTTCGGCCAATTGGCCCACCACGGAATCCCCCCACTCCGCCTGCTCAATCTTTCGACTGATGTGCGCCCCCACCTGCCAATAAAGCTCAATCAGTTGAGTATTGACCGCCTGCATGGCCTGATGTCTGGAACGGTGAATCAGCGCGAGCACTTCGTTGAAGCGTTCGCCATCGGGGCTGCTGATAAGGCTGGATACAGTCATGCACAATTCCTTGAAGATCAGGGGGAAGCACGAGCCTAACCCCTTCAGGAAGCTTGAAATGACCGCCGATGCAGCTTGGGAAATGTCGTACAAAAAAAGGCGAGTGCTCCGGCAAGCCATCAGGATTGGCCACCCGAATGGACTACATCGCGAGCAGGCTCAATCCTACAGGAGATCTGTGTTGTTCACACAATCTGCGGCGAACACGATTCCAATGCAGGAGTGAGCCTGCTCGCGATGGCGTCAGCCGGAGCGACACCGTCATCGGCAATCAGTCGCAAATTCAAGCGCAACCCCGCCCCGCCATTCTCCGCCCACAACATCCCGCCCTGACGCTGCACCGCATTGCGCGCAATGCTTAAACCCAGGCCAAACCCGCCATCGCCCGGGCGCGAGCCGTCGAGTCGGGTGAATGGCGAGAAGATCCGTTGCAGATCACCCTCGGCCACGCCGCCGCCCTGATCTTCCAGCCACAAATGCCAGTCATCGCCATCACGTCGTCCATCGAGGCGAACAATGCCGCCCTCGGGCGAATGACGAATGGCATTGCGCAAAATGTTTTCCAGCGCCTGCGCCAAGGTGTTGAGGTTGCCGCGCACCCAGCACGACGACGGCACGGCGCACTGCAATTGCAGGCTCGGCCAGCCGCTTTCATAGCAGGCATTGTCGGTGAGCATTTCCCACAGCGCCTGAATCTGGATCGCTTCGTCCGCCAGGGGCGCGCGCTCGGTGTCGAGCCAGGCCAGTTGCAGAGTGTCTTCGACCAGCCGTTGCATGCCGTCGACTTCACGGCCGATGCGCTCGCGCAGTTGCACCAGATCCTGTTCACTTTCACTGGCCACCCGCAGCCGGCTCAGCGGCGTGCGCAGTTCATGGGACAGGTCGCGCAGCAACTGCTGTTGCAGGGCGACGGTGGATTGCAGGCGCTCGGACATCGAGTCGAAGGCCCGCGCCAGCTCACCGAGTTCATCCGGGCGCTGGGTGATGCCACTCGACAGGCGCACATTCAATTGATCGGCGCGCCAGGCGTTGGCCTGCTCACGCAAGTTGTTCAGCGGCACCACCAGCAAGCGATACAGGCCGACGCACAGCAACAAGGTGAACAGCCCCGGAATCACGCCGTTGGTGATCACCCGCCAGAACACCCGGTATTTCCCCGGCAGGAAGCGCTCCGGCAGCTCGATCACCAGACTGCCGGAGGACGGGTCATTGGGAAACGGCACGCGCAGCCACGGTCGGCTTTTCTTGTGAATCGGCCAGTCGAGGCCGCGCAGAAAGGTCAGGTGCTGAATTTCCTGTTCATTCAGCGGATCACTGCTCAACGACTGCAAATTGCGGTCGATCACCCCGACCCACCCTGCCTCGCGCAGCTCCATGCTCTGTAGCCAGTGATCGACCCCGTCGCGTGCGCTGCGCTGCCACGCTCGCTCGGCTTCGGCGGCATAACGGCTCAGGGTGCCGCGCGCCTCATCGGAGAGGAACTGATTGCGCTCCTCCATGTAGCGCCCCCACGACCAGCTCAGCCAGATCATCAGCAGACAGAACGCCACCAGCAGGCACGCCAGCTTCCAGAACAGCGAATGCCGCCCCGGCAGATCAGAGACTTTCATCGGCCGCACTCAGCACATAGCCCTTGCCCCACACTGTGCGCACTTCCCGCTCGGTGTAACCGATGGCCTTGAGTTTGCGGCGGATCTGGCTGATGTGCATGTCGAGGCTGCGGTCGTGGGCCGCGTAGCCCCGTTGCAGCACGTGCTGATAAAGGAAGGCCTTGCTCAGCACTTCCTCGTCATTGCGATTGAGGGTTTCCAGCAAGCGGTATTCGCTGCGGGTCAGGCCGGCAGCCTGCTGGTTATAGAAGACGTCGCACTGTTCATCGTCGAAACGCAGCGCGCCGCTGATCGCGGGCGGCGCAATCGCTGCCGGGCTCCGATCCAGTGCCACCCGCCGCAGGATCGCCTCGATCCGCACATGCAGTTCGGCCATGCTGAACGGCTTGGGCAGGTAATCGTCGGCCCCCAGGCGGAAGCCGCTGATGCGGTCCGCCTCGGCGCCCAGGGCCGACATCAGCAGCACCGGCGTCGAATGGCTCTGGCGTAATTGGGTCAGCACCTTCAGGCCATCGAGCCCCGGCAACAGAATGTCCATCAGCACCACGTCGAACGGCTGGTGGCGGGCGATGTTCAGACCGTCCTGCCCGTTCTGGCACCAGGTCACCGCAAAGCCGCTGCGGCCCAGATGCTCGTGAACGTAGGCGCCCAGGACCGGGTCGTCCTCGATGGCAAGAATGCGTGGCGGGTCGGCGGAGACAAGCGTCATGAGTATCTGCAAATAATTCTCAGTTGAGCGATTATTCAAGATTGCCCGCCATCGGGCAACCCAAGGTTGACCCGCCGGACAAACGCGCCCGCCGCCGCCGACCGATGCCGAGATGATTTTTCCGGAGATTGCCTGCCTGCAAATCGCTACACTGCGCCAATGTCGCGTGCCGGACGCACGTGCGAGTCAACAGTTCAGCGGGATGCAGGAGATGGGTGTGCTCAAGAAACTGGGAATCAAAGGTCGCGTATTGTTGCTGACCCTGTTGCCGACCAGCCTGATGGCGTTGGTGCTCGGTGGCTATTTCACCTGGATGCAACAGTCCGACCTGCAGACCCAGTTGATGCAGCGCGGCGAGATGATCGCCGAACAACTGGCCCCGCTGGTGGCGCCCGCCATGGGCCATGGCAACACCGATCTGCTGGAGCGCATCGCCACCCAGTCCCTCGAACAGCCCGACGTGCGCGCCGTCACCTTCCTCGCCCCCGACCACACACCCCTGGCGCACGCCGGCCCGACCATGCTCAATCAGGCGCCCAGCGGCGACAGTGCGCAATTGCAACGGCGCAGTGGCAATGACGCCACCCGTTACCTGATGCCGGTGTTCGGCAAGCATCGCAATCTCGCCGGTGACCTGATCCCGGAAGAATCCGACCGTTTGCTCGGCTGGGTCGAACTGGAGCTGTCGCACAACGGCATGCTGCTGCGCGGTTACCGCAGTCTGTTTGCCAGCCTGCTGTTGATTGCCGCTGGCCTTGCCGGCGCCGCCCTGCTCGCGTTGCGCATGGGCCGCACGATCAACCGCCCGCTGAGCCAGATCAAACACGCCGTCGCCCAGCTCAAGGACGGTCATCTGGAAACCCGTCTGCCACCCCTCGGCAGTCAGGAGCTGGACGAGTTGGCCTCCGGTATCAACCGCATGGCCGGCACCCTGCAGAACGCCCGCGAAGAACTGCAACACAGCGTCGATCAGGCCACCGAAGACGTGCGCCAGAACCTGGAAACCATCGAAATCCAGAACATCGAGCTGGACCTGGCGCGCAAAGAAGCGCTGGAGGCGAGTCGGATCAAATCCGAGTTCCTCGCCAACATGAGCCACGAGATCCGCACACCGCTCAACGGCATTCTCGGTTTCACGCACCTGTTGCAGAAAAGCGAACTGACCCCGCGCCAGCTCGACTATCTGGGCACCATCGAAAAGTCCGCCGACAGCCTGCTGGGGATCATCAACGAGATCCTCGATTTCTCGAAGATCGAGGCCGGCAAACTGGTGCTCGACCATATTCCATTCAACCTGCGCGACCTGTTGCAGGACACCCTGACGATTCTGGCGCCGGCGGCCCATGCCAAGCAATTGGAGCTGGTGAGTCTGGTGTACCGCGACACGCCGCTGTCGCTGGTGGGCGATCCGCTGCGCCTGAAGCAGATCCTCACCAACCTGGTCAGCAATGCGATCAAGTTCACCCGCGAAGGCACCATCGTCGCCCGCGCGATGCTCGAAGAAGAACACGAAGACAGCGTGCAACTGCGCATCAGCATTCAGGACACCGGCATCGGCTTGTCGAGTCAGGATGTGCGCGCGTTGTTCCAGGCCTTCAGTCAGGCCGACAACTCGCTGTCGCGCCAGCCCGGCGGCACCGGTCTGGGCCTGGTGATTTCCAAGCGTCTGATCGAACAGATGGGCGGCGAGATCGGCGTCGACAGCACCCCGGGCGAAGGTTCGGAATTCTGGATCAGCCTGAGCCTGCCGAAAGCCCGCGACGACACCGAAGACCTGCCGGGCCCGCCGCTGCTCGGGCGTCGGGTGGCGGTGCTGGAAAATCACGAACTGGCGCGTCAGGCACTGCAGCATCAACTGGAAGACTGTGGCCTCGACGTCACACCGTTCAACACCCTGGAAAGCCTGACCAATGGCGTCACCGGCGCGCACCAGACCGATCAGGCAATCGACCTCGCCGTGCTCGGCATCACCAGCAACGACATGCTCCCGGAACGCCTGAACCAGCACATCTGGGACCTGGAACACCTCGGCTGCAAAGTGCTGGTGTTGTGCCCGACCACTGAACAGACGTTGTTCCATCTCTCGGTGCCCAACCCGCACAGTCAGTTGCAGGCGAAACCGGCCTGCACGCGCAAACTGCGTCGGGCCCTGGCGGATCTGGCCAACCCGCGCCAGCCACGCAACGAACCGGGCGAACCGCTATCGAGCCGCGCACCGAAAGTGCTGTGTGTCGACGACAACCCGGCCAACCTGTTGCTGGTGCAGACGCTGCTCGAAGACATGGGCGCCAAGGTTCTGGCCGTGGAAAGCGGCTATGCGGCGGTCAAAGCGGTGCAGAGCGAATCTTTCGATCTGGTGCTGATGGACGTGCAGATGCCCGGCATGGACGGGCGCCAGACCACGGAAACCATCCGCCAGTGGGAAAGCGAACGGCATTGCACGCCGCTGCCGATCGTCGCCCTCACCGCCCACGCCATGGCCAACGAGAAACGCGCCTTGCTGCAAAGCGGTATGGACGACTACCTGACCAAGCCGATCAGCGAGCGGCAACTGGCGCAAGTGGTGCTGAAGTGGACCGGTCTGGCGCTGCGCAATCAAGGTCCGGAGCGGGTCAATGACAGCGCGACCGGCAACAATGAACTGCCGGTACTCGACCACGAAGAAGGCCTGCGCCTGGCCGCCGGCAAGGCCGATCTGGCGGCAGACATGCTGGCAATGCTGCTCGCTTCGCTGGAGGCCGACCGCGAAGCGATTCGCGCCGCTTGTGAAAGCCGTGACCAGAATGCGCTGATCGAGCGCGTGCATCGCCTGCACGGTGCGACCCGGTATTGCGGCGTACCGCAATTGCGCGCGGCCTGTCAGCGCAGTGAAACCCTGCTCAAACAGGGTGACCCGAAAGCGGTAGCGGCGCTGGAAGAACTGGAGCGGGCCATCAATCGCCTCGCGGCACAGGCCAGGATCAGCGCCTGATCCACGGCAATGTCGCCCTCGCTGTCCCACGCTACAGTGAGGACGGGTCAACACTGACTCGTCACCCTGCGCCAAGGAGGAATGCATGCGCACGATCGTTTTCAGCAGCCAGACCTACGACCGCGACAGTTTCCTCGCCGCCGACTGCCCGGCCGCTATCGAGCTGCACTTTCAGCCGGCCCGGCTCAGCCTCGATACGGCCGCTTTGGCCGAGCAGCACGAGGTGGTCTGCGCCTTCATCAACGATGACCTCAGTGCGCCGGTGCTGGAGCGCCTCGCCGCCGGCGGTACACAGCTGATCGCCCTGCGCTCGGCGGGCTACAACCATGTCGATCTGGTCGCGGCAAAACGCCTCGGGCTGGCCGTGGTGCGGGTCCCGGCCTACTCGCCGCATGCCGTGGCCGAACATGCCGTGGCGCTGATTCTGGCGCTCAACCGGCGCCTGCACCGTGCCTACAACCGCACCCGCGAAGGTGATTTCAGCCTGCACGGCCTGACCGGTTTCGATCTGGTGGGCAAGACCGTCGGCATCGTCGGCACCGGACAGATCGGCGCCACGTTCGCGAAAATCATGCACGGTTTCGGTTGTGAGTTGCTGGCCTGCGACCCGTATCCAAACCCTGAGGTCGTGGCGTTGGGCGCGCGCTATCTGAGCCTGCCGGAGCTGCTCGCGCAGTCGCGGATCATCAGCCTGCACTGCCCGCTCAACGCGCAGAGCAAACACTTGATCAACCGTGAATCACTGGCGCTTCTGCAACCGGGGGCGATGCTGATCAACACCGGTCGCGGCGGTCTGGTGGACACGCCAGCGCTGATCGACGCCTTGAAGGACGGTCAACTGGGCTATCTGGGACTGGATGTCTATGAAGAAGAGGCGCAGCTGTTTTTCGAGGATCGCTCCGACCTGCCGTTGCAGGACGATGTGCTGGCGCGGTTGCTGACGTTCCCGAACGTGATCATCACCGCGCATCAGGCATTTCTGACCCATGAAGCCTTGGGCGCGATTGCCGCGACCACCCTGCACAACATCGCGACCTGGGCCGCAGGCGCGCCGCAGAACCAGGTCGAAGGTTGAAGAATTGCCGGTTTACTTCGGCGACAACGAAGACGCCAGGATCAGCAACGCCAGCCAGCCAAAACCGAAAAAGCGCTGCTTCATCGAGTGACCATTACGCAGCAGGAACCAGACGAAGACCATCGGCAACAGAAACACCATGATCTTCAACCAGCCTTCCACCGGACGCGAGCCGTCGGCGTTGGGCTGAAGTTGAGGGGCTGGCGCGGCTTGCCGACGGCGGCGACCGACCGCGGCCGGTGACACTCTCGGCGCCGGTTCGGCAGCCGGTGGCGGGACAAAAGCCTCGGGCACGGATTTGTTACGCGGCAGGCTGCCGAACGAAATCGTTGTAGCTGCTGGCGCCGGGCTGTGCTCGTGCTGCTGCGCCATCGGAGCACCACAATGAATGCACGCCTTGACTTCCGAGCTGATGCTCCGCTTGCATTCATAACATTCAATCAGCGCCATGTTCCGTTCCCTCAGAGTGAAGGGCGGCAGTTTGCCATGAGCGCCGGCCGATTTGAACCGGATCGAAGGTCGCACGCGTACGCCATCCTGCAATCAAGCCCGTGCTAGCATGTCGCGCATATTTGGAGGACCCATGGTCGAACACGATTTCCGCTACACCCTGATGAACCCGCAACACACCCTCACCGAATGCCGCGCCCTCGTACCGGGCCGCTATCAGGTCACCGGCAATGGTGGCTCGATTCGCAACGGTGACGTCCTGTTGGTCACCCTCAAAGGCAGCAAGGACTTGTCCATGCGCCTGACCGTCGACACCGTGCGCCACCTGATCAATCCGCCAGGCCAATGGACCGCGATGACCACCGGCCCGGTATTCGGCGAACTGGCGATCCACACCTGGCAGGTCAACTGCGACAGCTGCGCCAAAGAGCTGAACTTCGAGTTCGCGGTCGATGCCAAGCTGGGCAAGACCGCCGAGAAACCGGCCGCCACGGCGCGCATCGCCGAGCTGGGCTGGAAAGCCGTCGGCGACAAGCACCTGTGCCCGAAATGCCAGGAGCCTGCGTGATGAAACGCCTTGCCCTGCCACTGTTGGTCGGTGCCGCTCTGGTGGGCTGCGCCGCAGAGCCTGTGCAATTGCAGCAGAACCGCAGCTACATTCTGGAATGGATCGGCGAGCGGCCATTGATGGATTACAGCCACCTGACCGTGACCCTCGGCGACGATGGTCGCGCTTACGGCAATGGCGGCTGCAACCACTGGTTCGCGCCGTACACCCTCGAGGGCGACAAGCTGAGCTTCGGCCCGATCGGCAAGACCCGCAAGCTCTGCGCACCGGCGCTGATGGAGCAGGAACAACGCTTCCTGCAGGCGCTGCAAGGTGTCGAACGCTGGGACATCTCGCCGATCGAGCAGATGCGTTTCTGGCCGGCTGAAGGCAAGCCGCTGCGCTGGTGGCTGGAAGAGGGCTGATCGTTCAGCCGCAAAAAAGATCGCCGCCTCCGGCAGCTCCTGAAAGGTTATGTGTACACCTGTAGAAGCTGCCGAAGGCTGCGATCTTTTTTCATCCTCGACTCACTTTGTAGCCTGCAACGCCTCCAGCTTCGCCATCACCCCCGCCGCCGTCTGCTCGCCCATCAACTGTTCGCGCACCTTGCCCTTGTTGTCGATGATGTAGGTCACCGGCAAGGCCTCACTGCGCGGCAGGTCGAACAGGTCGGCCGGATCCTGCGCCAGCACGGTGAATTTGATGCCCAGTTTCTCGCTGGCAGATTTCAGATCCTCGCCTTGCACGTTGTCGAAGTTGACCCCGAACACACCGATGTTCTTGCCTTTCAACTCGTCCGCCAGATGATTGAGTTCTGGAATTTCCGTGCGGCACGGGCCGCACCATTCGGCCCAGTAATTGAGCACTACCCACTGTTTGTCCAGGCGCTCGGACGCGACTTTCTGACCGTTCTGGTCAATGCCGTAGTCGTTCCCGCAGCCCCCCAGCATCAACGCCCCGATTATCGTCAATGCCGCTGCCAATCGCCGTGTCATGTCATGTTCCCTGGTCATAAATTGAATGCGCCTGCGACCCATCGCCTCTGAAGGTTCTGGATTGCGCGCTGCACAGTTAGAATAGCCGCCACTTTACGCCAGAAGCGACCCGCCATGACCGATCTGACGCTTTATCACAATCCGCGCTGCTCGAAATCCCGCGGTGCGCTGGAACTTCTTGAAGCCCGCGGCCTGTCCCCGACCGTGGTGCGCTACCTGGAAACCCCGCTGGACGCCGCGCAGATCAAGGCCTTGCTCGGCAAGCTGAACATCAGCGCGCGGCAATTGCTGCGCACCGGAGAAGATGAATACAAAATGCTTCAGTTGGCCGACCCGAGCCTCAACGAAGCACAGCTGATCGCCGCCATCGCCGAGCACCCGAAACTGATGGAACGGCCGATTCTCGAAGTCGGCGACAAGGCCGTGATCGGTCGTCCGCCGGAGCAGATTCTGGAGTTGCTGCCGTGAGCGCGCCGTACATTCTGGTGCTGTATTACAGCCGCAGCGGCTCGACCAACGAGATGGCCCGGCAGATTGCCCGCGGTGTCGAACAGGCCGGCCTCGAAGCGCGTCTGCGTACCGTGCCGGCGATCTCCACCGAGTGTGAAGCCGTGGCCCCGGACATTCCCGATGAAGGCGCGCTCTACGCCACCCTCGATGACCTGAAGAACTGCGCCGGCCTGGCCCTCGGCAGCCCGACCCGTTTCGGCAACATGGCCGCGCCGCTCAAGTATTTCCTCGACGGCACCAGCAACCTGTGGCTGACCGGCGCTCTGGTCGGCAAACCGGCCGGCGTGTTCACTTCCACCGCCAGCCTGCACGGCGGCCAGGAAACCACCCTGCTGTCGATGATGCTGCCGCTGCTGCACCACGGCATGCTGATCACCGGCCTGCCGTACAGCGAGTCGGCGCTGCTGGAAACCCAGGGCGGCGGTACGCCTTATGGCGCCAGCCACCACGCCGGGGCTGACGGCAAAAGCGGCCTGGACGCCCACGAAGTGGCGCTGTGTCGCGCACTCGGCCTGCGTCTGGCCAAGACCGCGCAAAAACTGGAGGGCTGAGGGTGGCGAAGAAGCCGAAAGTCCTGCCCTCCGTCGAGTGGCTCGAACCCCGCGTCAAGGCGATGCGGATCATCAGCCTGCTGTGCTTCTTCGGCCTCGCCGGGCTGCTCGCCGCTTACTACCTGGTGTTCGCCGACCTGCACGGCGCCCGACCGTGGGTGATTCTGCTGGTCGAGCTGATCCCGTGGATCGTCCTCGCGCCAGCGATGATCATGGGCAGCGCCCGCGGGCACTCGTGGATGTGCTTTGTGGTGAACCTGTATTTCATCAAGGGCGCACTGGCAGCCTATGACCCGAGCCGGCAGCTGTTTGGCGTATTGGAGATGGTCGCGAGCCTGGCGCTGTTCTGCTCGGCGCTGCTGTATGTGCGGTGGCGGTATCAGTTGAATCGCAAGCTGGCGGGTGAAGGCGAAGTCTCCGTCGCCTGATAGAAAAAGATCGCAGCCTTCGGTGTGCCTACAGTTGGAATGCGTTCCCTGTAGGAACTGCCGAAAAGGCTGCGATCTTTTAGCTATTCAATGATTGACGGTGTAAGCCAGCATCATCGAAATCTGGCTCATCGGCCGCCCGCCGCTCTGTTCATGCCACTGGTTGAACGCATTCTGCACAATCGCCAGATCACGCAAACTGGTCGGTGCCTTATCGACGATCTTCTGTGCATTCAGCGCCGCGACCACGTCATAGCTCGGCACGAACGTGTCCTTGCCGACCATGCGCAGAAAGCGTGGCGCCGATAGACCGCCCAACTGATGCCCGTGCTTTTTCAGGTAGGTCCACAGACCGACGATGTCAGTCACCGGCCAGTCGGCGATCAGCGCGCCGAAACTGCCCTTCTCTTTCTCGACATCGAGGATGAACTGCGCATTGCGCGGCACGCTCTTGAGCTTGCCCAGGTGCCGGATGATCCGCGCGTCCTGCATCAGGCGTTCAAGGTGTTCGGCGCTCATCAGCACGACTTTTTCCGGGTCGAACTTGAAGAACACTTCTTCGAAGGCCGGCCACTTGGCGTCCACCAGACTGTGCTTGAGCCCGGCGCGGAAGACGCGCAGGGCCATGGTCGAGAGGTAACGATCGTCGCTGATCTTGCGCAATTGTGCCGGGGTCTTGGGAACGGGCAGATGGGCTTCCAGTTCAGCCGCCGAACCGAAGCGGTTCAGACAGTATTCGTGCAGCCACTTGTAATCGCGCATGCCCTCTCCCGGGAATTGAAACGAAGAAACTATTGTAGGAGTGAGCCTGCTCGCGATTGCGGTGTGTCATCCAACAATGATGCTGATAGACACACCGCAATCGCGAGCAGGCTCACTCCTACAGGTGGTGATTAGAGGTTTACGACGTTAACGAAGCGCGAAGCCGCCGTCTCGTCGATCTTCAGGCTGGTGAAATCGAACAGGTTGCGGTCGGCCAGTTGTGACGGCACCACGTTCTGCAGGCTGCGGAAGATGCTTTCGGTACGCCCCGGGGTCTTGCGCTCCCAGTCCTGAAGCATTTCCTTGACCACCTGACGCTGCAGGTTTTCCTGCGAACCGCAGAGGTTGCACGGGATGATCGGGAATTCCCTGAAGTCCGAGTAGGCCTGGATGTCTTTCTCGTTGCAGTAGGCCAACGGGCGGATCACCACGTTGCGCCCATCATCGGCGCGCAGCTTCGGCGGCATCGCCTTGAGCGTACCGTTGAAGAACATGTTGAGGAAGAACGTCTCGACGATGTCGTCGCGGTGATGACCGAGAGCCATTTTGGTCGCGCCGATTTCGTCGGCGAAGGTGTACAGCGTGCCGCGACGCAGGCGCGAGCACAGCGAGCAGGTGGTCTTGCCTTCCGGCACCAGCTCTTTGACCACCGAGTAGGTGTCCTTTTCGACGATGTGGTACTCGACGCCCAGCTCTTTGAGGTAGGCCGGCAGCACGTGCTCGGGGAAGCCTGGCTGCTTCTGGTCCATGTTCACGGCGACGATCTCGAACTTGATCGGTGCAACCTTCTGCAGGTGCATCAGCACGTCGAGCATGGTGTAGCTGTCCTTGCCCCCGGACAGGCAGACCATGACCTTGTCGCCGTCTTCAATCATGTTGAAATCGGCGACCGCTTCGCCGGCCAGGCGGCGCAGGCGCTTTTGCAGTTTGTTCTGGTTGACCGTAAGAGTGCCCATGACGCGAAATCCGTGAGGTGTGACGAAAGGTCGGCATTTTACGCAAAAACCTGGCGTGGGCGAAGCATACCGAACGGTCGCATTCTGAAATGCATATTCATGTAGGAGCTGCCGAAGGCTGCGATCTTTTGATTGTGATTTTTTAAAACAAGATCAAAAGATCGCAGCCTTCGGCAGCCTACAGGATCGGAAGTCCGATCACTCAAGACTGTACGGCGATTAAGTCTTGTGTTTACAGCGCGATTTGCTCTAAGCCCCTATCACCTGTGTGGTCTAGCCCTTTCTATACTGCGACATAAGGTCGCACACATCTGAAGACCTGTATTTGCTCGGCCACCTTGGCCCGTAGGCGCTCCGTTGGGGGGCGATGGCAATAACAAGAGGAGTGACTGGCATGATCCATCACGTAGTGGGACTTTTTACCCACCCCGATCAGGAATGGAAGGAAATCCGTGGCGACCAAGAGGAAAGCATCAGCCACATGTACCTGACGCACACGCTGATCCTGGCGGCTATTCCGGCCGTTTCGGCATTTATCGGCACCACGCAGGTCGGCTGGGTGATCGGCAACCGCGCACCGGTGATGCTGACCTTTGAAAGCGCACTGTGGATGACCGTGATGTCGTACCTGGCGATGCTCGGCGGGGTCGCGGTCATGGGCGCCTTCGTGCACTGGATGGCGCGCACCTATGACGCCAACCCGAGCCTGGCCCGTTGCGTGGCGTTCGCCACCTACACCGCGACGCCGTTGTTCGTCGGCGGGCTGGCAGCGCTGTATCCGCACATGTGGCTGGGGATGATCGTCGGCACGGCGGCCATCTGCTACACGGTGTATCTGCTGTACGTGGGGCTGCCGACGTTCATGAACATTCCGTCGGACGAAGGTTTTCTGTTTTCCAGCTCAGTGCTCGCGGTCGGTCTGGTGGTGCTGGTGGCCATCATGGCGTTCACCGTGATTGTCTGGGGCCTCGGCGTGGGGCCGGTGTATACCAACTGACATGATTCCCCCCCGAGAAAAACAAGATCTGCCAACACAGGCCGCCGCAAGGCGGCCTTCTCGTTTGGCGGATGACCATTCGGCAGGTCAGCGATTCGCAAGTCCGGGAGGTTGCGGCATACTCGACGTCTCTGGAGATCCATCAAGCATGCCCGAGCAACTCAATACCCGCGTCGAAGACTGTTACCAACTCGCTGAAGCCTTTTTCAAACGTCATTTCCAACGCCCCGTCGTCAGCCTCAAGCTGCGCGGGCAAAAAGCCGGTGTCGCGCATCTGCACGAGAACCTGCTGCGCTTCAACCCGCAGCTGTACCGGGAAAACACCGAACACTTCCTCAAACAGACCGTGGCCCACGAAGTCGCGCACCTGATCGCCCATCAACTGTTCGGCGACCGCATCCAGCCGCACGGCGAGGAGTGGCAACTGATCATGCGCGGGGTCTATGAGCTGCCGCCGGATCGCTGCCACACCTACGCCATCAAACGCCGCAGCGTGACACGCTACATCTACAAATGCCCGTGCGCCGACAGTGACTTTCCGTTTTCGGCGCAGCGCCACAGCCTGGTGCGCCAGGGGCGACGGTATTTGTGCCGCCGATGCCGCAATACCTTGGTGTTCAGTGGTGAGATGCGGGTGGAATAGCCGGTTTTTGTGTGGCCCCGACTGGCCCCATCGCGAGCAGGCTCACGCCTACAGGTGGAACGCATTTCAATTGCAGGAGTGGACCTGCTCGCGATGAGGCCCAGTCAGACGCTAGAGAATCACCTTGCCTGCACGCAGTTGAGCAATCCGCTGCGCACTAAACCCCAACGCCGCCAACACCTCATCCGTATGCTGCCCCAACGCCGCGCCAACATGCCGCGGCGCCGGCAGCGCCTCGGAGAACTTCAACGGACAGGCGATCTGCGCCTGACTCGTACCGTTCCCGCGCGGCACCTGTGTCACCAGCTCGCGCGCCTGCAACTGCGGATGCTGCACCGCCTCGCTCAGGTTCAATACCGGTTCGACACAGGCGTCGACCCCGGCGAACAATTCACACAGTTGGGCAAAGTCGTGTTTCTCGAATTCAACTTTCAACGCATCCTTCAATAACCTTTGCTGCTCGGGTTTCGGTGACAAGCCCTGCGCCGCCAGCTCCGGCCGGCCCAACGCCGTACACAATTGCTGCATGAACCCCGGCTCGAGACTGCCCACCGACAGCCAGCGCCCGTCGCGCGAACGGTAGTAGTCATAGAAGCTGCCGCCATTGAGCATCTGGTCTTCCCAGTGCGGCTCTTCACCACAGGCCAGGTAACCGGCACCGGCCATGGCGTTCAGACTGAACGCGCAATCGGTCATGCTCACGTCCAGGTGGGTGCCCTGCCCGGTCTGCTGACGGGCGATCACGGCCGCCAGCAGGCCGATGACCCCGTGCAGCGAACCGCCCGCCACATCCGCCACCTGCATACCCAGCGGCAGCGGACCGCTGTCGGCGCGGCCGGTGTAGCTGGCCAGCCCGGCCAGGGCGAGGTAGTTGATGTCATGCCCGGCGCGATCCCTGTAAGGCCCGGTCTGACCGTACCCGGTGATCGACACGTAAATCAGCTTCGGATTGATCGCCTTCAGCGCCTCATACCCCAGGCCCAGACGCTCCATCACACCGGGACGGAACTGCTCGAGGACGATGTCGTAATCGGTCAGCAGCTGCTTGACCACTTCCAGCGCCTCGGGTTGTTTCAGGTCCAGCGCCAGGCTGCGCTTGTTGCGGTTGAGGTAGGCGTGACTGGCCGATACTCCGCCATCATGCGGCGGCAATACCCGCAACAGATCCATGCGTGTCGGCGATTCGATGCGCAGCACCTCGGCGCCCATGTCCGCCAGCAATAGCGAGGCGAACGGCCCGGGCAGCAAGGTCGAGAAATCCAGAATCTTCAGTGAGGCCAGCGGCGCAGACATGGGCGATCTCCTTGAGCGATGCACCCAGCCTAGGCAGCGATGCCGCGTACGGCAATCACCGGATGCATCAGCGGCAGTGACCGTAATGCTCAAATCGCAGGCAATAAAAAACCTGCCGAAGCAGGTTTTCTATTGCCTGTGTGGCGAGGGAGCGAGCTCTCGCTGGGGCGCGAAGCGGCCCCGCTCTTCAAAGAGAGGCCTGCTGCGCAGTCCAGCGGGAGCAAGCTCCCTCGCCACAGGGTATTACCAAATTGCAGTTACTTGACGTTGCTCGGGGCTGGGCCTTCAGCCACACCCAGGTCATCTTCAGGACGGGTATCAGCGATACCGCGACCACCCGAGGCCAGCTCGGTTTGCAGCACGTCGGTGTCCAGCTCTTTGACCCACTTGGCGACAACGATGGTCGCTACGGCGTTGCCGACCAGGTTGGTCAGGGCGCGGGCTTCGGACATGAAGCGGTCGATACCCAGAATCAGCGCCAGACCGGCCACCGGCAGGTGACCTACCGCCGACAGCGTGGCCGCCAGCACGATGAAGCCCGAACCGGTCACACCGGCTGCGCCTTTGGAGGACAGCAGCAACACCACCAGCAGGGTGATCTGATGGGTGATGTCCATGTGCGTGTCGGTGGCCTGAGCAATGAACACTGCAGCCATGGTCAGGTAGATCGCAGTACCGTCGAGGTTGAACGAGTAACCGGTCGGGATCACCAGACCCACTACCGATTTCTTCGCGCCCAGACGCTCCATCTTGATCAGCATGCGTGGCAGTACCGATTCCGACGAGGACGTACCCAGTACGATCAGCAGTTCTTCACGGATGTAGCGGATCATCTTCAGTACGCTGAAGCCGTGCATGCGGGCGATACCACCGAGCACGATCAGGATGAACAGCACGCAAGTGATGTAGAAGCAGGCCATCAGTTGACCCAGCTGCACCAGCGAGCCGACACCGTAGGCACCGATGGTGAACGCCATCGCACCGAAGGCACCGATTGGCGCGAGCTTCATGATCATGTTGATGATGTTGAACATCACGTGGGCGAAGCGATCGATGAAGTCGAGGATCGGACGGCCGTAGTCACCCAGGCGATGCAGGGCGAAACCGAAGATCACCGAGAACATCAGCACTTGCAGGATGTCGCCAGTGGCGAACGCGCCGACGATGGTGGACGGGATCACGTTGAGCAGGAAGCCGACAACGCTCTGGTCAGCACCCTGGGCTACATAGGTGGCGACTTTCGAAGCGTCGAGGGTGCTGACGTCGATGTGCATGCCGTTGCCCGGCTGCACAATGTTGACCACGATCAGGCCCACCAGCAGGGCGATGGTCGATACGATTTCGAAGTACAGCAGTGCGTAACCGCCGGTCTTGCCGACCGACTTCATGCTTTGCATGCCAGCGATACCGCTGACCACGGTGCAGAAGATGATCGGGGCGATGATCATTTTGATCAGCTTGATGAACCCGTCACCCAGTGGCTTTACCGCGACACCAAACTGCGGGTAGTAGTGACCAAGGGCAATACCGATGATGATCGCGACGATCACCTGGAAATACAGGGATTTGTACAGTGGCTGACGAGTCGTCATTGCAAGTTTCCTCAAGCGTCCTGCAGGCAACATCCATCTGTTGAGCGCAGAACCTGAATTGCGAACCCTCCTGCACTGGAGGGATTTGTTGTTCGAGCGGCGCCTTTCCGGGCGGGATCAACGCACGCTTCTGTCGCTCTTATCGCAAACGCCGTGCCACTTTGGTGCAATTCGCTGCAAGCCTTTTGATATCAGGACTTACGGGCTTTTCTGTGTCACTGTTCGGTGACTCAAGTGTGGCGGATTTCCGCCAACTCGGCGGATCTCGTCCTACAATTTGGCGGAAATCCGCCTTGTTGCCCTGTGCACGCCCCGGCTACCATCCGGCGCCTGAGGAAGGATCTGCCGCTTATGCGCGAACGTACCATCGCCAGTCATTTCGCCCGGGCCGCCCTCGGTGGCGCACGCCGTTCGGGGTTCGATTATTTGCCGCTGCTGCAACAGCTGGGCATCAGCCCCGAGTTGCTGAATGAGCCGCGCGCGCGCATCGCCCCGGAGCAATTCACCCAACTGCTGCAGAGCCTGTGGCTGGCCCTGGACGACGAATACCTGGGCTTTGGCAACGCTCCGAGCAAACCCGGTAGCTTCGCGATGATGTGCCATGCCCTGATTCACTGCCGTAACCTGGAGAAGGCACTGCAACGCGGCTTATTGTTTTATAGCCTATTCCCCGAGGCCCCGCGCCTGAGCCTGCACCGCGAAGACGAATGGGTGCGCCTGAGCCTCGATGACTCGCAGTTATGGGACCCGGATCACTTTCTCAGCGAGAGCCTGCTGGTGATCTGGCATCGCCTCGGCAGCTGGCTGATCGGCCAGCGCATTCGTCTGGAACAGGCCACGTTCAGCTATCCGAAACCGGCGCATGGCGCCGAGTACGATCTGCTGTTCCCCTGCCCGCTGGTGTTTTCAGCCGATCAAAGCAGCCTGCTGTTCCACAGCCGCTATCTACACATGCCGCTGTTACAGGACGAACGCACCCTCAAGCACTTTCTCGAACGCTCCCCCGCCGACCTGCTGTCGCGCCCGGACGACGGCGACAGCCTCAGCAGTCGCCTGCGCCGCTTGCTCAGCCGCGACAGCGCGCACTGGCCGGACCTGGAAGCGGTGGCCGCGCAGCTGCACATCAGCCCGCAAACCCTGCGTCGGCATTTGCGCGAGGAAGGCACCAGTTTTCAGGAATTGAAGGATCAGTTGCGGCGGGATATCGCCATTTACCACTTGGGCCGGGCGGATCTGTCGTTGCAACAGATCGCCGAGCAACTGGGGTTTTCCGAGCCGTCGGCGTTTCACCGGGCGTTCAAGAAGTGGACCGGGCTGACGCCGGGGGCTTATCGGGCGCAGGAGCAGTGACACCCCGCAGTGAACCGACTGGCGCCTTCGCGAGCAGGCTCACTCCGACATTTGAAATGCATTCCCCTGTAGGAGTGAGCCTGCTCGCGATGACGTCAGAACGGCCAACACCTAAGCCGCCGGAAAATGAATCCTGAACGCCGCCCCGCCCATCGGCGAATCACCCAGCATCAACTTGGCGTTGTAGCTTTCGATGATGTCCTTGACCACTGCCAACCCGATCCCCTGCCCCGGATGCTGGCGGTCGAGGCGTTCACCGCGCTCGAGGATGCGCGCCCGCTGATTCGGCGGTACGCCGGGGCCGTCGTCTTCGATGCACAGTTCGATGCCGGCCAGGCTCTCGCGCACGCTGATGCGCACTTCGCCCAGGCACAGGCGATAGGCGTTCTCCAACAGGTTGCCCATCATCTCCAGCAGCGCGCCCTGCTCGATCGGCACGCAGCAATGCTCCGGCAGATCGAAGGCCACCCGCACGTGTTTGTCGCGGTAGACCTTGTCCAGCGTGTCGCACAGGCTTTTGAGCACGGGTTGCAGGCGCACCTGATGGCGTACCAGACCGCTTTTGCGCAGGCTGGCCCGTTGCAGTTGATAGCTGATCTGCTGGCTCATGCGCTCGATCTGGGTTTGCAGCACCCAGGCCTGATCACGATCCTCGGGGCGCTGGGCCATGTCTTCACTGACCCCCTGCAACACCGCCAGCGGAGTTTTCAGGCTGTGCGCCAGGTCATCGAGGGAATCACGGTAACGGCTGCGCTGCTGGCGCTCGCTGTGCAGCAAACGGTTGAGCGAGCCGGTCAGGCGCAGCAGTTCGCGCGGGTGCTGTTCGGTGAGACTTTCGCGGGTGCCGCTTTCGATTTCGTCGAGTTCCTGACTGAGGCGGCGCAGCGCCTTGAGGCCCCAGGTCAAGCCGATCCACAGCAACGCCAGCAACACCAGCAATGCGGCGCCGAAGCCCAGATAGAGATTCTCGCGCAGGCCTTCGAGGGTGTTTTCGTATTCACGCACCGGTTGCAGGGCGACGATACTGAAGGCGGCACTTTTACCGCCGAGCAGTTTGACTTCGACGTCGTAGACGAAGAACTCCTGGCCGTTGCTCTCGCGGATCCGCGCGAACTCGTTACCCAGCCCGTCGTAGCGCGGCGTGTAGTTGATCTGCTCTTCCTGCGTGCCTTTGGAGCGCCAGACCAGTTTGCCGTCGCGGTCGTAGATGTAGCCGAGCAAGCGGTTGTCGGTGAGGTTGAAACGCTCATCCGGCAACTGCGTCGGCATCACCAGATGGCCGCTGTCGATGCGTGCCGCCGAGATCAGCGTGGTGACATCCGAGGCCAGGCGCTGCTCGATCGAGTCCTGCAACGCCAGGCTGAACGCGCCCTGCATGGCTGGCAGCAAGCCGAGCATGAACAACACCGCCAACGTGGTGGCGGCGAGCATCAAGCGAACGCGAAGAGAACGAATCAAGTGCAGCGCTCATTGAACAGGTAGCCGAGACCGCGCACGGTGTCGATCGGCTTGAACCCGCCCGGGCCTTCGAGCTTGCGGCGCAGGCGGCCGACCAGCACTTCGATCACGTTCGGATCGCGCTCGTCGTCGTCCGGGTAGAGCTGCTCCATCAGGCGATCCTTGGGCACCACTTGCTGATGGTGGCGCATCAGGTATTCGAGGATGCGGTATTCGTAGGCGGTCAGCGCCAACGGTTCTTCATCCAGCGACGCCTGTTTGCGATTGAGGTCCAGCAGCAACGGCCCGGCGACGATGGTCGACTGAGTGAAGCCGCTGGAGCGGCGCAGCAAGGCGTTGAGCCGCGCATCGAGTTCTTCGAACTGGAACGGCTTGACCAAGTAGTCGTCGGCACCGGCAGCGAGGCCTTCGACCTTGTCCTGCCAGTTGCCGCGCGCGGTGAGGATCAGGATAGGAAACGTCTTGCCGTTCGAACGCAACTGGCGGATCAGGTCCAACCCCCCCATACCGGGCAGGCCGAGGTCGATCACCGCCAGATCGAAGTTGAACTGTCCGGTCTGGTACAGCGCCTCTTCGGCATTGGCCACGGACTCGACCACGTGACCGCTCTCCGTCAGGCGGGTTTGCAGGTGATGGCGCAACAGCGCTTCATCTTCGACGACCAACAGTTTCATGACCTTCTCCTAATCACTTGAAATCTCCACAACCACCTGTGGGAGCGAGCTTGCTCGCGAAGGCGGTTATTCAGTCAACGATAATGTTGAATGAAACATCGCTTTCGCGAGCAAGCTCGCTCCCACAGGGTTTCAAGGCGATTCGCTCCTTAGAAATTGTAGTTGGCCGACAGGTAAGTCTGCGCGCTGCTGGTCAAGTCCAGCGAGCCTTGCTTGCTGCCGCCGCTCTCTTTCATTTCAGTGCTGGCGTTGCTCATCAGGTAACGGTAACCGAGTTCGACCGAAACGTTTTGCGCCACTTGCTGCAACACACCGAACTGACCGCCCACGGCGTAACCGATGTCGCTGTCACGGCTGTAGCCTGGCGAATCCTGGGTCAGCTTGGTCAAACCCGCCGTCGCGCCACCGAACAGCTTGGTGCTGCCGCCCACTGGATAGAACAGATCGTAGCTGCCCAGCAGGTTTTCCTGGCGCAGTTTAATGCCATTGTGCGAACCGGACACGTTGTCGTAAGTGGCGTAGTAGCGACCTTGCGAGTTTTGCTGGCCGAGACGCACGCCGTAAGTGTTGTTGCCATCGATCGCGCCGCTGGCGTCCGGGTGGCCGAGGTTGTCGTTCAGCGCGTGGGACTTTTTGACCTTGTCACTGGTCTGACCGAACGTCAGGCCGGCGAAGTTAGTGGTGTCATCGGCATGCGCCGCAAGGCTGGAGCCCAACAAGGTAAAAGCCAGCAGCAGTTTGTTTAGATGATTCATCGAGTTTCCTCTTTCACAGTGCTGTTTGGGTATGGCGCAAGGTTACTGACCTGCCCCTGTACCTCCCCTGAACGCTCTCTGAACCTGCGCTGAATCAAATCGGCTAGGCTGTCCTGACCACTTTTCGATAAGGAGACCGACCATGCGCCTGTTCCTCGCCCTCACCCTGCTCGCCGCCAGCAGTCTGGCCAACGCCGCGATCAAGACTCAGGAGATTCCCTACCAGAGCGCCGACGGTACAAAACTGATCGGCTACTACGCCTATGACGACGCGATCAAGGGCAAGCGCCCGGGCGTGGTGGTGGTGCATGAATGGTGGGGCCTGAACGATTACGCCAAGCGCCGCGCCCGCGAACTCGCCGAGCTGGGTTACAGCGCACTGGCGATCGACATGTACGGCGAAGGCAAGAACACCGAGCACCCGAAAGATGCGATGGCGTTCATGCAGGCCGCGACCCAGGATGCCGCAGCGTCCAGCAAGCGCTTCGAGGCCGGGCTGAACCTGCTGAAAAAGCAGCCGCAGACCGACGTGAATAAAATCGCCGCCATCGGCTATTGCTTCGGCGGTGGCGTGGTGCTCAACGCGGCGCGTCAAGGCGAGCCACTGGCGGGCGTGGTGAGTTTCCACGGCGCACTGGCAACCACCACCCCGGCCACGCCCGGCAGTGTGAAGGCGAAAATACTGGTCGAGCACGGCGCACTGGACAGCATGGTCACCGCCGACAACGTCACCGCATTCAAGGCGGAAATGGACAAGGCTGGCGCCGACTATAAGTTCGTCAGCCTCGACGGCGCCAAACACGGCTTCACCAATCCCGACGCTGATCGCTTGAGCCACGGCGATCACGGTGGCCCGGATATCGGTTACAACAAAGCGGCCGATGAAAAATCGTGGGCGGACATGAAGGCGTTCTTCCAGAAGATCTTTGGCTGATCCACATCCACCCTGTAGGAGCTGCCGGAGGCTGCGATCTTTTGATCTTGATCTTTAAACAGCAAAGATCGCAGCCTCCGGCAGCTCCTACAGGTTATGCATTACCGCCAGGTAAAGGATTTGGCTCTACCCAGCATCCGCGCCAACCGGCAAAATGCCCGCCATGAATTCCAGCCCGATCCTCCCCGCCTGCTGCACCCCGCTCGACGCCCACTGGCCGTTGCCGAACGTGTTGCCCGACACCGTCCTGCTGAGCACCCGCTTCGACCCGAAGCAACTGCTGGGCGATGACTTCCAGCGCAGTGCCATCGAGCCGCCGCCGAGCATTCAGCGTTCGGTGGCCAAGCGTCAGGCAGAGTTTCTCGCCGGGCGGATCTGCGCCCGGGCCGCGTTGCAGCAACTGGAAGGCTCAAGCGTGATCCCGGCGATTGGCGAAGACCGCGCGCCGGTGTGGCCGGCGCACATCTGCGGCTCGATCACCCACAGCACCGGGCGTGCGGCAGCGATTGTCGCCAATAAACAGCACTGGCGCGGCTTGGGCATGGACCTGGAAAACCTGCTCGACAGCGACCGCGCCGAACGTCTGGCCGGGGAGATCCTGACGCCGGCGGAACTACAGCGCATGGCCGCCGGTGCGCGCGAGCAACTGGGGTTTTGCGTAACGCTGACGTTTTCGGTGAAAGAAAGCCTGTTCAAGGCGCTGTACCCGATTGTGCAAAAGCGCTTCTACTTCGAACACGCCGAGGTGCTGGAATGGACGGAACAGGGTCAGGTGCGCTTGCGCCTGCTGACCGATCTGTCCGCTGAATGGCGCCATGGCCGTGAGCTGGAGGCGCAGTTCGGGGTGCAGGAGGGGCAGTTGTTGAGTCTGGTGAACATTTCTGCCTGAAGAGCTGCGATGCTGGCACCGGCCCTATCGCGAGCAGGCTCACTCCTACAAGGGAACGCATTCCAACTGTAGGAGTGAGCCTGCTCGCGATAAGGCCAGCCTGGCCAACATCGATATCAACGTCGCTCCTGATTCCTCGGCCAACTCAAGCTGAAGCAAGCCCCACCCAGACTCTTGCTCTTGTTGATCAGCGCCCGGCCGTCATGCCAATGGATGATCCGCCGCACAATCGACAGGCCCAAACCATGCCCGCCCGACGCCCGGGTGCGGCTGTCATCCAGGCGCAGAAACGGCGTAAAGATGCGCTCCCACGCCGACTCCGGCACACCCGGCCCGTCATCTTCGACGTCGACCCGGCAGCGCAACTGCCCGACCTGATAACTCACCGTCACTTTCGAGCGCGCATGGCGCATCGCGTTGCTCACCAGGTTCTGCAACGCGCGGTGCAGGAAGCGCGGCTCGGCCTCGACCCAGGCGCCGTCGTTATCCGCCGCCGACAGGCATAACCCGCGCTGTACCGTGACCTCGGCGCGCAATGGCGCCAGCTCTTCGATCACCTGATTGACCAGCGCATCGAGGTCGATGCGTTGAAAGGTCAGCGCTGGCGAACCCTGTTCCAGCCGCGCGTAAGTGAGCATTTCATCGACCAGCTTATCGAGGTCCTCGATGTCGTGGTCCATGCCCTCACGGTACTTTTCCAGCGCCTGCGGGGTGGTGGCCGAACCGATCATCTCCAGCCCGAAACGCAGACGCGCCACTGGCGTGCGCAATTCATGGGACACCGCCCGCACCAGTTCGCGCTGGATCGCCAGCAACTGTTGCAAGTGCTCGGCCATGCCGTTGAACGCCGCCGCCAGACGCCCGACCGAGTCGGCGCCCCGGGCCGGCACTCGGGTTTCCAGGCTGCCCTTGGCAATGCGCGTGGCCGCCGCTTCAAGGCCGCGCAAGCGTCGTTCGAGCTGACGCACCAGCAGATAAACGATCAGACCGATCAGGCTCAAGCCAAGGGCGGCGATCAGCACCAGCCATTGCGGCGGGTAGGGGTTCATCTGATACAACGGGCCGATCTCCAGCACCCAAGGGGTGCCGACCATGCCGGCAAACACCCGGATCGAGTCGCCGCCCTTGCCCAGCGCCATCACCGTATCGCCCTCGGACACACGACGGCTCTGGTCTTCGTCCATGTCGGCCTCGTTCACCGTGACCAGCCGCAAATCGAAACCGAAGCCCTTCTCTTCCTTTAACTGCGCCAGCCGCTTGGGCTGTTCGCCCACGGGGAAACGCACCAACTCATCGGCCAACAGGTAAATAGTCGCCCGCGCCAATTGCTCGCTGATCTGCTGCACGTCGCCAGTGAGCACCAGTTGCTCTTTATCGCTGACCATTTTGTAGACCCGCGCCGCATGCGGGCCGGTCTGCTCCACCAGCGCCTGACCATGCTGCACTCGGGTGCGCTGGGACAGATCCAGGCCGGTCTCGGAAAATTTCTTCAGCGCCAGCGGAATCCCCAACAGACGCTCCCACACCAGCAGCGCCCGATGACGCTCGGTTTCGTTCATCGGTTGCAGGTTGTCGGCCATCAGCGAGAACGTGCCGTGGGCCAGGCGCTCGCGGTATTGCTCGCTGCGCACCTGATTGAGCAGGTGCAATGCCAGTACGCCAAGCACCGCCACCAGAATCAGCGCCGCGCACATACCGCCGTAGATGCGCAGGAAGATCGAGTTCACAGGGCCAGATCCACGCAGGCTTCAGGGACGAACAAATAGCCTTTGCTGCGGATGGTCTTGATCAGGCGCGGGTGGTCGGGGTCGTCGCCGATTTTCGGGCGGATGCGCGAGATGCGCACATCGATCGAGCGGTCCTGGCCGTCGTAGCCGATGCCGCGCAGCGCAGTGAAGATCTCTTCGCGGGACAGGATCCGCCCGGCATTCGACACCAGCAGCCAGAGCAGGTCGAATTCGGCGCTGGTCAGTTCGATACCGCTGTCGCTGAGCCAGGCTTCGCGCAACGCGTTGTCCACCACCAATGGGCCGAACTGCAGGCGGCGGCTTTTTTCCGCGACAGGCTCGGCGCTGTCACTGCGTCGCAGCAAGGCCTGGATACGCGCCAGCAACAGCCGTGGACGCACGGGCTTGCACACGTAATCGTCGGCGCCGAGGTCGAGGCCCTGAATCTGGTCGGCATCGTCAGTGCGGGCGGTGAGCATCAGGATCGGCCCGTCATAGCGATCGCGAACCTTGCGGCAGATGCTCAGGCCGTCTTCACCGGGCAGCATCAGGTCGAGGATCACCAGGTCCGGCTGCTCCTTGATGATCCGCGCTGCCGCCAGCGCGCCGTTACCTTCGATCTCCACGCGCAATCCATTGGCTTGCAGGTATTCGCGGGTGAGTTCGGCCAGACGCTGGTCGTCCTCGACTATCAATACCTGCCACGCTTCTTGCTCCACCGGTGACCTCTGCTTGCTGTTTTTATTAATTAAGGCAGAAACGCATTGCTCCCTGTAGGAGCTGCCGCAGGCTGTGATCTTTTGACCTTGCTTTTTAAAATCAAAAGATCGCAGCCTTCGGCAGCTCCTGCACAGGTGTGCGGTTGCCCACAGATTCGGATCCTCCCGTCTTTTTGTCATCTTTTGGGAGGATAAGAATGGGTAAACACCGCTCGATTGTATAAACGGCGTACAGCCAGAACACAAGTCGCCAAATGCGTTCGGACAAGGCGGTTTTTTGTGATAGGGTTCGCGCCCTTAAAAATCCGCTGAAGCGTTTTTCCCGAGTGAAAAACAGTGACAAACGGTCTAGCTCAGCAGGTTCGCGGCCTACACGGGAATTCCTGGTTTCTTACACAATTTACGCACAGGTTTATCCACAGCTAGTACGTTGCAAGCCCCCTCGAAACGCATTATCTTGTAGCACGGCGCAAGGAGAGACCCTACATATAGGGTTTTCCAATCAAACGCCCAACCACATTTCGGACCTGAAACTCAAGCGCTTTATTGCCAGTTTCCGGTTGAACCAAGCAGGTTTTTCAAAGCCCAAACCGCACTGGCGGATGGCACCGTTTTTTAGGTTGGAAACGACCGGAACGGTACGGGTGTTGCAGTCATTACTGTCACCCTGGAAGGAATCCGGCTCGAGCCCTGGCTCGCAGCCAAAAACTTCGGCAAGGATGCGGCGTCATTAGCCTTTTTCCTACTGGTCCGAAGTTGTTATGCCCGACGCCCGTCGGTTGTAGTGCTTCGGACCAGAACGGTGAGCACCATGATGGTGCCCAAACAAACATAGAGAATGTGGAGATCACCCCCCATGCAAACCGACACAACTCGCGAGAACCCGCAGGGCACCTTGCCGCAGGCCGCCGATTCGAATTCGGATCTGGCAGCTACCGCGCCTGGTCAACTGCGCGTGATCAAGCGTAATGGCACTGTCGTTCCTTACACCGATGACAAGATCACCGTCGCTATCACCAAAGCGTTTCTCGCAGTTGAGGGCGGCACCGCTGCCGCTTCGTCGCGAATCCACGACACCGTTGCCCGCCTGACCGAACAAGTCACCGCGACCTTCAAGCGTCGCATGCCTTCGGGCGGCACCATCCACATCGAAGAGATCCAGGACCAGGTCGAACTGGCCCTGATGCGTGCCGGCGAGCAGAAAGTCGCTCGTGACTACGTGATCTACCGTGACGGACGTTCCAAAGAACGCGCTGCCCACGCCCCGGTCGAAGCCGCCGTCAACGCGCACCCGTCGATCCGTATCACCCGTGCCGACGGCAGCCTCGCGCCGCTGGACATGGGCCGCCTGAACACCATCGTCACCGAGGCCTGCGAAGGTCTGGAAGAAGTCGACGGCGACCTGATCCAGCGCGAAACCCTGAAGAACCTGTACGACGGCGTGGCCCTGAACGACGTCAACACCGCTCTGGTGATGACCGCGCGTACTCTGGTTGAACGTGAGCCGAACTACTCGTTCGTCACCGCCCGCCTGCTGATGGACACCCTGCGTGCCGAAGGCCTGGGCTTCCTCGAAGTGGCCGAAAGCGCCACTCACCACGAGATGGCCGACCTGTACGCCAAGGCGCTGCCGGCTTACATCGCCAAAGGTATCGAGTTCGAACTGCTGAACCCTGTGCTGGCCTCCTTCGACCTGGAAAAACTGGGCAAGGCGATCAACCACGAGCGCGACCAGCAATTCACCTACCTGGGCCTGCAGACCCTGTACGACCGTTACTTCATCCACAAGGATGGCGTGCGTTTCGAACTGCCGCAGATTTTCTTCATGCGTGTGGCCATGGGCCTGGCAATCGAAGAGAAGCAGAAAGAAGACCGTGCGATCGAGTTCTACAACCTGCTGTCGTCCTTCGACTACATGGCTTCGACCCCGACCCTGTTCAACGCCGGCACTCTGCGTCCACAGCTGTCGAGCTGCTACCTGACCACCGTTCCGGACGACCTGTCGGGCATCTACCACGCGATCCACGACAACGCCATGTTGTCCAAATTCGCGGGCGGCCTGGGCAACGACTGGACCCCTGTTCGTGCACTGGGTTCGTACATCAAGGGCACCAACGGCAAGTCGCAAGGCGTGGTTCCGTTCCTGAAAGTGGTGAACGACACCGCGGTAGCCGTTAACCAGGGTGGCAAGCGCAAAGGCGCTGTCTGTGCCTACCTGGAAACCTGGCACATGGACATCGAAGAGTTCATCGAACTGCGCAAGAACACCGGTGATGATCGTCGTCGTACCCACGACATGAACACCGCCAACTGGATCCCTGACCTGTTCATGAAGCGCGTCTTCGATGACGGCAAATGGACCCTGTTCTCGCCATCCGAAGTACCGGACCTGCACGACCTGACCGGTAAAGCCTTCGAAGAGCGCTACGAGTACTACGAAGCCCTGACCGAGTACCCGGGCAAGGTCAAGCTGTTCAAGACCATCCAGGCCAAAGACCTGTGGCGCAAAATGCTGTCCATGCTGTTCGAAACCGGCCACCCATGGCTGACGTTCAAAGACCCGTGCAACCTGCGCAGCCCGCAGCAGCACGTCGGCGTGGTTCACAGCTCGAACCTGTGCACCGAGATCACCTTGAACACCAACAAGGACGAGATCGCTGTTTGCAACCTGGGCTCGATCAACCTGCCGAACCACATCGTGGATGGCAAGCTGGACACCGCCAAGCTGCAACGCACCGTGAACACTGCCGTGCGCATGCTCGACAACGTGATCGACATCAACTACTACTCGGTGCCGCAAGCGAAGAACTCCAACTTCAAGCACCGTCCGGTCGGTCTGGGCATCATGGGCTTCCAGGACGCGCTGTACCTGCAGCACATCCCTTACGGTTCCGACGCTGCCGTCGAGTTCGCCGACAAGTCGATGGAAGCGGTCAGCTACTACGCGATCCAGGCGTCCTGCGACCTGGCTGACGAGCGCGGCTCGTACGAGACCTTCAACGGTTCGCTGTGGTCCAAAGGCATCCTGCCGCTGGATTCGCAACAGATCCTGATCGAGGCTCGCGGCCAGAAGTACATCGACGTTGACCTGAACGAAACCCTGGACTGGGCACCGGTTCGCGCCCGTGTACAGCAAGGCATTCGTAACTCCAACATCATGGCCATCGCACCGACCGCGACCATCGCCAACATCACTGGCGTCTCGCAGTCGATCGAACCGACCTACCAGAACCTGTATGTGAAATCGAACCTGTCGGGCGAATTCACCGTGATCAACCCGTACCTGGTTCGCGACCTCAAGGCTCGCGGTCTGTGGGACTCGGTCATGATCAACGACCTGAAGTACTACGACGGTTCGGTTCAGCAGATCGAGCGCATCCCGCAAGAACTCAAAGAGCTCTACGCGACCGCGTTCGAAGTGGACACCAAGTGGATCGTTGACGCCGCCAGCCGTCGTCAGAAGTGGATCGACCAGGCCCAGTCGCTGAACCTGTACATCGCTGGCGCATCGGGCAAGAAGCTCGACGTGACCTACCGCATGGCCTGGTACCGTGGCCTGAAAACCACTTACTACCTCCGTGCCCTGGCCGCGACCAGCACCGAGAAGTCGACCATCAACACCGGCAAGCTGAACGCTGTTTCCAGCGGCGGCAACCACGGCGACGATTCGGTTCTGGCAGCTCCTGCCGGCCCGGCTCCAGTGCCAAAGGCTTGCGCGATCGACGAGCCGGATTGCGAAGCTTGCCAATAAGCTGAGCGCTCAGGCGTCGCGAGACGCCTGATATTTCCCAGGCAAAAGAAACCCCCGACAGACTTCTGGTTTGTCGGGGGTTTTCTTTTGCCTGCAAAACACCAAAGCTCTAACGAACAGGTTTTAGCAGACACAAAAAAGGCCCCTTCACAGAAGGAGCCTCTCGTCAGTGCTTACCGACGGCAGCCGCCGTTATTGTAAGGACCGGCAACACGAACCCAGCCGCTGGCTTGCGGAACATTGCTGCACATAGTGCGGCCAGTCGAAGCCGACTCATAAAGCCACCAGGACGCTGGCGCAGCCTGAACAACGACAGCACCCAGCAGCAAACTTGCGGCCAAAGTCAGACCAAAACCCATACGCAGCGACATAACGATCTCCATTTCAAATAAACGTCCCAAGTTGCCGTCGGCACAATGAACGCTTAGCGTTCATCACACTTCTCGACTCAACCAGAGCGTGCAATAAAAGTACTGCAAGCGAGTACCCAATCAATCATCAAGAGCCCTGATGAAAGAGCGCGCACCTTACATTACGAAACAACTAAAAACAATAAATAAAACCTGGAAAGAACCGACTCTTTATTAATTAAATAGAAAAGAACACAAATAACAAACAAGCAAAACCCTACAAGATTAATTGCATACAAATACAATGACCCACATCAATTAAACTAACTAAATCAATTCAGAGACGCAGCACAATCTTCCTTAATCACTGACAAGCTTCAAATCCTTTAACGTCTGCGTGCGCAATAACCTAATGCACGAAGCCCCCACCCAGCGCCAGATACAACCCCATTCGCGCCTGCAGTCGCTCGAAGCGATTCTGTGCCAGCGAAATTTGCGCGGCACGCCGGCTCTCTTGCAGATCCAGCCACTCCTTGATACCCGTCTGCCCGCTGCGATAGCGGATCTCCGCCAACCCTTCTGCTTTCAGTGCGGCGGCCAGTGCCTGCTCACGACGCAAACCCTGCTGGGTAAACTGCACTTGTGCTGACAACGCATCTTCAACTTCCGACAGCGCGATATAAAGCCCTTGGCGGAACTCAATGATCGCCGCCTCGTAGTCAACGGCGGATATTCCAACTGTATATTTGCGAACATTCCACTGCACAAACGGCAGGTTTATACCGACCCCCAACAGACCGACTGGATTATTGAGCACTTGACTCAACTCCCGACTACCGCCTGTTGTCAGACTGCCCGTCAGCGTAAACGTGGGATAGAAACTGGCTCGCGTTGCGTCATAGTTCGACAATGCCTGACGCAATCGCCATTCAGCCGCCTGCAGATCCGGACGTCGGGCAACCAGATCGGCGGGCAAGCCTGCCGGGACACTCGCCAATGTTACCGAAGGCAGTTGTTCCAGTTCTGTAAAGCGGTGCTCGGGTGCCTGATCGAAAATAATCGCCAGTGCGTTGCGCGCCGCTTCAAGTTGCTGCTGATAATCGCTGAGTACCGCACGTTGCGTAGCCAGCACCTGCTCGGCTTGCGCCTCTTCGAGCCCAGTCGCCGCGCCAGCCAGACGCTGGGACTGCACCAGCTGCAACGTCCGCTCGGCGTACCGGATACTGTCCCGGGCCGACCGGACCAGTTCGTTGAACAGGCCGATTTGCCAATACAGGCGCGCCGTCGTGCCGACCAGGCTCAGTGCACTGGCGCGCCGATCAAAGTCAGTCGCCACTAACGCCCACTGCGCAGCATCGCGCGTACTCGCCAGCCGCCCCCACAAGTCGACTTCGTAACGCATCGACGAGGTCGTGGAGAACCGGCGCTGGGTTGAACCGTCACGACGCAGGTTCCTGCTCCACTCCGCCCCCGTACCCACGTCCAGATCAGGCGTGATAGTGGTGCCGGTGAGCCCTGCCTGAAGCGCTGCCCGGCGCACTCTGAGGGCAGCCACAGCGAGATCGTTGTTACGCATCAGGGCGTCATCGACCAACGCATTCAGACGCGGATCACCAAATGTTTCCCACCATCGCTGCCCTGCACGTAATGAGCGGTCGTGCGTCGTGTCACCCAACCAGAAGGCCGGTGCGTGCACCTCGGGTTGACGGTACTCGCTGTGCAGCAGAGCGCCACATCCACTCAAGCACAAAGGCAGCAGCAATGCCCAAGTCCACTTGCCATTCATGCACTTCATTCTCGGGACAACGCCTGAATTGGATCAAGCCGGGCGGCATTGCGCGCCGGGATATAACCGAACAACACGCCGACCAGAAGCGAACACAAACAGGCTGAAATCATTGCCAACGCCGTGAACTCCATGACGATCATCTGCACGAAGTAGCCAAACACCTGGCTGACCAGCAACGACAACAGGACGCCCAGTAAGCCACCCAACAGACAGACCAACACCGCCTCGATCAGGAATTGCTGCAAGATGTCTGCACGTCGAGCGCCGACGGCCATGCGGATACCAATCTCCCGGGTACGCTCAGTGACCGATACCAGCATGATATTCATCACCCCGATACCACCGACCAAGAGTGAAATGAACGCCACGGCAGAGATCAGCAGCGTCAGGGTATCCGTGGTTTTCTGCACGATTTTCAGGATGCTGTCGCTGGAACTGAGGAAAAAATCTGCGCGCCCATGACGTGCCACCAACAATGTTTGCAGCGCTTGCTCTGCTGCAGCGCTGGCCACCTGGTCCTTGAGCCGAACCTTGATCGAATTGAAATGGCTCTGCCCCAACAAGCGCCCCATCACCGTTGTATAAGGCAAATAGACTTGCAGGCTCGGCCCTGAAAAACCGTCATCGCGATTTTCCATGACCCCCACCACCGTGCAAGGCAGGCCGCCCACCAGGATCACTTTGCCCAGTGGTTGCTCCCAGTCCTTGAACAGCCGTTGTCGGGTATTGTGATCAATGATCAGGGTCTGGCCACGGCGCATCACATCGCTGGCACTGAACACCGCGCCCTTGCTCATGCGGATGCCCATCACCTGGAAGTAATCGTGGCCGACACCATTGACGGTGGCACTGACATGCAGATTGCGATAGCGAATCGTTCGGCTGCCATTGACCATCGCCGAGACGCTGTCGACCCAGGACTGCCCCTGGATGATCCGCAAATCCACAGGTTGCAAAGTCCGGATCGAGGCGGCCTGCTCATCTCCCCAGTCCTTGCCGGGATAAACATCGATGGTATTGGTGCCCATGGCGCTGATATCGCGCAGGACTCGGGTCTGCGCCCCCTGCCCCAGCGCGACCACCGACACCACTGAGGCGATGCCGATGATGATCCCCAGCATGGTCAGCAATGTACGCATACGATGGCTGCACAGGGAAACCCAGGCCATCTTGAAAGCCTCGCTGAAGCGACGCCAATGCACTGCCGCCGCTTCGCGCCCCTGATCTAGCGTACTTTCACCCTCCTGAGCGAGCTGCGCCGCAGGCACTTTTCGGCTGGCATTCGATTGATCCGCAACGATCCCTCCGTCATGAATCTCGATAATCCGGTCAGCGTGCTGCGCCACCCGCAAGTCATGGGTCACGATAATAATGGTGTGGCCGCTACGGTGCAGTTCACGCAGGATGGCCATTACCTCTTCACCACTGCGTGAGTCCAACGAGCCGGTGGGTTCGTCGGCCAGGATCACCGCGCCACCATTGATCAGCGCACGGGCAATACTGACCCGCTGCTGCTGACCACCGGAAAGCTGCCCCGGTCGATGCTGCATGCGCTGCCCCAGCCCCAGGCGTTGCAACAATGCCCTAGCCTTTTGCTGACACTCGATAAACGACTGGTCGGCGTAAATGGCCGGCACCTGGACGTTGGCCTCGGCGCTCAAATGCGACAGCAAATGAAAGCGCTGGAAAATGAACCCGAAATGCTCACGACGTAATGTCGCCAGTTCATCGCTGCTCATACCGGCCATATCGACACCGTTGATACAGTAGCGACCGGCAGAGGGACGATCCAGGCAGCCGAGGATATTCATCAGGCTGGATTTTCCGGAGCCGGACGGCCCGATAATCGCCACCATTTCACCAGCGGCAATGGTCAGATTCACGTCGCGCAGCACATGAGTCCTGGCCTCGCCATCGGCGAACCAGCGCTGCACGCCCTCAAGGGTTAGCAACTGCGTAACCGGCAGAGCCTCTTGCGCGGGTTTTGGTGTCAAGTCGCAAAGATCATTGGCGCTGCTCATTGAGCCTCCGGCTCTTCGCCGAGGACAACTTCGTCATGCTCCTTGAGACCATCCAACACCTGAACGTTAAGGTCATTGCGCAAACCGGTCTTGACCAGCACCGTCTGCAACTGACCACCAACCAGTCGACGCACTTCATAGCGGCCATCAGCGACGCGCTTGCCCAACGCGGCCACCGACACCGTTGTGGCTTTTGGCGCCGAATCGAGCAGCACGCTGACCTGCGCCGTCATTGAAGTGCGCAACGAACGATCGTCATTGGGCACGTCAAACAGCGCGTTGTAGTACACCGCTGCGTCGGCACCGCCAGCAGTCGAGCCACCACCACCCTGCATTGTGTCCTGCCGGGTAATGGACTCTGGCGCCGGTTCTACCGCCCGAATATGACTTTCAAAGCGCCGATCCGGATCGCCCAGGATACTGAAGGATACCGCTTGGCCTGGCTTGACTCGAACCACGTCAGCTTCAGATATCCGCGCCTCGACCGTCATCCGGTCCAGCCGGGCCAGGATCAGCAAGGTCGGGACACTCTGCGCGGAAACGACGGTCTGCCCCTGCTTAGTCACCACGGCAATGACTTCTCCGTCCATCGGCGCACTGATACGCGTGTAGCCAAGGTTGACTTCGGCGATGCGGATTTCTATCTCCGCCTGGGAAATCTGCGCAGCCAGGGATGCCAGTTCGGCACGAGAGCTTTGCAATTGCGCTTCGGCAATCTCCAGATCGGCCCGCGATCCGGCCTCACTGGCAACCAGACTTTGCTTGCGACGGAAATCAAGTTCGTACTGGCGAATCATCGCCTGTCGAGCCTTATATTGTGCCCGGACACTGAGCAACGCTGCCCGTGACTTAAGCAGTTCGTTCTGTGGCAACAGCGGGTCAATCTCGGCCAGTAGCTGACCTTGGCGCACCGTATCGCCCAACCCGGCCTTCAAGCTTTTGAGTTGCCCGTTGACCTGTGCGCCAACACTGACTTGCTGGAAAGGCTTGACCGTACCACTGGCCAATACTGTTTCTTCAAGATCTTCAACGGTGACGGTCGTGGTCAGATATTTCCTTGGCGTGGCGCCCCAGCCCTGCCCCCCTATAAACCAGACCAGCAATGCACTAACGAACAGCGTCCCGAAGACGATTCGGGAGCGAGAGAAAAAAACCATGGAGTGATCGTTACATCCCTGTCTGTGGTTGGACGAACCGTTCATTGGCGCCCGGGTGTTGCCTGAGCAAGCGCGTGAATACGCCCGCAAAAATACGATTGCCGCAGACGAGTAGCCCCCGGCGCGCGCATTAAACAAGAAAGCCCCTCAAAGAGGGGCTTTCCGTTACAGCTTTTTACAAAACATCGATATCAGGTCATCTGAATGATGGTCTGCATGATGGTGCTCTGCGTCGAAATGGTCTTGGCGTTCGCCTGATAGTTGCTCTGGCCCTTGATCAGGTCTACCAGCTCGTTGGTCAGGTTAACGTTCGATTCTTCCAGCGAGTTGGACTGGATGGAACCCAGGGTACCGGTTTGCGGAGCGTCATAACCCGGGATACCCGAAGCGAACGTTTCCTTCCAGCTCGTTCCGCCGATCGCTTGCAGGCCTTGCTCGTTAGTGAAGCTGGCCAGCGCAACCTGGCCGATGGCCTTGTTCTGGTTGTTGCTGAAGTTGGCGAACAGGGTACCGGTACCGTCGATGGTCAGGTTGGTGATCTGGCCAGTGGCATAACCGTCCTGAGTCGGGATCGAGCGGGCGGTATCCGCGTTGTACTGGGTGGTCTGAGCCATCGAAATGGTGATACCTGCCGGGTTCGCGGCCGCACCATTAGGCTTGAAGGTACCGTTGACGACGTTACCCGGGACCCAACCAGCGAGCTTCAGATCACTGCTGATCACCGGGCCAGGCAGGGTGCTGACCTGAGTCAGTTTGCCAGCGGAGTCAAAGGTCATGGTAGAAGGTGTCGGCGCAGTGACCTTCGGATCGCTACCGGTAGCGTCCGGGTTACGACCGTCCACCAGGGTGTAGACCTTCCAGGTATTCGCACCGGTCTTGACCACATACTGATCCATCGGGTGCATGTTGCCCTGGCTGTCATAGATCGGGGTACTGAAGGACTTGGTGTAGGTCGCGAGGTTGTTCGGGTCGAACTTGCCAGCGGCCACTGTGTCATCGATCACTGGAGCGGTCGAGTCCAGGTTGATAGTCGACGTCACCAGCGAGGTGGACTTTGGCGCCAGGTTCGAAGTGTCGATCTTCAGGTCGGTCAGTACGCCGTTGATGACCTTGCCGTTGGCATCCACACCGTAGCCTTGCAGACGCGAGGTGTAGTCGGTGTTGGTGATGTAACCTTTATCGTCGACCTTGAACGTACCGGCCCGGGTATAGGAAACCGAACCGTTGTTGCTCATGGTGAAGAAGCCGGAGCCGTTGATGCCCATGTCCAGCACGTTGCCGGTGTTGTTGATGTCACCCTGGGTGAACTGCTGAGAAACGTTGGCCAGACGTACACCGTTACCGATGACCTTGCTGCCGGTACCCAGGCGAGTGGCCGAGTAGACGTCTGCGAATTCTGCACGGGACGATTTGAAACCGGCGGTCGCGACGTTGGCGATGTTGTTGCCGGTCACGTCCAGTTGTTTGTTGGCTGCATAGAGACCGCTAAGGCCGATATTGAAAGACATATTCCACTCCTTTGTGCCGGTTAGTCGGCTCTATATACCAATGGTTTGTACTTTGGACAGGGCGACGGTGCCCTTGCCGGACAGGTTGAGCATCAGCTCGCCACCGGTCTGGCTGATGGTCACGCTGTTGACCGTGGCCGGCAGGTAGGTTGCCAGGTCGGTCGAGGTGCCATTGATCGATGCGTTGGCTTTGACGGTATAGGTACCGGCCTTCACCAGGTTGCCGTCCTTGTCCTTGCCGTCCCAGGTGAAGCTCGCGCTGCCTGCGGCGCGACTGCCCAGATCGATGGTGCGAACGACCGTGCCGCTGCTGTCGGTAATGCTGACGGTGCCACCGGCAATCGACGACGGAACGGTGGCCGAACCGGTCATGCCCTTGCTCGGGTCGTCCATCTGAACGCTGTTGGTCTGCACGATCACGTTGCGACCCACCAGCGACGACGCCTGCAGTGCCTGCGACGAGTTGTAGTTGCCGGCCAGCGAGCTGACGGTGCTGTTGAGGGTGGTGATGCCCTCAAGGCTGCTGAACTGCGCCAACTGCGCAACGAAGGCGCTGTTGTCCTGCGGATCGAGCGGGTTCTGGTTCTTCAGCTGGGTCACCAGCAATTGCAGGAACGCGTCCTTGCCCAGTGCCTGGCCGCCGGTGGCGCTGTTGGTCGCCGAAGCAATGCCACCGGTGGTCGAACTGGTCTTTTTCGACGAGTTCGCCAGGATGTCATTCATGCTCAGGCTGCTGGTGGTATCGGTAACGCTCATGGCAGTCGCCCCTTATTACTGACCGAGGGTCAGTACCTTCTGCATCATGGTTTTGGCGGTGTTCATCATTTCGGCGTTGGTCTGGAACGACCGGCTCGCGGAAATCATGTCAGCCATTTCTTCCACCACGTTGACGTTCGGGTAGTAGACGTAGCCCTTGGCGTCGGCCGCCGGATGGTTCGGCTCGTAACGCGCTTCGAGGTTGCTCTGGTCTTCGACCACACCGAGCACCTGCACGCCCTGCCCGGCTGCGTCCTGGCTCTGGAACAGCGAGTTGCTGCCGCTGTTCTGGCCGCCCTGGAACATGGTGGCGAATACCGGGTGACGGGCGCGGTAGGTCTGGTCGATGCTCGACGAGACGGTTTCGGCGTTGGCGATGTTCGAAGCCACGGTGTTCAGACGCGTGGTTTGTGCGCTCATGCCGCTGCCGGCAATGTTGAAAACGCTGGACAGGGACATGGATTACTCTCCGCGCAGGGCTGACACCAGCCCTTTGAATTTGCTGTTGAGCAGGGTGAAGCTGGCCTGGAAGCCGACCGCGTTTTCCGCGTAATTCGACTGTTCAAGCTGGGCGTCCACGGTGTTCTGGTCGATCGAAGGCTGCATCGGCGTGCGATACATCAGCGACTCATCGCCATTGCCCAGGCCTTCAGCTTCGATGTGACGGCTGTTGGTCATGTTCAGGGCGATGGTGCCGTTGGCGTTCTTCTGGGTCTGTGCCTCAAGCACTTTGGAGAAGTCCAGATCCCGAGCCTTGTAGTTCGGGGTATCGGCGTTGGCGATGTTGTTGGCCAGCACTTCGGCACGCTGGGCGCGGAAGCCCAATGCCTTTTCGTGAATGCCGAGCGCTTTATCGAAGCTGATGCTCATGTCGGGAACCTTCGGGTGACCGGTTTTTCGTACCTGAGCTTTAGCAAGCCCCGTGCCAAACAGAAAAACCCCCGTAAACCGGGGCTTTGCGAGAAGTCGGCAACGCGGCAATGCCAGAAAAGCGGCAACCGGTTTCCGCTGGCTGCCGCTTTTCTGCCGCTTCGTCCTGTTAACACCTCCCCCTGCAGGAGCTGCCGAAGGCTGCGATCTTTTGATCTTGATCTTGAAAAACAAAATCAAAAGATCGCAGCCTTCGGCAGCTCCTACGTGAAGCATGCGGCAAAAAAAAGGAGCCCCTGAGGGCTCCCTTCTTTTGCCACATGCTTCACTTGGCCTGGTAAATGATCCCCGGGCTGCACTGGACCATCTGGTAATGATCCGGCAAACCGTTCAGCGCTTCGGAGGCGCCCAGGAACAGATACCCGCCCGGCTTCAGCGTGCTGTGAATGCGCAACAGGATGTCCTTCTTCACCTCGGCGGAGAAGTAGATCAGTACGTTGCGGCAGAACACGATGTCGAACTTGCCCAGGCTCGCGTAGCTGTCGAGCAGGTTGAACGAACGGAATTCCACCCGGTTCTTGATCGGCGCCTTGATCACCCAGCGCCCCGGCCCTTTCGGGTCGAAGTAACGCTGCAGACGGTCGGCGGACAAACCGCGACCGATCGCCAGGCTGTCGTACTCGCCGGTCTTGCAGTTGGTCAGCATGCTGCCGGACAAGTCCGTGGCAACGATCTGCACGCCCATCTTCAACTGGCCGAGATTGCTGCGCTCGAACTCATCGATCGACATCGACAGCGAATACGGTTCCTGACCCGACGAGCACGCCGCCGACCAGATCCGCAGACGCTGGTTGGGACTGGCCTTGATCGCCTCGGGCAGCACCTTGTTCTTCAAGACCTCAAACGGATAGGTGTCACGAAACCACAGGGTTTCGTTGGTCGTCATGGCATCGACCACCTGCTCGCGCAAACCGCTGCGCGGCTGGGTCTGGATGCGCTGTACCAGCTCACCCAGGGACTTGATGCCTTGCTGCTCCATCAGTTTGTTGAGACGGCTCGAGACCAGGTACTGCTTGTTTTCACCGAGCAAAATGCCACAGGCTTTTTCCAGGAAGACCCGGAACTGTTCGAAATCCAAATTACCCGTAGACAATGATGCCGCCTCTTAAATCGTGTTGACCGCCAGGGACAGAAGGTCCCTAGCTGATATCTGCTGCTTTGATCCGGTCGACTACCCGGGATGCCAGGTCATCAGGACGGAATTTGGCCAGGAAGTCATCGGCACCGACTTTCTTGACCATCGCCTGATTGAAGACCCCCGACAACGAAGTATGCAGGATGATATGAAGTTTTTGCATGCGCGGGTCGCTGCGGATCTCCGCCGTCAGGGTGTACCCGTCCATCTCCGGCATCTCGATGTCGGAAATCATCATCAGGAACTCTTCTTCCGGCTTCTTGCCCTCATCGACCAGCTTGCGCAGGTAATCCAGCGCCTGCTTGCCATCGTTCAGCGCCACCACTTCGACACCGACCGTCTGCAGGCAACGCGTGACCTGCTTGCGCGCCACCGACGAGTCATCGACCGTCAGCACCCGCAGCGACAACGCCTTGCTCTGGGTCTCGACATCGACCACACCGACCGAAATCGCCTCCGGTGTCGGCGCGACTTCCGCCAGCACCTTCTCGACATCGATGATTTCGACCAACTGATTGTCGACCCGAGTCACAGCGGTCAGGTAGTGGTCGCGCCCCGTGCCCTTGGGCGGCGGATGAATCTCTTCCCAGTTCATGTTGACGATGCGCTCCACCGAGCGGACCAGGAAACCCTGGGTCTTGGTGTTGTACTCCGTGATGATCACGAACGGACTGTTCTTGTCTTTCAACGCCCCGGAGCCGGTCGCCATTGCCAGATCAAGGATCGGAATGGTCGCCCCCCGAATATTCGCCACCCCGCACACGACAGGACTGGACTTGGGCATCAACGTCAGCGACGGGCACTGCAGCACTTCCCGTACCTTGAACACGTTGATTCCGTAGAGCTGCTGACCGTCGAGACGGAACAACAACAGCTCCAGGCGATTCTGCCCTACCAGTTGCGTGCGCTGGTTCACCGAATCCATTACACCAGCCATGCCCAGACTCCTACACCAACGCCAAGTGTTGTTGCGACGCACATTCATTGCTAAACGGCACGGCGCTTGCTTTTTAACTCGTATGAACGCTCAAACGACATTTTTTCGACGCCTGACCTCCCGCACCCGCAAAGCGCTGTGCGCGACGTCCGCCGTCTGCTTGTTTTTCGCTGGCAGCCCTGCCGGTGCCGATACGGTTACCTTGCCTGACATGCTTATCGGCGTCACTCAGGGCTTTCTTGAGTTCACCGTAGAAGACTATCTGGCTACCAGTCAAACGGAAGGCCGCTACGAAATCGAGGTCAACCAGCTCGACCCACGTATGCGCATGCCTATGTGCGACAAGGAATTGACAGCGTCGCTGGAGAGCCCGGCACGTCCGCTGGGCCGGGTAACGGTCAAGGTCCGGTGCGAGGGAAGCTCGCCGTGGACGGTGTTCGTGCCCGCTCAAGTCCGCCTGTTTCGCGAGATTGTCACCACCACCCGGCCCCTCAAACGCGCCGGGATTATCGGGCCGCAGGACGTGACCCTGCGTGAACGCGACGTCAGCCAGATCAATCAGGGCTTCCTGACGTCGGTGGATGACGCCATCGGGCAGAAATTAACCCGACCAACGGTCGCCGATCAGGTCATTACCCTGGTGCATCTGGAACAGGCGGAAGTGGTGCGCAAGGGTGATCAGGTGGTCATCATCGCCCGCAGCGGTACGCTCGCCGTGCGTATGCCCGGTGAAGCCCTGGCCAATGGCGGTCTGAAAGAACAGATTCGGGTGAAAAACCTCAATTCCAACCGGGTCATCAAGGCGCAAGTCGTTGCGCCGGGCCAAGTGGAAGTGGCCATGTAAAACGCTCACGCAGAAAACTGGCGCGCGCCCCGACGCTTCCCTAAACTGTGCCGCAGCAGGACACGCTTCGGCACATGCAGCTCATTGCAAAGTGAGCCTAAAGTTTTTCAGGGAATGGCCGAAAACATGGCAAGCGTCCAAATTCCCAGAGGTTTTTAACATGGTCATCGATTTCAGCCGTTTGAACAGCTCCTCGTCACTTACGGGCAGTACACGTACCAGCAACGCCAAGGAAACCGCCGAAACCGGCACCTCCGCGCCGCTGAATACCCCGGCCGAAACGGCCAGTACCGCAAAAAGCGGGGAATCGGTACACCTCAGCAATGAGGCTCAACAGTTGCAGAAGGTCACTGACAAGCTGCGCGATCAGCCTGCCGTCGACAAAGCCCGCGTGGCCGAGTTGAAAGCAGCGATTGCCGATGGCAGCTACAAAGTCGACAGCAACCGTGTAGCCAGCAAACTGCTCAACTTCGAAGCCCAGCGCTAGGCTTTTGCCGGCGCCAGGCTTTTGGACGCTTAGAACCCAAGGCCAGCCATGCACGACACTAATTTATTGCAACTGATCACCGACGACTTTGCTCCAGCTCAACAATTGCTGGAGTTACTGCAAACCGAGTCCCTCGCCTTGCACGGTCGCGACATGCCTCTGCTGGAAGATATTCTGGCGCGCAAACAGGCATTGATCATTCTGCTTGAACAGCATGGCCGCAAGCGCAGCGAAATCCTTGCCAGCCTCAACCTGCCGCTCGACCGTCAGGGCCTGGAGCAACTGGCCAGCCACTCGAGCATTGGCGACCAGTTGCTGTCGCAGAGCGATGTGCTGACCGACCTGATTGCCCAGTGCCAGGCGGCCAACGTCAAAAACGGTCAGTCGATCCAGATTCAGCAGGCCGCCACGGCCAATCAGCTGAAAATCCTCACCGGGGGCGAGCCTCCAGCGCTGTATGACGCCTCCGGCACGTTCGCCAAACCTACCAAGCCGCGTACGCTCAGCCAGGCGTGAGCCATTCGATGTGCCTGCACTATCAACCCGCGAAACATGCTGGCAAAATGCTGGCTAGTCGTAGTCAAATTTTGTCTGGAGATTGAGAAAACGTGCCAAACGCCCTAAGCGCGGATGATAGTCCGCAGCCACCAAAGGTGCTGACCACGCCCCTGGAAATCTCCAGCAACCTGCGCCAGCTGCAAGAAAGCCACGATCCGCTGATCATCACCTTCCATGAGCGCAGCCAGCGCTTCCAGAGCTACCTGATCAAGGTCGACCGTGAAACCGCGACCATCGCCCTAGACGAAATGATCCCGCGCGATGGCGAACGTTTTCTGCTGGCGGGCGAGCCGTTCAAGGTCGAAGGCTTCCACGAAGGCGTGCGCATCGCCTGGGAATGCACTGGCACCTTGAACATTGAAGAATCCGAGAGCGATCGCTTCTACACCGGCGAGCTGCCGACCGAAGTGGTTTACCACCAGCGCCGCAACGCCTTCCGCGCTGCGTTGAAGCTGACCGATCTGGTCAGCGTCGAACTCGGCGGCGAAAAGCTCAAGGCACCGATCAACGGCAAACTGCTGGATATTTCCGCCACCGGTTGCAAGCTGCGCTTTGAAGGCGACATCACTGATCGCCTGCAGCTGGGCCAGGTCTATGACCGCCTGATCGCTCCCCCGCTGTTCGGCAATCAGCCGACCTCGGTCGAACTGCGTTATCTGCATTTCGAAGAAAAGCTCAACATCACCTTCGCCGGTCTGCGCTTCCACAACATCAGTGGTCAGGCTGCGCGCAACGTCGAGCGCTTCGTCTATCAGCTGCAACGTGAAGCACGTCGCTTCGACAAAGACGATCTCTGAGTCGAACGCGCAAAAAAAAAGGGCAGTCCTTGGCGGGACTGCCCTTTTTTATTGGCAAATAATCTGGCAGCGGTGAGTCCCTTGTGGCGAGGAAGCTTGCTCCCTCGCCACAGTTACAGCGTCACTGCCTGAATAGCTTTATCGTCACCGATTCAGGGTCTGGCACCACTGATGTCCGGTGTTGGTTTATCGTCCTCATCAGCGGGATCAGTTTCCGCCGGCGCTTCGGGCTGCTCTTCGGATTCTGGCTCCGGCTCCGGCGTGACCGTGGTCTGCATCTGCTCCTGCACCACCTGCTCATCGACACGCGGGTCGAGGGCGGCCACCAGCGGCGAGCTGGACATGCTGTCGGGCATTGCCACGTGGTGCAGCGGCGCGTCGTCGACCTGGTGCAGATTGGTCACCGCTTTCGGACGGATGCGCCACACCAGCACCAGCGCAAAGAAGCTGAAGAACGCGTACAGACTCTGGCTGCCGAACAGCTTCATCAGCACACCCGCCAGCAGCGGCCCGATACTGGCGCCGACACCGTAGGTCACCAGCAGCATCGCCGTCAGCGACACCCGGCGATCGCCTTCGACGTGGTCGTTGGAGAACGCGACCGCCAGCGGATACAGGCAGAACTGCACCAGCGAACAGAGGAAGCCGACCACGAACAGCACTTCCAGCGGCACCTGCGGCAGGATCGCCAACGGCAATGCCGCCACCGCCAGGAACCCGGCAAAGCAGCGGATCAGCAGCGCCCGATCATAACGGTCGGACAACCAGCCCAACGGCCACTGCACCAGCAACCCGGCAAAAATACAGCTACCCATGAACAGACCGACCTGCTCGGTCGACAGCCCCTGCTGCGAGGCATACAGCGGCGCCAGACCGTAGAACGAACCGATGATCAGACCGGCCCCCAGCACCGTGCTCAACGATTGCGGCACGCGTTTGATAAAGAAGCGTGGCTCCATCGGGGCCGGATGCAGCGGCGCCGGGTGAATCCGCCGGGTCAGCGCCACTGGCACCAGACACAGCGCGAAGCACAGCGCGACCAGCATCAGCAGTTCCAGGCCAAGGCCGGGGTGCATGACCAGAATCAGTTGACCGAGCACCAGCCCCAGGTACGAAGCGATCATGTAGCCGCTGAATACCAGGCCGCGCTGATTGGCGTCGGCCTGCTCGTTGAGCCAGCTCTCGATCACCATGTACTGGCACATCATGCCCAGACCGACGATGGTCCGCAGCACCAGCCACGCCGGCAGCCAGTCGACCAGGCCGTGCCCGAGCACTGCCGCGCCAACAATCCCGGCACACGCCGAATACGCACGGATATGCCCGACCCGGGCAATCAATCGGTGACCGATCTTGCCGCCCAGCACCAGGCCGAAATAGTTGGCCGCCATCAGCGCACCAACCCACAGCCCGTCGACATGGTCAGCGGCCAGGCGCAAAGCCAGATAAGTAGATAAGAGGCCCGAGCCGATCAACATCATCAGCGAGGCGAAATACAGCGCTCGAAAGGATTTCCAGATTTGGCGCATCGGCGTTCCGAGCGGCTCCTTGCAGTAAGTATCGGGCTATCCAAACGATAGCCCGATGGCGACAGTTCGTCAGGCCTGGGCTGCTAGAACACGCCGTTCCCAGGGAGTGATTTCATCAAAGAAGCTGGTCAACTCCATGGTCTTCGAAGCGATGTAGCCTTCGATGAACTCCTGTCCGAACAGTTCCTTCGCCAATTGGCTACGTTTCAGACGCTCGAGAGCGGCATGCAAGGTACACGGCAGCGAAAGATTGTCCGGCACTTCGAATTCGCCTTGAATCGCTTCGGTCGGTTCCAGTTCATGCTCGATCCCATGCAAGCCAGCGGCCAGGCTCGCGGCAATCGCCAGATACGGATTGGCATCGGCACCGGGCAACCGGTTTTCCACGCGTCGAGCCACCGGCGAACTGGCCGGAATCCGCAGCCCAGCCGCACGGTTGTCGTGAGACCAGCAAGCATTGTTCGGTGACGCATACGGGTGGCACAGACGCTGGTAGGAGTTCACGTTCGGCGCAAACAGCGCAGTGAAATCAGCCATGCCCGCCTGCTGCCCGCCGATGAAGTGACGGAACATCACCGTCGGCTGACCGTTCTCGTCGTTGAACACATTCTTGCCGGTGGCGATCTCGACGAGGCTCTGATGGATGTGCATCGAACTGCCCGGCGTGTGCGCCAGCGGCTTGGCCATGCACACTACCGTCAGGCCGTGCTTGAGCGCGACTTCCTTGAGCAGGTGCTTGAACAGGAAAGTCTGGTCGGCCAGCAACAGCGGATCACCGTGCAACAGGTTGATCTCGAACTGGCTGACGCCCATTTCATGCATAAAGGTATCGCGCGGCAGGCCGAGCGCCGCCATGCATTTATAGACTTCGTTGAAGAACGGCCGCAGACCGTTATTGGAACTGACGCTGAACGCCGATTGACCGTCTTCGCGACGTCCGTCGAGGCCGACTGGCGGACGGAACGGCTGGGTTGGATCGGTGTTCGGCGCGAAGACAAAAAATTCCAGCTCGGTCGCCACCACTGGCGCCAGACCGCGCGCGGCGTAACGGGCGATGACTTTTTTGAGTTGGCCACGGGTCGACAGATTGGAGCTTTCGCCGCTCAGCTCGTCGGCATCGCAGATGGCCAGGGCCCTTGGCTCGTCGCTCCATGGCAGGGGATGGATCATGCTCGGCTCGGCCACCAGCGCGAGGTCGCCGTCATCACTGCCGTAAAACCGCGCCGGCGGATAACCGCCCATGATGCATTGCAGCAGCACACCCCGCGCCATCTGCAAACGCCGCCCTTCGAGGAAACCCTCGGCGGTCATCACCTTGCCTCGCGGCACGCCATTCAAATCCGGCGTGACACATTCAATCTCATCAATGCCGGTCAGTCGCTGCACGAGTGAACGCTGGCCATCGCTTGTCATGACGCAATCCTTGTTATTGTGCGAGCCGCGAACGGCGACCCGTACAAAATAGGCTCCGGCTGTTCGGAATATCAAGCAGCGTCAATCAAAAACCCAAACAACCTGAATACCCTCTGTAGGAGCTGCCGAAGGCTGCGATCTTTTGATCTTGAAAAACAAAGTCAAAAGATCGCAGCCTTCGGCAGCTCCTACACGGGTGCGCGTCAGATCAAGGCAGGTAGAGGCTGAAGATGCCGCCGCCCAACGGCCCGCCGTTGCGGATTTCGGTGTGTCCGACCACGCCATTGCGCTGATGCAACGCGGCAATGCGGTTGGCGAAATACAGACCCAACCCGGTGCTGCCGCTGCTGTGATTGATGCCCTGTACGTAGTCGGCCTGGCGTTCGAGCATCTCGGCCGGATAACCGTCGCCGTCATCGTTGATGCTCAACACCAGTTGCCCGGCCTCGTCGCTGACGGTGATCAGCAGCGACTCGCGGGCATGGCGAATCGCGTTGTTGATGCAGTTGCCCAGCACCGAGGCAATCAGCTCACGATCGAAGAACCCCAGCGGGCTCAGCGGATCGACTTCATAGGTGGCGATAATCCCGCGACTGGCGAACACCTCTTGATGCGCCGCCAGTTGCGCCTCGATGAAGTCATCAAGCTCGTGATACGCCGGTTGCAGCGGCATCTGGTTGACACCGAGCTTGTACAGCCCGAGCAACTGCACCAGCATGCCGTTGAGGTGGGCGAACTCGAAGTCGATCACGCCCTGCTCCGCCCCCGTACGCTGTTCTTGAGGCAAGCGCGCCAGCCACTGGCTGTGGGCCTGCATCAGCATCGCCAGCGAGTTCTTCATGTCGTGAACGGTGGAGGCAATCACCGTGGAGAAATCCAGCGCCGGATCAAAGTGGTTCATTCGCCAAACGCCTTGCTTTTCAGCTTCTGATAACGCGCATAACGCGCGTCGGTGTCGGGCATCAGGCCGACCATTTTCAGGCAGGCCCGACATTCTTCCAGCTCCGCCGACGGCACGTTGGTGTCGGTACCGTGCAGCAGCGACTGGGCCATGTTCAGCGCGATACTGATGTTCTTCGGTTGCATCTTCAGTGCCTTGCGGAACACCTCACGGGCCTCCACCAGGTTGCCGGTCTTGTACACGCGCACGCCCTGCCGGTTGAGGTCGGCGGCGGCGTTGCTCGAGTTGAGAATAGTCGGGTCGTCAGTGAGCTTGGCGATGTCTTTCATCACCGCCGGATCATCGCCGTAGATCTCCGCGCAGCTCTTGAGCATCGAAGTACCCGCCTCGGCCTGTCCGAGCATCTGCAACTGCTTGGCGACCAGTAGCGCCGCCTCGGGGCTCATGAACTGCTCCATGCCGTCGAGGCGCATCAGCGCTTGCTCGGTGAGCTTGTCGGCCGTCTCGGCATCGTTGAGCAGCAGACTGGTCGCCTTCATCAGGCGCGCTCGAATCTGCAGGCCCGGGTCCGTCGGGTTTTCCTTGGCCACGGCGCTGAGGGTGGTGTTGATCTCCAGCCGCGTGCGGGTGTCGAGACCGCGCTCGCTGCCTTTGCTGATCAATGCATGGGCCAGGCCGAGGTTGCTTTCCGGATCCTTGAAGCGCGACTGCGCGCCCTGCGCCACCGCCTGACGATAGGCGCGGGATGCGGTGTCGAAATCCTCGTTGGCCATCGCCAGTTTGCCGAGCAACGCTTGCCGGCGCACCGCCAGCGGCGACAACCGAATCGCCTCCTCCAGCACCCGCTGCGCGCCTTTGGTGTCGCCCTCGGCAACCAGCACATCGGCCATGCCGTCGTACAACGCCGGCATCATCGGGAACACTTTCAGCGCTTTTTCGTAGACGCCTTTGGCCTGCGCCACTTGCCCACGCTTGAACAGCAACTTGCCCAACCCGGCAAACGCCCACGGCAGAGGCCGATCGGCAATGATGCTGTCGTAGAGGCGTTCAAGGGCTTCGTTCTGATTCATGTCGCGCAGTGCATCGGCGCGATAACGCAGGCACAGCGGCGAATAACGGATGTCCTGCTTGCACAGCGCAATGCAGGCATTGAGCACCTCGACCGGCTTACCGCGATCAAGGGCTTGCAGAATCGGTTTGAGCAATGTCTTGCGCTGCTCCAGACGCTCCAGACGCTGAGCCAGGCCGGAGCGGTTGAACGGCTTGGTCAGGTACGCATCCGGCTCATGCTCCAGGGCACTGAGCACCATGGCCTGACTGGTCTCGGCCGTCACCATGACAAATACCGCTTCATGGCTGATGAGCTTTTCCGACATCAGGTCTTCCAGCACCTGCTGGCCGTTCTTCTTGCCGTCGCCGAGATGGAAATCCTGCAGGATGAAATCGTAGGACTTCTGCGCACACATCTTCAGCGCCTGCTCGCCGGTGTCGGCGGTGTCCACATCCTTGACCCCCAGCTCGCGCAGCATCGAACGCACGGAACTGCGGAAATCCGAGAAATCATCGACGATCAGAAAACTCTTTTGGTGATACGACAGCATCGAGGATTTCCAGGCAATTGAAGTGAGGGCAATTTCAGGCGCGCAGATGATAGCTGCAGGCCAAATGCTATCAAGCGATTTCACGCGACTTTTAAGTCACCGAGTGGGTTATCGGCCACAAGTGACGTTCCCTGAAGCGGACACTTCAAGATTCCTCGTACAGCGATTACCCTGCGCACCGGCTTACCTTTCCACTACAAGGTTTATCTCGTGTACATCAAAGGACGTTACATCGTGTCCGCCTGTGCGCTGCTGTTTATCCAGCAAGCGATGGCGGCTGGAATGGATTGTGCGAAAGCTTCGAGCGCCGTCGAAAATACGATTTGTGCAAATAAAGGGTTGTATGACCTGGATGCGCAGATGGGGATGCTCTATCGGCAACTGATGACCACCTCTGCGCAAGCCCAACCGGACCTGAAGCAAACGCAGCGTAGCTGGTTGAAAACACGCAATGAGTGCGTCGAGGATGTTGCCTGCCTGGATTTGCGCTATCGCGAGCGCCTGCAACTTTTGCAAACGCAGTGGACACAGTTCGCCGCCCATCAACCGGATGGTGTTGATAAACAGGTCTTGGATGACCTCCAAAACAGTATTCGGGCCGCGAGCAAAACTGATCCGCAATTTGCCCTGGAACGGACACTCGCCTCACTGTCATTGAAAAGCCCTGGGACCACGTTTTCCGCCGACCCGGACGCCGATCAATTCTCAGACAAAACGCACTTCCCCAAGACGCGGCCCAAAGGCGTTTCCCAAGACGAATGGAAGGCCTTGAGCACCACCGAGTTCGACGCAGATACGGCCCTGGGCCGGACCATGTTTACCTTGATTGACCTGGACGGTGACCGGCAACGTGACCTGATAGTCGAGACCTACACGGGCGGCACCGGCCTGTACACGTTCGTCGAGACCTTTCGCCGTGAGGGCGACAAGTTCAACCGCAGAACCCCGGCGTCCGACGGCGAATCCATTGGCGGTTCGCTCTACTCTACCAACGACCGCGGCGCCAACCAGTCGGTCAACTGGGTCAATATTGGTGGCAAGGTTTACGCGGCTTATCGCGCCGGCGCCTACGGAGTTGATCGGGTGTATTTGCTCAACCCCCTGCAAATCAACCACGAAGTGCCCATCATCGAGGTTCGCTACGACTACCGACTTAGCGTTCCCCGGACTCAGCACAATGAGGACGGCAAGACGACATTCAAACTGGAGCCAGCTCTGCATCAGTCACTCAACCAAGCATTGACTCATGTAACTGAAAGTCAGACTCAGGCCAGCGAGCAGAGAACACCGATCTGCCCGATTCCACCAACGGCCACCGATACTGAGGGGTATTACAGCTATGGAGCCGGCTATTACGCCATCGAGTCGGTCGCTGACTTCCCGGTGATCATCGGCAAGGAGTGTTTTATCGGCCGGATGAACAATTGGTTCGGCGCCTACAGCGAGAAGGACGGGTTATTTGCGCAAATGACCGTGCGCAAGCCAGACCCGGAAGACGGTGGACGTACCTATGAGGTCAAAGGACGTCGTCAGCTGAGCGGGGTCAGCACCTCGATTGGCAAGTTCGAGGAGAACGGCGACAACTAGCCGAATGATCTCAATCTCAGCGAGTGCTGGTAATCACAGCACTCATGTATTGATTCAAGTCGCGAAGGTCCTGAATCTTCACTACGCCCCTCCATATGTCATACGGGGTAATCCTCCCAGCCAGGCCCTCCGTAAGGAGTTTTATCCAGCTCGGGAAAATCCGTGGTCCACTCACCCCAATCCATGTACTCATAGTACTTAGTCATCGCTTCGAAGTAGCTTGCCGCCTCAACCTCCCAAACCAGCTTCGACCCCGGCTCAAGGAGTGCACGTGATTCATCGCCGTGAGGCCCCGAGGGACAAAACAACTGCAAGCCATCGGGCTCAAACCATAATTCATGATTCAAAGTTCGCCCTCATTTGTGAAAGAACGATTGGCTGAAGCTCACTACAACGCGAACCCGCCACTTCACCGTAAAGAGGTTAGCGGACGCTCCGTTGATCACACGTGGCATTGTAACCATCCATAGCATCAATAAACTCTTGAGCAATGCCATACACGGTCTCATAGTCGTATCGACGACCAAGCTTCGGTGTCCAATACCGGCCATGTGCAAGCCAGTGCCGGTATTTAAATGCCCCAACCAGTTCACCGAGCAAAACAACGGAAATATCCGTTTTTTCACGCCAAAGAACTAGGAGGTCATCCTCAAGGCGGGCTTTGTTTGCTTTGTCCTTGTGAAGATCCTTCATAGATTTTGACAAGGGATCGCGTAGACGATCATAAACTCGCCTAAGGTAGTCAAGCCGAATGGCGGCCTCTACTGAAGAAAGCACCGAGAGAGAGCTTGTGAAGCTCAGTTCCGCTAAAGACCTATCGCGAACCTCATCCACTTTGGCGTCGGCATAGCGATCCAGTAGGGCCTGGGAACTGCCAGCAAAGAACTCGAAAATACCTGCCTGGACGTCCGCATGATGGTTAGCAATATCTTCCAAGCTTTGCTCCTGGGTAGAAAAGCTAACCCTGTCACCCATTGACGACTCCCATCAACGCTTCCCGAAAGGATTCCTTCGTCACATCGATGTATGTGATACGCGGAGGGGGCGTAGCTATTTTCCATATCCAAGTTTCAGGTGGAGCAACAGGCTCAGATGAGGTAGGTTTCTCTCCGACCGATATTCGAATGCGAGGCTCTCTCGTACCAGGCGGTACCACTACAAATCGCGCCAGTCCTTTAGGACCTTTCATATCAATGCGCCCGCGCGCGCCCACCAAAAATGTACCGATCGGTGTGAGCTTGACTATTTGTCGCCCCAAGCTGATCCGGGCCTCCTTCATGCTGTATGCCCCCAGCAACTCCTCACTCAAAGAGATGTCTACAAAGTCGAGACTTGCCATCCCAGTTGAGGTGTACTCATCGAGACTCTCTCTGACGAGCGAATAGAATTCATCCGCCTTTTTGAACCACATCTCTTTTTCAGCAACGAGATCTATACCCCCGTCACCAACGCCAGCCGACTCATTAAGCTGTCTAACAAACTCTTCAAATTTATCGCTCATCTAGATTTCCTTTTTAAGCATGATCAGCGCATCGAATCGCATTCCTCATGATACGCGGGTAAACCAATTCGGATGCAGCATCCTTCAATACGAAGCTAGCACTACTCATGAAGTCTTGAGGTCGCGCCCTGACAGCAGGTTGGAGCAGGCCTATTTAATTGTGATCCTGACGCACTTTTGAGCCTTCCGGACCAAAGTGGCATTCCCTCACTTTGCCCTGGCTGCGAGTCGCCGAGAATTTCCCCGGGTTCGAAATTCCCACAGTTCAGGGGTATTTCACCAGTGGTGGAACATCCGGATTGAGGGGAGATTTCCACCGATGGAGTAAACCTTTCCCTCGCAAAATCAAAAGCCTGTCATCGGTACGCGACACGTTTTCATAATTCACAAAACGTGTCGCGGCACCTGCCCCACCGGAATGGGATGGCAGGTCTAGCCCCCAATTGAGGTTGGGTCGCTCAACTTCCCCCGTTAGGGAGTGTTCCTCAAATTGAGGAAGTCCCACCACTCGCCAGCGCACGCCCCCGCACCCGACCTCAGATTGAGGGTGAACGCATCGTTCGCCTGAGCCGCTGTATCACTTTGCCTAGTATCGACTTACTGCAACAAAAATCCCCCCTTCCGATCCGCCAAAACCAACTATTTCAGTCCCATTCCATCCTGTCGCGCGTAGCATATAATGTGCACCCTAAAAACACTGGATATAAGATCAGATCATGCCTAATGTGGGTTTGAATTAGCTCAAACCCAACCGAGGCCATCCAATGAACACTGCTAAGACCGCTCGAGGTCGACAACACAAACCGACTCGCTCAGAGGTGGCCGCGGCGTGGGGTCGCCTGCGCGACGCTGCCAGCGAAGGAAGCATCCAGGCATCCGCCCTCCTCATCGCGCTTGCGGAAAACAAACCGGTCATTGCCATGGAATCGCCCGCCGCATGACTGAGCGCGACAAGAGCGGGAAATGGAAGCCCGGGCAGTCAGGCAATCCAGGCGGGCGCTCCGGGCAAACACAGGAGCTTCGCGCTCGACTTGCCGAGGGGGCGGACGCAGTTACAAAAAAGGTGCTTGCGGCTGCCAAGAAGGGCGATATGCAGGCGTGCCGACTGATCCTTGAGCGCCTGGTTCCACCAATCAAACCGACCTCCGAGCCGGTGCAATTCGAACTCGACGATACGGACTTACCGAGCGCAGCCAAATCAATCATGCGTGCAGTTGCCGGCGGACAACTCGCGCCCGACCAAGGCAAGTCACTCATTGAAGGCTTGGGCGCCGTTGCCCGAGTGATCGAGGTCGCCGAGCTTCAAAAGGCCGTCGAAGAACTCCGCACGCAAATGGAGGGAATGCAGCAATGAGCATCAAGTCATTGAAGGCAGAACTACAAAGGATCGCCCAGAAGATCGGCGCCGCGGATGAAACAGTCCTGCTGATTGTGCTCGCAGTGATCCGAGCGAATACAAGAAAGATCCAAGCGGAAGAAGACTTTCCGAAAACCGCTGGGCACCAAGTCGACTATCGAATTCAGGGGCGGAACGTATCGCTGTTCTTCCCCTTCGCAGAGATGGATAGCGACCAGGGTGAGCAAATGGCGAAAGCCATCATTCTTCACACTCGACAAATTGAGCGTGCCGGCCGGACAGCTCAAGTCGGCATTCTCGATATGCGCGTCGCCCCCGAGGAAGGGGCTTGGATCGTTACCTGGCCTCCTGAAGGTGTCTCGATTGAGCAGCACGCTGCAGAGCAATACCAACGGATCGTGGAGGCGCGTAATGAACATTCGTAACCAAATCGCCCGCCTGAAGCAGACCGCCGGCGACTCCCAGTTTAGCAGCGACGCTCGGCAGATCAGGCAGCTGATGGACGAGTTGAGCGCCGAAGCCGTCGGCGGCGCCGCTGCTGGGAAAACGTCTCTCCTCGAAATTCTCAACGCCTCTACGTGTTCCGACCGCTCGACTCCAATCCCAAACAATCCAAAGGTAACGCAATGAAAATCGGCAAACGCTCAGTTCTCAAGGTCGGCTTGGCCAACCTCCACTACTCCGAATACGAGCACTCCCGCATTGAGTCTCATACCTTCTCTATCCAGCGTCCGGACGGGACCAAAGGAGTATGGCAAGCCGGCGGTTTGATGAAGTCCGCTCGCCAGCTTCAAACACTGGCGCTGGAGACCTTCAAAGACTTCGGCGAAGAGATCGTCTCGATCCGGGAAAACAAAGATTTCAACTCGTCCGCGATCGAGCGCTTGAGCAAAGAGAAAATCGCAGGCGTGACAGACGCCCTACTTCCTGCAATGCAGTCGGTCGCGAAGGATATGCTCACCCTGGCCGAAACCGTCACCAAAGGCTTCTCTCCTGTCACTCCGCGCGCGAGTAGCGATATCGCAGGCTTTCTCGCAGACCAAGAACTGAGAGCCCTTGTGCGAGGCCTCAGTCCGGAAGAACGCCGCAACCTCATGTCCGAAGCGCGCCAGGGTGGTCACCCCGATATCGTCGAAGCAGTGCTAAGAGCAAATCCGATGCTCTCGGGTCTCAACTCTGAAGCTGCAGCGAGCCTTTCCCGAGCGGGCATTGCCGCATCTCGCGCAGACGATATTGACGCTCTTCGCCAAATGCTGGCCGTCTACGACGATGTGCTCGCCACCACTTCGCAGGTCGGGGTGTCGCTCAGCGGGATGATTGCCAACTCGACAGGCTACGCAGGTCGATTCGAAAAATGGCGATCGGGGTGTGACGGCTCGGAAGCGTTGCGCGCTTGGCTGGAAAAGATCCCAGCTCGAGGCAAGCCAAAAGCCGCAGAAGAAGAAACCGAAGCCGCGTAATCGGTTCGGCGTGCGGCCGTCACTGCGCGGCCGCCAAACAGGAGCAAATACCTTGACCACCGCCGATGGGACGGGATGATCATTTCGGCGTCGATCTATGCTGAAGATAAGATCTAAACAAATTGGGAAAGAGCGATGATCAATCAGCAAATCTATGAATACTTTTGATCCAAAACTCGGAGCCCTGCCTCGATCACGCTCATCGCACTCTCAACACGCTCAACTGCCTTGTCCACACTTTCTTGTGTCTTAGCTGTCAGCTTTGCAGTAAGCACCTGGGTGTCCGTTAGCGGAGGTTTGTGAACCTCCACTGCTAACGCATCGAGCGCAGCTTGCATCTCTTCAGCGCGCTCCGCCCACTCCCACCCCGTTTTTACAACGACTTTATCCAGGATTTGGCAGTGCTCGATGAACTCTTTGAATTGCGTATTGATTGGATCTTTATTTACAGCATCTATTACTATAGACGCTCTCATAGGAGGACAGTATCTACTCCAATGATCAGTTAATCGCTCGATGCTCGCCTCAATTTTCCTGAATGCAACATTGGCATCCCACACCACGCCGTAAGCCTTGCTGTGATTAAGCTCCTGCTTCCAACTGGTTAGTCCCTTATAAGCCAAGGCTGCCACCACACCCGCGGCAAGGGCTTGGAATAATGCAGAAATCGAATTTATGAATGCAAAAGCGTCCTGCGTACTATTGGGCTTATCGCTATTGAAGCCGGCCCAAAATACAGCACCACATATGACAAGAAGGGCAGCTAGCAGAGCGTAAAAGCCTGCAGCATAAGGATTTTTCATAACATTTGATCAGTACGTCGCTAGAGGGATGGCGATAATAATGTGTTCGACCAATAAAAAGGTATGCCTGAGCTGATACGCACAGATTCTGATTTATTGCCTTTCCCGCTTGATAAGTAACACTCATAGTGCAACAGTATTAGTAGAACACCTTAACTGATACGGACAGCACATTATGTTCATCCGCGCATACCTCCGAGCATCGACTGAAGAGCAGGACGCCGGCCGCGCCCGAGCATCGCTCGAGCAATTCGCCACTGACCACAATAAAGTGATCGCGAGCGTGTATCTGGAGAACGCCAGCGGCGCCTCGGTAGATCGACCTGAGCTGCTGCGCCTGCTCAAGGATGCGCGCAAGGGTGACGTCTTGCTGGTGGAATCGATAGACCGCCTCTCGCGCCTTCCTGTGGAGGATTGGCAGAAGCTCAAGGCTGCGATCGACTCCAAGGGCTTGCGCATCGTCGCGCTGGATCTACCGACCAGCCACCAAGGAATGCAGGACACTAAAGGCGACGAGTTCACCGGTCGGATGCTGGGGGCGATCAACTCAATGCTGGTGGAGATGATGGCCGCGATAGCCCGCAAGGATTATGAGCAACGCCGTGAGCGCCAGGCCCAGGGCATCGAGAAAGCTAAAGCTGCTGGCAAGTACCAGGGCCGCCCGATCAACTCGGATTTGCACAGGAGAGTCGTTGAACTGCTAGGTGCAGGCCTCGGTATCCGTGCGACAGCTAGGCACGCCAACTGCTCTACAACAACCGTGCTACGGATTCGAGATTTGACTTCGCAGTGACCTCCTAACTTACCCAAGCACATCGTAAGTTAAGGGCAAAACTGTACCGGCGGTACAGCCTCTTTTTATCGTTCAGAGCGACGGTGTCTTCTGCCCCAATGCCAATGTCGAGTTCGTACAACGCTCGGCATAGATGCTCGCTAGCGACGACTGGTCGAGCGCCTGAAGATCGCTTATGTCCGGCGATCCGGACATTAACTCTAGCAGCCGCTCTTTTGGCGTTTTGGAGTAGCTTGAAAGGATGAAGTCATACAGGTCCAGAGGTGTCTCGGCTGTCGTAGTACGCTGCCCAAGGGTGCCGAAAAAAGTATCGGGATGACGTTGCCATGCAGCCATTTCTCCTTCCGACAGATCCCATGTGGATATGACCGCTGTTCCGTCGTCGAGATTGAGACCACAGTATGCTTTGCGCTCTGCTTCCATCACCGTTGCAGTCGTAAGCACTCCCTTGCGTTCTCGTCCCTCCTCATCTTTGACGAGATAGCACTGACCAATAATCAATCTAGGTGCACCCTCCCCAAAAGCAAATTCCGGGATCTCTCCGTCGAAGGTCGATGGTATTTCGGAGTAATCGCGGATCGCACGCAGGAGTTCGTGCATCTCGATATGTCGTTCTCTCGCATCGATAGCAGCGCGTAAGCTCGGAAATTGAGTGTCATGCTTGAAATCTTGGATCTGGAAACCATCCGCCACTGTGGAGCAGCGAAACGCCCCGGAATGAAGATGGTGATGCCACGGTGTGTTGGTCACGACTACGTAAGCACTTGGCAAAGGCTTGCCATTGATCACACGCCCTTCGAACGCCCTCAAATCTGTCAGTGCAGTCCGAAGATAATCGGGCATGTCGCTCCCCGCCGCAGTATCTGGAACATTTATGTCGATGAAAACTATGCGCTGGTGGTCCGCCGCCTTCGCCAGCGCGCGGTTTAATTGACGGCCGAGCCGAAACTTTGTACCCGCACGATGCTTGGCTTCAATCGAAAAGCGCTTATTCGTGCGTTTGTGAGTGGCGACAAACTCGCAATGCGAACTGGCCCGGTCGTCTTCGTTCTCAAACTCTAGGTCAAACCCTGCGCGAATGAGCGTCGCTGCGACATACACCTCATACTGCGCTCCAGCAAAGTTGTCGGCGTTCTTCAGACGGCCAATCAGTTTATCTTGCAGCTCGGCGTTGTGATCGAGCGCATACAGGTTATATGCAAGGTGCATGTAGGCAGCAACAGCCCCTATCATCGGCGCGGAATGGACCTGCCCCGTGTTTTTTATGAACGTCCGCTGATACATGCACAGATGGTGATACCACACCAAGATAGGATGCCGCTGATCGAGAGGTTTTGCTAACTCCACATTGCCCCAATCTACGCCGACCGCAACTTTGATGTAATCACAAAGAAAGTCGTGGAATGTTCGCCATCCCTTTGAGTGCAGAAGCCTGTTCCTGACGGCAACTAGTCGATAACCGGATGCCTCGATCGAAACAATCGGACGTCCTAACCCCTGCTGACGTTCCCGCTGTACCTGGTGCGCAACTGCTCGATCCCTTGCTTCAAGCATATGCGGCACTAAATGCGCTGGCAGCTGCGGAATGTGCGCGACCACCCCGTGGCACCTTTTGAATTTACGACCGCTTCCGCAGGGGCAAGGGGAGTTTCGCCCTATCTTCGCCATATTCGTGCCTCACATTCGCAGCGTTATTAACTGCAGCCGTAACCCGCACCGATCTTGAGGCACAGCTCCATCAGCGGCAATATCTCAGCTGCAGAAGGCGTGTTCACTGCCCGAGTTCTCGAACTATCTGTAGAAACAAAAAACCCGCCAGAGCATAGCCCGACGGGTTTTTTAATGCCTACTGCTGCCACCCTGCTGTCACAGTCGAATCGATCTGTCAGGGAAAAGTCATGAGAGGCTTGAATTATATGGTGTCCCAGGGCAGGTTCGAACTGCCAACCTTCCCCTTAGGAGGGGGATGCTCTATCCAATTGAGCTACTGAGACACTGAGTTGTCACGGCCGGACACGGCGCGACGGACGGCGTGCATGTTAACGGCCAGCCCTTGATTTGTCATGTCGTCCGTGGGCTTTTTAAGTGTAGGCAGGCGCCTTGCAATGCTGCGGGATCATTTACCGTGCAATTTGCACTCCCCCAAAAAGCCATCATTGCAGATTGCAACCCGCGACTTGGGAAAAACCCTTCCAAATGCTTGTTTTTAAAGGACTTCACAGCGGTTAGACTGTTGGCACGACGGCTGCTTTGTCTGTTTCCATAACAGAACAAACGGAGTTCGCCCCATGAACAGCACGCTCTTGCTTGCAAACGCAATCGCCCTGGCGGTTTTGGTGGGCTTTCATTTTGCCCCCGAGGGTGCTGAACCGGTGGCCCAGCGCATGCCGCATTACCTGCAGGTGCAGAAGGCGCCGAAGTGGGCGGTACTGAGCGATCACAGCGACTTCACTGCACAGGCAGTCAGTGAGCCTGAGCAAGCACTGCCGACGCGCGCTACCGAACGTCTGGTTTTTTGAAATATCTTCAGGAGTACAGCATGTCCAAATCAGCCGCAGGATTTCTGATCCTCGCCTTATTGAGTGGCGTTGTGCATTTTTCGCTGTTCGAGGAAACCGAAGCCACCCTGCCCCTGATTGGTTGCGGCGTGTTTGCTGTGTTGTTTGTGCTGGCGCTGGTGGCCGGGCGCAAGATCAAGTTCGATCCAGTGCTACGTTAAGCCGGATCAACGCCAGCAGTTGGTTGACCGCGTCCTGCAGGGCGCCCGAGTTGTCGATCAGGTACACGGGCAAATCACTGGACCTGCGGTCCCTGAACAACGCATTGCGCGCCAGCCTAGCGTCGATTTGCTCCGGCGTCTCTCGGCCACGCCCGAGCAGGCGCTCACGCAACACCTCATCCTTGACCGTCAGCAGGACCGGCAGCAGCGTCGGATAGCGTTCCTGTGCCTGACGCAGGTTGGCGCGCGAACCGTTCACCAGCACATGCCGTCCGGCGCTCAACCGTTCGTCGATTTCTGACGGGATGCCATAGGCGAGGCCATTGGCCTGCCAGGCCAGGGCAAAATCGCCTGCGCGTTGACGTCGATCGAACTCTTCGGGCGTGACGCCGATGGCATCTTCACCGACCGATTCCGCTGATCGAGTGATCACCCGGCGGATGATTTCGCAGTTCAGCACCCGCAATGGCTCACGCGCAGCCTCGATCAGGCTGTCCTTGCCCGAACCGGAAGGCCCCATCAGATAAATAAGCCTGCCATCCATCCTGAAAACGCCCTCCAACGGGTGTTTGCCCTAGTAAATCGGCAAATTGCCACTATCCTGTACAGGTAAGGAACAAGGATTGAAAGCCGCATAGCATGCACGTTCTGAGGTCTTTGGACATCAACAGATGTGCATCAGGAAGCGGGCAGTGATGCGGGCCGAGGCGAAGTTTTCAAACCAGTCCGCATTTCTGATAATTGGTGCTGGCATTACGCCTTTACCCAGCTCAATATTTGTCACAGAATTGACGCCAATGATCTGGCAATTTTGAGGCATGATGCGGGCCTCTTAACAATTCAGGTTGAACCATTTGGCGCGGATGCTTGTCCTACCACACATCCTGCGGCCAATCCCGAGAACCGCTCCCCTGAACTAACCGGTTAAATATATGCGCCCATTGAAACAGGCAATTTATTCCAGCCGTACGGCTGACAAGTTCGTCGTACGTCTGCCAGACGGAATGCGTGAACGCATTGCCGAGGTGGCTCGCAATCATCATCGCAGCATGAACTCCGAGATCATTGCGCGCCTTGAGCAGAGTCTTATTCAGGAAGGCGCACTGGGCGAAGAGTTGAGCATGCGCCTGGACAGCCCGGAGCTTTCGCTGCACGAGCGTGAGCTGCTGCAACGCTTCCGTCAGCTGTCTCACCGTCAACAGAACGCTCTGGTGTCGCTGATCGCTCACGACGCCGAGATGGCCGCAGACGCGTCCTGAGCTACACCGAACATCTCAAGCCAGCCTACATGCTGGCTTTTTTTTCGCCTGAAATCTGACCTGCGCTTTTTTGCAGGCACAAAAAAGCCCGCCAATCGGCGGGCTTTTGCATTGCAGCGAATCAGAGCAGGAAGATCGTCGCCAGCCCCAGGAAGATGAAGAAGCCGCCGCTGTCGGTCATGGCCGTGATCATTACACTGGCGCCCATCGCCGGGTCACGCCCCATCTTCGCCAGCGTCATCGGGATCAACACCCCCATCAGCGCCGCGAGCAGCAGGTTGAGGGTCATCGCCGCCGTCATCACCACACCCAGCGACCAACTGCCATAGAGCAGGTAAGCGACCACACCGATCACCCCGCCCCAGACCAGACCGTTGATCAATCCCACCGCCAGCTCCTTGCGCATCAGGCGCGAGGTATTGCCGGTGCTGACCTGGTCAAGCGCCATGGCGCGCACGATCATGGTGATCGTCTGGTTACCGGAGTTACCGCCGATACCCGCCACGATCGGCATCAGCGCTGCCAGCGCCACCAGTTTCTCGATCGAACCTTCGAACAGGCCGATCACCCGCGAAGCGACAAACGCGGTGATCAGGTTGATTGCCAGCCACGCCCAACGGTTACGCAGGGATTTCCAGACCGAGGCGAAGATGTCTTCTTCTTCGCGCAGACCGGCCATGTTGAGGACTTCGCTTTCGCTCTCCTCACGAATCAGGTCGACCATTTCGTCGATGGTCAGACGGCCGATCAGCTTGCCGTTCTTGTCGACCACCGGGGCCGAGATCAAGTCGTAACGTTCGAACGCTTGAGCAGCGTCATAGGCGTCTTCGTCCGGGTGAAAACTCACCGGATCGCTGGCCATGACTTCAGCAACCTGTTTTTCGGGATCGTTGACCAGCAAACGCTTGATCGGCAGCACGCCCTTGAGCACGCCGTCGTAATCGACCACGAACAGTTTGTCGGTGTGGCCCGGCAGCTCTTTGAGACGACGCAGGTAACGCAGAACCACTTCGAGGCTGACGTCCTCACGGATGGTCACCATCTCGAAGTCCATCAGCGCACCGACCTGCTCCTCGTCATAGGACAAGGCCGAGCGCACACGCTCGCGTTGCTGCTGGTCGAGCGTCTCCATCAGCTCATGGACGACGTCTCGCGGCAGCTCGGAGGCCAGGTCAGCAAGTTCGTCGGCATCCATGTCCTTGGCAGCAGCCAGGAGCTCGTGATCGTCCATGTCGGCGATCAGCGTTTCCCGAACGGAATCGGATACTTCGAGAAGAATGTCGCCGTCGCGATCAGCCTTGACCAGTTGCCAGAGCGTCAGACGGTCGTCCAGCGGCAGGGCTTCAAGAATGTAAGCAACGTCAGCGGAGTGCAGATCATCGAGTTTGCGTTGCAGCTCGACGAGATTCTGCCGGTGAACCAGGTTCTCGACCCGGTCGTGATGCGCGCCTTCCTGGCGATGAGTCAGGTCTTCGACGACCTTTTGGCGCTGCAGCAGCTCAACGACCTGAGCCAGACGATCCTGCAGGCTTTCCTGTGTTTTCTTTACTTCGATTTCGGACATAGGCGAACTCCACTCCCAGCAGCGGGGCACGCCGGAAGGATCAATCAGTCAATTCATGATTGGTGAAACGGGTTACTGAGTAACTACTGGGTAAGTCCATGGAGGTTTTCCATAAGCCCCGGCGGGGCTGACGGGCGCAATGATACACCGGCTGACGGTTTTAAACGTTAAAAAATCGCGGCCGAAACAAGCGCTTGCGAAACAAACCTGAGCGCTGTCCTGATCCTTGCAAATGCGACGACTTATCCTGAAAAGAAAACACACCGCCGATGAAAAATGTAGCGACTACCCTTGAGCGTAGACCGTCATGGAGGACGTCAAATGCGCTCTGGAACATCCCGACTTGTACTCGCCACCCTGCTCTGCCTGCCGCCCGCCGGGGCCGCCAGCACCCTTCACCGCTGCGAAGCGCCCGACGGCCGCATCACCTTCACCAGCCTGAGCTGTGCGAGCGATGAGCAGCTTTCCGTGCAGCAGGTTCACCCCTACTCGCCCGGCTCTGTCGTGCCGATCATGCCGGAACACAACCACGAAGAAATATCCGGTATGACAATCAGGGGACGTGAACCGGGCATTGTTGGTCGCATGGAGGACAAGTGCGGAAACCTGATCGATGCCCGGCAGCGCCGTGAAGCGATCATCAATCAACGGGTGATTGCCGGCATGAGCCAACGGGATGTTGAAAGCGCTCTTGGCAAACCGGACAAAGTGAATATTCGTACATCGACGACGAGCTATCGCTACGACCTGAAACGAGGCCGCAGCGCTCAAGTCGATTTTGATGAGAGAGGATGCGTGAAAGGAAAAACCAAATCGCAGACAGCAAAAAGCCCGCGTTAAACGCGGGCTTTTCGGTATATGGTGCACTCGACAGGATTCGAACCTGTGACCGCTCGGTTCGTAGCCGAGTACTCTATCCAGCTGAGCTACGAGTGCATTTGTGTTTTTAAACCAGACCACAACTGGCTGAAGCCAAGTTACCTGCATTGCCGCAACTAACTCTTAAATGGTGCACTCGACAGGATTCGAACCTGTGACCGCTCGGTTCGTAGCCGAGTACTCTATCCAGCTGAGCTACGAGTGCATTTGTGTTTTTAAACCAGACCACAACTGGTTGAAGCCGAGTTACCTGCATTGCTGCAAGCTTCTCTTAAATGGTGCACTCGACAGGATTCGAACCTGTGACCGCTCGGTTCGTAGCCGAGTACTCTATCCAGCTGAGCTACGAGTGCATTTGTTGCGCCGCATTATAGCCCGTCTAATCTCTATTCCAACCACTTTTTCTAATAAATTCAACAACTTACAGAAAAAGCCAGATTACAACGTACTAAGCAAATAATGGCGGAGAACGGGGGATTCGAACCCCCGACACCCTTTTGAGGTGTACTCCCTTAGCAGGGGAGCGCCTTCGGCCACTCGGCCAGCTCTCCGCAACACGGGGCGTATATTAACCACCTTCTTCCCCGTTTGCAAACATAAAAATCGATAAAAATTAATGGCTTGGTTCTTCGTCCTTCTCTTTCTTTATACGCAGGTAAATTTCCTCACGGTGCACGGCAACCTCTTTCGGGGCGTTGACACCGATACGCACTTGGTTTCCTTTAACGCCGAGCACGGTCACGGTGATTTCGCCATCACCGATAATCAGGCTTTCTGCGCACCGACGAGTCAGAATCAGCATACCTTTCTCCTCACGCATTTCATTTCAGGGACAACAGTCTGCAAAAAAAAGGCACCCGACCTACAACCGGAGCGATCGTAGCCCTACATGCCTGAGTATTGACCAGCGCGAGCAAAAGAACAGTTCAGGGGCTCACGCCATTCAAAAAATAAAGGGCGCGGTCAGACCGCGCCCTTCAGGTGACCGGATTACTCGCCCTGACGGGCTGGCGCGTCCAGTTCGAAAGCCGTGTGCAGGGCGCGCACAGCCAGTTCCAGGTACTTCTCTTCAATCACCACGGAAACCTTGATTTCCGAAGTCGAGATCATCTGGATGTTGATGCTTTCTTTCGCCAGGGACTCGAACATGCGGCTGGCCACACCTGCGTGGGAGCGCATGCCGACGCCAACGATCGAGACCTTGGCAATCTTGGTGTCGCCCACCACTTCCCGGGCACCGATCTCGCGAGCGGTGTTTTCCAGCACGGTCTGTGCGGACTGGTAGTCGTTGCGGTGCACGGTGAAGGTGAAGTCGGTGGTGTTATCGTGCGCAACGTTCTGCACGATCATGTCGACTTCGATGTTCGCGGCACTGATCGGGCCGAGAATCTTGAACGCCACGCCCGGGGTGTCTGGCACGCCACGGATGGTCAGCTTGGCTTCATCGCGGTTGAAAGCGATGCCGGAAATGATCGGCTGTTCCATGGTTTCCTCTTCATCAATAGTAATGAGGGTGCCCGGACCCTCCTTGAAGCTGTGCAGTACGCGCAGCGGAACGTTGTACTTGCCGGCGAATTCCACCGCGCGGATCTGCAGCACCTTGGAACCGAGGCTGGCCATTTCCAGCATCTCTTCGAAGGTGATCTTGTCCAGACGCTGAGCGACCGGCACCACACGCGGGTCAGTGGTGTAGACACCATCGACGTCGGTGTAGATCTGGCACTCATCGGCCTTCAATGCAGCCGCCAATGCCACGCCCGTGGTGTCGGAACCGCCACGACCGAGGGTGGTGATGTTGCCGTGCTCGTCGACGCCCTGGAAACCGGCGACAACGACCACGCGACCTGCTTTCAGATCACCGCGAATCTTCTGGTCATCAATCTGCAAGATACGCGCTTTATTGTGCGCACTGTCCGTCAGGATCCGCACCTGATTACCGGTGTACGACACCGCTGGCACACCGCGCTTGATCAGCGCCATGGCCAACAGGGCAATCGTCACCTGTTCACCGGTAGAAACGATCACGTCCAGTTCACGCGGAACCGGTTGCACGTCGCCACTGATTTGCTTGGCCAGATCGATCAGACGGTTGGTTTCGCCGCTCATTGCAGACAGCACAACCACCAGGTCATCGCCGGCATCGCGGAATTTCTTAACCTTGTCGGCGACCTGCTCGATTCTCTCGACAGTGCCGACCGAGGTGCCTCCAAATTTCTGTACGATCAAAGCCATTTCAAAGCCGCCTCTGCCCATGAAGGGCGCCCAATAATCACTCGAACAGCCGTCGGACCCGCCACTAGACTACGGGCCCGACGGGCCGTCTTATAAACCCTGCTCGACGAATGGAACGGTCAGTGCCAGTGCGCCATCCAGTGCGCCGGCGTCGACACCGCCGCCCTGCGCCATGTCCGGACGACCACCGCCCTTCCCGCCCACTGCCGCAGCAGCCTGTTTCATCAAATCACCGGCTTTGAGTTGGCCAGTCAGGTCCTTGGTTACACCCGCAACCAGTACGACCTTTTCCTCATGGACACTGCCGAGCAGGATCACTGCGCGGCCGAGTTTGTTTTTCAGTTGATCGACCAGCGCCAGCAGCGCCTTGCCGTCCTGACCATCCAGACGTGCGGCCAGAACCTTCACGCCTTTGACGTCCACTGCCGAGTTCGACAGATCGTCGCCCGCAGCGCTGGCAGCCTTGGCTTGCAACTGCTCGAGTTGCTTTTCCAGCGCGCGGTTGCGCTCCAGCACTGCCGACAGCTTGTCGATCAGGTTGTCGCGGCTGCCCTTGACCAGGGTGGCCGCTTCCTTGAGTTGTTCTTCAGCGGCGTTCAAGTAGGCCAGTGCCGCAGCACCGGTGACAGCCTCGATACGACGCACGCCCGATGCCACACCGCCTTCGCTGATAATTTTCAGCAGGCCGATGTCGCCGGTACGGTTGGCGTGGATACCACCGCACAGCTCGACGGAGAAATCGCCGCCCATGCTCAGCACGCGCACGTTGTCGCCGTACTTCTCGCCGAACAGCGCCATCGCGCCTTTCTGCTTGGCGGTTTCGATGTCGGTTTCTTCGGTTTCAACCGCAGAGTTCTGACGGATCTCGGCGTTGACGATGTCTTCCAGCGCCTTGATTTGCTCAGGCTTGATCGCTTCAAAGTGGCTGAAGTCAAAGCGCAGACGCTGACTGTCGACCAACGAGCCTTTCTGTTGAACGTGCTCGCCCAACACCTGACGCAATGCGGCGTGCAGCAAGTGCGTGGCGGAGTGGTTCAGCGAGGTCGCGTGACGCACCTCGGCATCGACGTGGGTTTCCACTGGTGCGCCGATGGTCAGGCTGCCCGAATCCAGCACGCCGTGGTGCAGGAACGCGCCGCCGGTCTTGGTGGTGTCACGAACGTCGAAACGCGCGTTACCCGCCTGAAGGAAACCGCAGTCGCCAATCTGGCCGCCGGATTCAGCGTAGAACGGCGTCTGATTCAGAACGATCACCGCCTCTTCGCCTTCACTCAAGACGTCGACCGACTGGCCATCTTTATAGATAGCGACAATTTTTGCCGAACCGCGGGTGTCGGTGTAGCCGGTGAACTCGGTGGCCACATCAACCTTGACCAGCGTGTTGTAGTCCAGACCGAACGAGCTGGCCGAACGCGCACGAACACGCTGGGCTTCCATTTCACGTTCGAAGCCGACTTCATCGACGGTCAGGCCGCGCTCGCGAGCGATGTCAGCCGTCAGGTCCATCGGGAAACCGTAGGTGTCGTAGAGTTTGAACACCACGTCGCCCGGCACCACGGTGCCTTTGAGTTCCAGCAGATCCTGCTCGAGAATCTTCAGGCCGTGCTCCAGGGTCTTGGAGAACTGCTCTTCTTCGGCCTTGAGTACGCGCTCGATGTTGCTCTGCTGCGTCTTCAGTTCCGGGAAGGCTTCGCCCATCTCGGCGACCAGCGCAGCGACGATCTTGTAGAAGAAGCTGCCGGTGGCGCCCAATTTGTTGCCGTGACGGCAGGCGCGACGAATGATGCGGCGCAGCACGTAGCCGCGACCTTCGTTGGACGGCAGCACGCCGTCGGCAATCAGGAAACCGCACGAACGGATGTGGTCGGACACCACTTTCAGCGACGACTGATCGCCATTTTCGCAACCAATAGCTTCGGCCGAGGCTTTGAGCAGATTCTTGAACAGGTCGATGTCGTAGTTGGAATTGACGTGCTGCATCACCGCACTGATCCGCTCCAGGCCCATGCCGGTATCCACCGACGGCGCTGGCAACGGATGCAACACGCCATCGGCGGTGCGGTTGAACTGCATGAACACGTTGTTCCAGATCTCGATGTAACGGTCGCCGTCTTCTTCCGGCGAACCCGGTGGGCCGCCCCAGATGTGGTCGCCGTGATCGTAGAAAATCTCGGTGCATGGGCCGCACGGGCCGGTATCGCCCATGGTCCAGAAGTTGTCGGACGCGTAAGGCGCGCCTTTGTTGTCGCCGATGCGGATCATGCGCTCGACCGGTACGCCGATTTCTTTGGTCCAGATGTCATACGCTTCATCATCGGAGGCGTAGACGGTGACCCAGAGTTTTTCCTTCGGCAGTTTCAGAACACCGGTCAGGAAGGTCCAGGCGAAAGTAATCGCGTCGTGCTTGAAATAGTCACCGAAACTGAAGTTACCGAGCATTTCGAAGAAAGTGTGGTGACGAGCGGTATAACCGACGTTTTCCAGGTCGCTGTTCTTGCCACCGGCACGCACGCATTTCTGGCTGCTGGTTGCGCGGGTGTACGCGCGCTTTTCCTGGCCCAGGAAGCAGTCCTTGAACTGGTTCATCCCCGCGTTGGTGAACAGCAGGGTTGGGTCGTTGCCCGGAATCAAAGAGCTGGAGGCTACACGGGTGTGGCCTTGCTCTTCGAAGAAGCGAAGGAAGGCTTCACGGATTTCTGCGCTTTTCATTAGGTTCTTCCACGGAGGCTGCGGCCAAAGGCCTGTTCGAAACGTCAACAGACGAAGCGACGGCAAAGGGCCGCATTATATCGGCCCTGCGCGCGGGGTACAGCGTGTTTATACGATAGAAACGGTCAATTGGACGGCTAACGCTATCACTTGCGCGAAAACTCGACGAATGTCGCGATCACTTGCTCGATTTGCGAGCGATTGACGTCCATGTGCGTGACCATGCGCAAGCGCGCCGCAGCGCTCAACATGATCCCGCGCTCGGCGGCAAACGCCTTGAGCGCTTCGGCCTGTTCGCCCATTTGCACGTAAACCATGTTGGTCTGCACCGGCTCGACGCTGAACCCGGCCTCGCGCAAGCCTTCGGCCAGAAACTGCGCGTTGGCATGGTCATCCGCCAGGCGTTGAACGTTGTGCTCCAGCGCGTACAGCCCCGCCGCTGCCAGCAATCCGGCCTGACGCATGCCGCCGCCGACCATCTTGCGCAGGCGGCGCGCTTTGCCGATCAGTTCAGCCGAGCCGCACAGCACCGAACCCACTGGCGCGCCGAGGCCCTTGGACAGGCACACCGAGACCGAATCGAAATGCCGAGTGATTTCCCGGGCATCCACCCCGAGCTTGACCGCCGCGTTGTACAGGCGCGCGCCGTCCAGGTGCAGCGCCAGGCCATGATCCTGAGTGAATTTGCGCGCCCGGGCCAGGTACTCCAGCGGCAGCACCTTGCCCTGCATGGTGTTTTCCAGCGCCAGCAGACGCGTGCGGGCGAAGTGGAAATCGTCCGGTTTGATCGCTGCGGCCACCTGATCCAGATCCAGCGAGCCGTCGGCCTGCACGTCCAGCGGCTGCGGCTGGATCGAGCCGAGCACCGCTGCGCCACCACCCTCGTACTTATACGTGTGCGCCTGCTGGCCGACGATGTATTCGTCGCCGCGCTCGCAATGCGCCATCAGGCCCAACAGGTTGCTCATGGTACCGGTCGGCACGAACAGCGCTGCGGAAAAGCCCAGACGTTTTGCCAGTTCCGCTTCCAGACGATTGACCGTCGGATCTTCGCCATACACATCATCACCAGTGGCGGCGCCAGTCATGGCATCCAGCATGGCAGGAGTCGGTTGGGTGACGGTGTCGCTGCGAAGATCGATAACGCTCATGAACCTGGCCTCAAAGTCAGCAGGGGAAATCCCTTTACGAAGGTGAATTACTGCGGTCATCGCGCAGATTAATCAACCCTTGGCGCAGGAAAACGGCACACGAGCCTTCAAAAAAACCGATGACAATCATCACAAAGGCGCAATGCACCGCTCGCCAATCTGTGATAAAAACGCTGCGCCGCCCGAGAAAGGGCGGCAAAAACGTTCTCAGGGCGGGGTGCAATTCCCCACCGGCGGTAATTGCGCGCAACGCGCATAGCCCGCGAGCGCTTGGCGACGGACACGGCATTGGCGGTGCACTTCGGCAAGGTCAGCAGACCCGGTGTGATTCCGGGGCCGACGGTCATAGTCCGGATGAAGAGAGAACGGGATTGACGCCAAAGGGCCGCCCGCGCGCTTGCGTGCTCGTGCGTACCCTTGAATCCCTTTCGATTCATAACGCCCTGTTTTTCACACAAACAGGAGTCAGAACATGCAACCCACCGCTATCGACAGCAAAACCAAACACCCACACGGCGAGCGCGTCGCGTTCATCCAGGCCTGCTGGCACAAGGAAATCGTCGACCAGAGCCGCAAAGGCTTCGTCGCCGAAATGCTTGCCCTGGGTTATCAGGAATCGGACATCGATTTCTTCGAAGTCGGCGGCGCCTTTGAAATGCCCCTGCACGCCAAGTTGCTGGCCAAGACCGGTCGTTATGCCGGCATCGTTGCGGCTGCTCTGGTCGTGGACGGCGGCATCTACCGTCACGAGTTCGTCGCCCAATCGGTGGTCAGCGGCCTGATGCAGGTGCAGCTGGAAACGGAAGTACCGGTGTTCTCGGTGTCCCTGACCCCGCATCACTTCCACGCCGGTGAAGAGCACCAGAAGTTCTTCTTCGAGCACTTCGTGCACAAGGGTCAGGAAGCGGCCAGAACTTGCGCCGATACGTTGCAAAAGGTTCGTGCGCTGCGCCGTAGTGAGCCGCGTGCACTCGCCGTCTGACCACAACGCTCCCCTGTAGGAGCTGTCGAGTGAAACGAGGCTGCGATCTTTTGATCGTCTAAAAACAAGATCAAAAGATCGCAGCCTTCGGCAGCTCCTACAGGATTTTGTGTCAGGCCAAAACTGCGTCAGGCGAGATTTTCGTCGCCGCTTGGCACGATCAGAATGCCCGCGCGCAAGCCGTTCTTGACCTTCGGATTAGGGAAGATGATCCGAGCGCCCTCTTCCTCGATGACCCAGCGAGTATTGGCCAGATCTTCGGCCAGCAGATAACCCACGTCTAATTCAGAAAAGTTCTCGATGTCCGCCGGCAGGTTCAGGCGGAACGCATCGCTGTGCTTGATGATCTCCCGCGCCACGCTGAACAGCTGCAAACCGTCCAGACCTTCTTCGGCCAGATCAGGCTCGTTGCCTTCGATGATCTGCTTCAGCCGGGTTTCCAGCAGCGAGACGTTAACCCCTTCGTTCTGCCCGAATGGCCGCGCCTTGCCCAGTTCCAGGGTGAAAGACTCGGCACCGAGTTTGTCGTAGGTGTACGAGCTGAACACGATCGATGGCTTGTTCTGCAGCAAGACCGCTTCCATGCCGGCGGCACGCAGGCGCGCCAGTTCGCGACGCGAATGCTGGCGACCTTCCTTCCACGGGTACAGAGCGAACTGCTCGATCTTCGAACCACGAATCGCCGTGTGCAGGTCGTAGTGCAGACGCTGACGGTTCGCCAGACTGAAGAAGCTCGCTGCCAGTCGTTCCAGCTCACAGGCGCGGATGGCTTCAGAGCCGCTGGTTTGTTCATGACGGCCGTTGAACAGCCGATTGACGTCCTGCTCGACGAAGCGCTCGCCCTTGCGAATCGCCTCGGGGTTGCCGAACAGGAACAGAATGCGTGCGCGCGGCTTCAGATCGCCGCGAGCGATGTCATGCAGCAGCCGATCAAGCAACTCGATCGGCGCTGTTTCATTGCCGTGGATACCTGCCGACAGCAGCAGGTCCAGGCCATTGTCACGCGCTTCGGGCGGCCGGACTTCCAGCGCCCCCTCGCTCAACCAGCGCATGCGCACGCCTTCGACAGTCAGTTGAGTCTTCTCCGCCGGTTCGCGGCCGGCGAGGGTCAGTTCAAGCAGTTTGCCGAGGGCGAGCATAGCGCGGCTTCCTTAGTGATCGTGGTTGCAATCCGGGCCGTGCACATGGTCTTCGTCGCCGACTTCAGCCGGCTCCATTTCCAGTTGCAGGCTGACCAGATTCGTTGCCAATGGGCGCAGCAGCAGGTTGGCGTACTCTTCGTCACCCTCCTCGACGTCCACGCCGATCAGCAGCTGGCCACGGCCATCCTGCTGGATCCACAGCTCTTTGCCTTGCCACATGACCGCGACGCGGGTGCACGAGGTTTGCAGTTGCGTGCCGTCGGTGTCTTCAAGGATCAGCTGCAGGGAATCGCTCATGTTTTTACTCTCTTGGGGAGACAAGCCGCGCGCCGCGTTCAGGTGGCGCGCCGGCCATCAATTGATCTGGAATGGATAAACCGAGCCCAGTTTAAGGATTTGCGTCAGTTCATCCAGTGCCGTCCGGCATTCAAGCAGCAACTTCGGGTCCGCCAGATCGTTTTCGCTCAGGCGGTCGCGGTAGTGCTTTTCAACCCATGCGGTCAACGAACCGTACAACGGTGCGGTCATGATAACCCCTGGGTTGACGGCCGCCAGCTCGGTTTCGTTGAGCGCGACGCGCAGTCGCAGGCACGCCGGGCCACCGCCGTTCTGCATGCTTTGCTTGAGGTCGAAGACTTTCACTTCGCGGATCAGGCCGCCGGAACTGGTCAGGCCTTGCAAGTAGTTCCACACGCGCTCGTTGGCCTGGCACTCTTGCGGCACGATCAACAGCATCGAGCCGTCAGGACGCGACAGCAACTGGCTGTTGAACAGGTAGGAGCGCACCGCGTCGTCCACGGTGACCGCCGAACGCGGCACACAGATCGACTGGAACTTGCCGCCGACCCTGGCCAGCTTGCCTTGCAGCTCAGCCAGCATCTGCTCGGTGTCGAGGAACGCATCCTCGTGATAGAACAGCGCCTCGCCGTTACCCACCGCGATCACGTCGTTGTGGAACACACCCTGATCGATCACCGCCGGGTTCTGCTGGGCGTAAACCACGCCCTCGTCACGCAGACCGTGCAGACGCGCAACGGCTTGCGAGGCTTCCAGAGTCTGGCGCGCCGGGTACTTCTGCGGCGCCGGGTAACGGGTGTCGAACGCACTGCGCCCGAACACGAAAAACTCGACACCGGCCTCGCCGTACTCACGGCAGAAACGCGTGTGGTTGGCCGCACCTTCGTCACCGAACTGTGCCACTGCCGGCAATGCGGCGTGGTGGGCGAAGTGCTGTTGATCAGCGAACATTGCCCCCAGTACACGGCTGGTGGTCGGGTGTTCGATGCTGCGGTGGTATTTGCAGTTGAGGTTGGCGGCGGTGAAATGCACGCGACCGTCAGCGGTGTCGGCACTCGGGCTGACGGTGGCAGCGTTGGCTACCCACATGCTTGACGCCGAGCAACTGGCAACCAGCAGCGGCATGGCTTCCTTGGCGGCGCGCTCGATCACTTGCGCGTCGGTGCCACTGAAACCCAGACGGCGCAACGCGGCCACGTCCGGACGTTCCTGCGGCGCCAGTACGCCTTGCTGAAAGCCCATTTCCATCAGCGCTTTCATTTTGGCCAGGCCTTGCAGCGCCGCTTCCTTCGGGTTCGAGGATTGCTGGCTGTTGCTCTGGGACGCAACGTTGCCGTAGGACAGACCACCGTAGTTATGGGTCGGCCCCACTAGACCGTCAAAATTGACTTCATAGGATTTCATCAGCGAGGCTCCACGAGAATCTGTTGTTATAGGCTTCAAGTAACAATTCAGTCAGACCGCGTCGCGGCTATCGCGAGCAGGCTCACTCCTACAGTTTTAGCGGTGAACACAGATGTTGTGTGCGACACAATTCCTGTAGGAGTGAGCCTGCTCGCGATGGCCGTTACGCCATCTTCACGCCGGGTGTCAGGGCCGCCGGCAACACCAGGCTCGGGGTTTCCAGCGAGGCCACCGGGTACGCGCAGTAATCCGCCGCGTAGTAGGCGCTGGCGCGATGGTTGCCCGAAGCACCAACACCGCCGAACGGCGCGCTGCTCGCAGCACCGGTCAGCTGTTTGTTCCAGTTGACGATACCGGCGCGGCTTTCCAGCCAGAACTGCTGATAACGCGCTTCGGAATCCGACAGCAGACCCGCCGCCAGGCCATAAGCGGTGTCGTTGGCCTCGCTGATCGCCCCGGCAAAATCGGCGTAACGGATCACTTGCAGCAACGGGCCGAACAGTTCTTCGTCCGGACGCTCGGCCACGGCGGTCACATCGAGAATGCCCGGCGTCAGCAAGGCCGACTGTGCCTGTGGCTGAGTCATTGCCAGCAGCGACACCGCGCCATTGGCCAGCAGATGTTGCTGGGCATCCATCAGCGCTTTGGCCGCGCCAAGGGAAATCACCGAGCCCATGAACGGCGCCGGTTGTTGGTCGAACGCACCGACTTCAATGGTCGAGCTGACTTCAACCAGACGCTTGAGCAGGCTGTCGCCCCACGCACCTTGCGGCACCAGCAGGCGGCGTGCGCAGGTGCAGCGCTGGCCGGCGGAAATGAACGCTGACTGAATGATCGTGTACACCGCTGCGTCCAGATCAGCGACCTGATCGACCACCAGCGGGTTATTGCCGCCCATTTCCAGCGCGAGGATCTTGTCCGGACGCCCGGCGAACTGCTGATGCAGATGGTTGCCAGTGCGGCTGGAACCGGTGAAGAACAGGCCGTCGATGCCCGGGTTCGCCGCCAGCGCGATGCCGGTTTCGCGAGCGCCTTGCAACAGGTTCAACACGCCGGCCGGCAGACCGGCTTCGATCCAGCACTTGACCGTCAGCTCGGCGACTTTCGGGGTCAGTTCGCTCGGTTTGAACAGCACGCTGTTACCGGCCAGCAGCGCCGGAACGATGTGCCCGTTCGGCAGGTGACCGGGGAAGTTGTAAGGGCCGAACACCGCGACCACACCGTGTGGCTTGTGGCGCAGCACGGCGGTGGCGTCGCCCAGCGGGCCGCTCTTCTCGCCGGTACGTTCGCGGTAGCTCTGCACCGAAATCGCAATCTTGTTGACCATGCTGGTGACTTCGGTCGCGGCTTCCCACAGTGGCTTGCCGGTTTCCTCACCGATGGTGCGGGCCAGTTCATCACTGTGGTTTTTCAGGGCGGCAGCAAAGGCTTCGAGCACGCTGATGCGCTCGTCCAGCGTGCGACGCGCCCATGCCGGGAATGCCTGACGCGCAGCCTGCACGGCGGACTCGACCTGAGCGGCGGTAGCGCCCTCCCCCGACCACAGCACTTGCTGGGTCACCGGGTTCAGCGACTGGAAGGCTTCGCCCTGACCGGCCAGCCATTCACCTGCGATGTATAGCGAATTCATTATTTCGACTCCCGAGCAGCAGACAACGCTACGGCGCGCACTTGATCGCCAGCGTTGAGTTGAAGACGTTTGGCGGTCAGCGGATCGACCACCAGCGTGCCGGCGGCCAGACGGGCCGGGGCAGCCGTGATGCGGCAATCTTCGCGCTTGCGGTTATGGATGATGAACGGCGTGGCGTCGTCGCCCGGCGTACCGATCGCCAGCACCAGCGCTTCGCTGTCGCGCACTGCGCGGATCTTGCTGGTCTCGCACTCGATGGCCGGGCCGGCATCGAAGATGTCGACGTAGCCCTGATAGCTGAAACCTTCGCTCTTGAGCATCGCCAGCGCCGGCTCGGTGTCCGGGTGCACCTGGCCGATGACATTGCGCGCATCCGGCGAGAGGAAGCAGGTGTACAGCGGGAATTTCGGCATCAGTTCGGCGATGAACGCCTTGTTGCCCACGCCAGTCAGGTAGTCGGCCTGGCTGAACTCCATCTTGAAGAAGTGCCGACCGAGGCTTTCCCAGAATGGCGAACGCCCGGCTTCGTCGGACACGCCACGCATCTCGGCAATAATTTTGTTGCCGAACAGTTCAGGGAACTCGGCGATGAACAGCATGCGCGCCTTGGACAGCATGCGACCGTTGAGACCGGTGCGGTAATCGGCGTGCAGGAACAGCGAGCACAGCTCGGAGTTGCCGGTCAGGTCATTGGCGAGGAACAGCGTCGGGATCTCGCGATAGATGTTCAGCTCCTGCGAGGCGCTGACGGTCAGGCCGACGCGGAAGTTGTACCAGGGCTCGCGCAGACCGACCGCGCCGGCGATGGCGGAAATCCCCACCACGCGGCCGTTGTCGTCTTCAAGCACGAACAGGTAGTCCGCATCGCCACGGCCGGCTTCGCCGCGAAAGGTCTTCTCGGCCCAGCCGACCCGATGGGTCAGGCGCTCTTCGTTGGCCGGCAAAGTCGTCAGGCCGGTGCCGGTGCTGCGGGCCAGGTCGATCAGCGCGGATAAATCGCTGCTGCGTACGGGACGAACAATCATGCTATCTCCTCAAACGGGCCGCCTTCGCCACCCGTGAAACTCGCTAAGGCGTTAAACCGCCACCAGGCGCACGCTGGCACCTTCACCGACGCCCAAGGCTTCGGCTGCTTCCAGATCCAGGGTCACCGGTTTGCCCGGCGCGTAATCCAGCTCCAGCAGCACCGCGCGGTAATCCTGCAACTGCGCGTTGGCCACCAGGTACTGGCGCCCGACACCTTTGACCGGCTCGCCGATCTTCACCGGCACCACACGGCTCTGGGCGATCGAACGGATCCCCGAAACACGCGCATGCAGGGTCGGGCCACCGTCGAAAATGTCGATGTAGTGATCGGTCTCGAAGCCTTCGCGCATCAGGATGTCGAAGGTGATCTGCGCACGCGGGTGCACCTGGCCCATCGCTTCTTGAGCGGAATCCGGCAGCAGCGGCACGTAGATCGGGTAATGCGGCATCAGCTCGGCGAGGAACGTACGGCTCTTCAGGCCACACAGACGCTCGGCCTCGGCGTAATTGAGGTCGAAGAAGTTGCGACCGATCGCATCCCAGAACGGCGAATCACCGTTCTCGTCGCTGTAGCCGACGATCTCGGTCACTACCGAATCAGCGAAACGCTCCGGGTGGCTGGCGACGAACAGCAAGCGGCCACGGGAGTTGAGTTCAGCCCACGGCGACCCCACCAGCTCGCGCTGCACGTAGAAACTGGTCAGCAAGCTGTTGCCGGTCAGGTCGTGGCATTGCGAAAGCACGTGGATCTTGTTGTGGATCTTCAGCTCGCGGGAAGCGTGCACGAAAGTCTCGTTGCGAAAGCTGTAGAACGGCTCCGAATAACCGGCCGAGGCGACGATGGCCGAGCAGCCCACCAGTTTGCCGGTAGCGGTGTCTTCAAGGACGAAGAAGTAGCTCTCCTCGCCATTGAAGCTCACTTCGGCGGCAAACGAGGCTTCGCTTGCGGCGATCTTGTCGCTCAGACGTTCCACGTCATCCGGCAAGGAAGTGACACCAATCGGACTGTCCGCAGCCAGACGCTGTACCTCGCCCAGATCAGCCATTTGCGCAGGGCGCATCACCAGCATGGTGTCACTCCTTTTCTCTTATCAATTCACAGAAAAAACACCGGACCTTGTAGGAGTGAGCCTGCTCGCGATTGCGGTCTGTCAGAAACCAATGAGTCGACTGACATACCGCAATCGCGAGCAGGCTCACTCCTACATTTGATCGGGTCCGGCATTGAAATTTTGATCGACGCCCGAAATCCTCAGGCGTCGAAGGGTCTATCAGGCTTGCGTCAGTGTTGCTGCAGCGCGTTCGAAGCGGTCCAGGCCAGCGTCGATATCGGCATCTTCCACCACCAGGCTCGGGGCGAAACGGATCACGTCCGGGCCAGCCTGCAGAATCATCAGGCCTTCTTTTTCAGCGGCGTTGAAGATGTCCTTGGCCTTGCCTTTCCAGGCATCGCTCAGCACACAACCGATCAACAGACCGAGGCCACGCACCTGAGTGAACAGGCCGTACTTCTCGCCGATCTGCTCCAGACGGGTCTTGAACTTGTCGTGCTTGGCATTGACGCCGCTCAGCACCTCAGGGGTGTTGATCACGTCGATCACTGCTTCAGCCACCGCGCACGCCAGCGGGTTGCCGCCGTAAGTGGTGCCGTGGGTGCCGACGACCAGATGTTTGGCCAGCGCTTCGGTGGTCAGCATCGCCGCGATCGGGAAACCACCGCCCAGGCTCTTGGCGCTGGTCAGGATGTCCGGCGTCACGCCGTAATGCTGGTAGGCGAACAGGTGGCCGGTACGGCCCATGCCGGTTTGCACTTCGTCGAACACCAGCAGCGCGTTGTGCGCGTCGCACAGTTCACGGGCGCCTTGCAGGTAAGCCAGTTCGGCCGGCAGCACACCGCCCTCGCCCTGGATCGGCTCCAGCACGACCGCGCAGGTCTTGTCGGAAACGGCAGCTTTCAGCGCCGCCAGGTCGTTATAAGGCACGTGGGTGATGCCGGTGATTTTCGGACCGAAACCGTCGGAGTACTTCGACTGGCCACCGACGTTGACGGTGAACAGGGTGCGGCCGTGGAAGCTGTTGAGAGCGGCGATGATTTCGTACTTCTCGCTGCCGAAACGGTCGAACGCCACGCGACGGGCCAGCTTGAACGCGGCCTCGTTGGCTTCGGCGCCGGAGTTGCAGAAGAACACGCGCTCGGCAAAGGTCGCGTCGATCAGCTTGTGCGCCAGACGCAGGGCCGGCTCGTTGGTGAACACGTTGGACACGTGCCACAGCTTGTTCGCCTGTTCGGTCAGCGCACCGACCAGCGCCGGATGCGCGTGGCCCAATACGTTAACGGCAATCCCGCCGGCGAAGTCGATCAGCTCGCGGCCGCTCTGGTCCCAGACGCGGGAACCGGCGCCACGCACCGGAATGAAAGCGGCAGGCGCGTAGTTGGGAACCATTACCTGGTCGAAATCGGCGCGTTCTACCGCAGCGTGCTCAACGGACATCGGAGTCTCCTGAAGAGGAACACCCGCCTGAAACTGGCGAGCGATGGGGGGATTGTAAGGACAGTTTTCAGCCCGGCCTTGTCGCCAAGCGACAACTTCTTATAGCGCAAACCCCGGATTTTCCCGGGTTTACGGCAATGCGACATATAGCGTCGCAAAGGCGCAGTTTAACTGGCGGCAAGGGATTGCGGCAGACCTGCTTCTTTGTAACTCAAGACGATTTATCAGGTGCGGTATATATGTACCGCACGCGGTCGACTTTCTCGGGTTCTCCTAGGAGACTTTCAAATTCGACGGCAGCTTGCGAATGAACACCGAAGCAATCGACTCCGACACTTTCCACGTCATAAAACCGGACACTCACTACCAGCCGCTGATCAATGCCATTCCGCTCTGGGTGCGCCAGGCCGCGCCCCACAGACGCTCGGCACTGCGCAACAGCACAGCGCTGCTGCCGACATCGCTCAAAGGCGCCACGGCGGATCAGCACGCCGAGATGAAATCGCTCATCGCCCGACACGCCGCCAGCCAGAACCGGCTGGACGAGGCGCTGAGCCGCCTGCAGAACCCTGGCGATTTCGCCGCGCCCTTGCTTGAAACCGCGATCCAGAAGCGCTTCGGGCTGACGCTCGATGTTCGCAATACCTGGCTGCGCCTCTACATTCCGGATCACCTGCCCTGGCTACGCATGAAATCGGGGGCCGCGCGCACCTGGACCGTGTCGTTGCTGGAGGGTGCACTGCACAACTTCGAAGTCTCCGAAACCGGACCGCAGGCCTTTGAACCCGCTTCAAGCTACATCTCGGCGCCAGGTCCAAACGAACAGTTCAGCACGCTGACGCACATTGCGGACAAGATGCCGATCACGGCGTTTACCCAACTGTGCCGCGAGCTGGACATCGGCCGGCAATACCGCGAGTACCTGGAAGACAATCTGGGCATCAGCAATCCGGTAGCGGCCGCGCTCCTCCGATCAAAAGCCCACGAGAGTCAGCGGGCTGCACTGACTACCGCCCTGCACATGGCGCAGATGCAAAAACTGCTGAGTGTCGACAGTCATCGGCAGATTCTCGACCTGCTCGACGCTAGAGCCGCCCCCGACCTGCACGGCCACGATCTGACCCTGCTGAATGCCCGTCTCACCGGCATCCTGTTGTTCGCCCCGGACCTGGAGCGCACAAGGGACGTGCAAAAAGTCGTGGTCTACCTGCCCGATGACCCGGCACACCCGATCAAGGAATATGCCTCGTCCGCCGCATTCGCCGAGGAGCTGACCCGCCGTTTGCGCGAGCCGGACTACCAGACGTTCTTCAGTCGTTTTATTGACCATGCCGACCGCGGGCAGTTTTTTGCGCAGTTGAACAACCAGCTCGCACCGCTGACCTGGCATCCCACACAGCGGGGGGACTCGCGTCCGTCCTGGCGGGAACAGCCCAATCCGCGCCCGTCGCTGCGAATCAACGCCACCGTTATTCAGGGCAACCTGCAGACGCATCTCTATCAACGCAAACTCGACAAGATACTTAACGATGCGCGGGTTCTCGCGGTCGCTACCGCAACCGTCGATCAGCAAGCACGCTGGGCGCTGTGGGACTCCTTCACTGAAATAGCCTCGACATTGCTGAACATCGCCGCGTTCATTGCGCTGCCCTTCGTACCGTTTCTGGGTGAGCTGATGCTGGCGTACACCGCCTACCAACTGCTCGACGACACCTTCGAAGGCGTCATCGACTGGGCCGAAGGCCAGGGCCGGGAAGCCATCGGACATTTCATCGGGGTGGTTGAATCGGCAGTACAACTGGGCACCTTCGCAGTGGGCGGAACCCTTGTTGTCGGCGAGCTCAGCGCACGCCTGCCAAACGCCAGCCGCCGCTTCTTCGAACGCTTCAATCCCGTGAAGCGCCCCAACGGCGATACCCGCTATTGGCTGCCTGACCTCAAGCCCTACGAACAGTCGATCAAGCCTCCTGCCCAGTCAACACCCGAGGCTTCGGGCCTGCATCAGCATCAGGGCAAAACACTGCTAGCCCTCGATGACACGTGCTATGCCGTCACCCTGGACAGCCGCAACGGTCAATACCGCATCGAACATCCGAGCCGCCCCGAGGCCTATCAGCCGCGCCTGCAACACAACGACGCCGGCGCGTGGCAAACCGAACTGGATCAACCCCAGACCTGGAATCAAGCCACCCTGCTGCGCCGTAGCGGGCCAGATGTCCAGCGCGTGCCTGCGACCCAGCGCGATCGGTTGCTGCTGATCAGCGACTGCGATGAAAACGCCCTGCGAAAGGCGCACGTCAACCAGGAGCACCTGCCACCCCTGTTCGCCGACACCCTCAAGCGGTTCAACATTGACGAGGACATTCAGACCTTCATCGACCAGATGAACAGCGACCACCCCGACGACTACCTGCAAGCCGACCTTCTGACCCAACTCGAACTGCTGCAAGAGAGCCGCCACTGGCCCAGAGGCAGGGGCTTGCGCCTGAGCGATGACGTTGGCACCCCACTCTGGCAAAGCAACCTTCGCGACCTGCCCGCGCTGGAGTTGGTGGTGACAAAACTTGAGGGCGGTGACCTGCTGAAAACTCTGTTGATGATGTTGCCGGACAGCGAAACCAAGGCCTTGATGGGCGAACCGTTCGGCGCCGCGGCTCCGCGCCTGGAAGCTCGAACCCGGCGTCTGAGGCAGACGCTGTCACAACTGGCGCGAGACAAACGGCAACACTTGTTCGATCAGCGCTATCGCCGCCTGGAACAGGGCGCCGACGCCCTGACGCAAAAGATCATGGACGCCGATTCACTGCCACGCAGCATCGCCCAGGCGTTGCTCGACGGCGCGACCGACACCGAGCGCCAGCAACTCAAGCGCGGAACGTTGTCACCGCGCCTGACCGAGCAGGCCTGGGAAGCCGGACTGCAGGTACGCCTGACGCGTGCCTACGAAGGCCTTGAACTGCAATCGAACGCCAACAACGCCGATACGCAAATGCTCGCACTGCACACCCTGGAGCAGTTGCCCGGCTGGTCGGGACGACTGCGACTCGAAGTGCGCCACTACTCCCCCGACGGCTCACTGATCGACAGCGTCGGGGCTGCCGATGCACCGACACGCAAAATCATGGTTCTGCGCGCCGAGGGCGACCATCAGGCCTTTGACGATACCGGCGACGAGCTCAGCGGCGGCGAACCGTTTTACGATTGCCTGCTGCGCGCCATGCCTGACAGCGAACGCGCAGCCTTGAATCTGCGCATCGGCGAAGGCGAGAAACTCAGGCTGTCGATCAGAGATCACGCCTTGGCTCGCGATGCTCTGCGTTCGCTTCTGGCACAACAGCCAAAATACAAACCCACTTATGACCCCACTGTCATGCGTCTGCTGGGTGGCACCGACGGCTACAACCACATGCCGCGCAATACCCCGAGCCTGTCGGAGCGAGCCGGCGTGTTGTTTCCCCAGCTGTCACCCGGCCAGCTCGAATCGTTCGTCGAACGATTGCAACGCCACCCCACCGGCCCCCGGGCGGAGCTGACCCGGATGATGAATCAATACACGCAACTGCACAGCACCCTGAGTGCCTGGGGCGATGCGATCCCGCAACAATTCCCGAACACCGGGTTCGCGTTCACCCATGAACAGATCGTCGTCCAGCGCGCCATTCGCCTGCGCTTCATGCACGACCTGATCAATCTCTGGCGCATGCAGGAAACGATTCCGGACGCTGAGGAGTATTTCGTCGACTTCCGCTTTATCCAGCCCATCATTGGCGAGTTGCCGGTGCTCGACACCGAATTTTCCTGCGTCAGGCAACTCACTCTGGAAGGGCACCCTGCCACACGCGGCGTGCATGAATTCCTGCGCAGCTTTACCGGAATGCAGCGCATGGCATTACGCAATTTCAATCTGGGACGCTTGCCGGACAACCTCGCGCAGACCTCGCAGATTCAGGAGCTGATCCTGAGCGAATGCGCCATCACCCTCACACCACAAAGCCACGTCGTGCTTGCGAACCTGACGCGGCTGACCACGCTGGACCTCTATAAAAATCCTCTGGAACTGGTACCCAGCGTCGAAAACATGCCGGCTCTGAACTACATCGACGTATCGCAAACCGGGATTTCCCGCTTTCCCGACGGGTTGCTGACCCGACCACTCCTGCGTACCGCCTTGCTCAATGGCAATACAATCGCTCAATTGCCCGCCGAGCTTCTTGAACTGCCGTCGGTCATTCAGGACGGGATCGATCTGGGAAACAACCCGCTCGACACCACTGACCTTGAGCGCATCAAACAACACTTTCTCCACACCCTGGGAGACTTTGGCGTCTCTGCCGCCGATACCGACATTCAACGGGTACAAACGCTGTATCCACTGATGGATCGAGAGGAAGCCAGCCATTTTATTTATCTGTTGCCGGGCGACCTGGCCGAAGGACGCGAGGCGCTGACACGTCTGGAAGCCGAGCTCGCCACCCTTGAAAGCGAACTGGCAGCCTGGACAGCCGACGTCCCGGCGCTTCACCCGCGCAGTCAGCAACCGTTCACCGCCCAGCAGCTGCAAATTGAACACTTGAGCCGAGACGAGTTCAGGCAGCAGCTATTGCGCTGCTGGCGCCGGGAGGTCGAGTCGGATGATTTCAGTGACTTGATGCACCCAGGCTTCCAGCTGACTCTGGACACCCAGGTGACCGGCAACCTGCCCAGGGTGAAAGCCGACTTCAAGCATGTATCGCTGATGTTCCTGGAAAGCAGCCACGGCCTTACCGGTGGCGTGCCGGGATTTCTGGAAAGTTTCCCGAATCTGAAGGCCCTGACCCTCCATCAGTTCGACCTCGACCACTTGCCTTCGGCGATTTTCACCATGGGCAAGTTACGCTCACTGAACCTGGCCGAGTGCACGATCAGCCTGTCGCAGGACACCGCACTGGAACTGGCCCAAATGAGTCAGTTGGAGTTCATCGACCTGAGCAACAACCCACTGATCCTCGCACCCGATGTCAGCCAGATGCCACAGCTGACAACCCTGTTGCTCGACAGCACTGGCATCAGCGAACTGCCAGCGGGTTTACGGCAGCTCAAGCATCTGGAGATGGTGGACTTGGGTAACAACGCGATCGTCGACGTGCCCCATGACATTCTGGAATGGCCACAGGAGTTCAGCGAAAACATCGACCTGCAAGGCAACCCCTTTTCACGGGCGAGCCTGCAACTGCTGATCAGCTACTTCAGGCTGACCAGCGTCGATTTTGGTATCGATGCGGTGATCGAGAATGCGGAACTGGAAGTATCGTCTTCAGGTGATTCCGCCGTCGACGAGTGACTGTGTTCAGCCGCGCTCGGGCGGCACCGACGAGAGCTCGAACGGACTGCTGCTGCGCCGCTGGTTGCGATCTTCCCGCGGCGTGGCACCGAAGAAGTTGCGGTAGGCGCTGGAGAAATGCGGCCCCGAAGAGAAACCGCAGGACAGGCCGATCTGGATGATCGACTTGCTGGTTTGCATCAACATCTGCCGGGCCTTGTTCAGGCGCAGCTCCAGGTAGTACTGGCTCGGTACGCGGTTGAGGTATTGCTTGAAGATCCGCTCCAGTTGCCGACGGGACACGCACACGTGCTGGGCGATTTCGTCGGTGGTCAGTGGTTCTTCGATGTTGGCTTCCATCAGCAGCACCGCCTGGGTGAGCTTCGGATGGCTGGAGCCGAGACGATTCTGCAGCGGGATGCGCTGACGCTCGCCGCCCTCGCGAATGCGCTCGACCACCAGCTCTTCGGAAACCGCACCGGCCAGTTCCGCACCGTGATCACGGGCCAGCACCGCCAGCAGCAGGTCGAGTACCGACATGCCGCCGCATGCGGTCAGGCGATCGCGATCCCAGTCGAACAGATGACTGGTGGCGATGACTTTCGGGAAACGTTCGGCGAAATCGTCCTGCCAGCGCCAGTGCACGGCGGCGCGGTAACCGTCGAGCAGACCGAGCTGCGCCAGCGGATACACACCGGCCGACAGACCACCGATCACACAACCGGCACGCACCAGCTGCTTGAGCGCGCTGCTGAGCGCCGGGGCCAGGGTGGTCGGCGGCTCGTCAGCGAGCAGGAACAGTTTCTGGAAGTTTTCGAGCTTGCCGGTCCACGCCTCGCCCGGCAGTTGCCAGGCGCCTTCGGCCGCAGTTTCTGTAACAGCTTCGGCCTGCAGGAACGCCAGTTCGTAAACCACCTCCGGGTGCACCCGCTGAGCAACACGCAAGGCCTCCTCCGCCAGCGCCAGCGTCAACGCTTTAGTGCTGGGCCAAATCAGGAAACCAATTCGATGGGCAGTCATGGGCGGGCAATCCGAAACGAAGAACGGTGATGAAGGCATGGGCCAATGCTAGCCCGTAAATGAACGCAAATCTCGAAACCTGCGCAGCGCCCACTGTAGGAGCTGTCGAGTGAAACGAGGCTGCGATCTTTTGATCTTCAAAAACAAGAGCAAAAGATCGCAGCCTTCGGCAGCTCCTACAGGGGATCGGAGCCAACCTTCAGGCTGCGAAGCATGCACTATTCCGGTGCATATCGGCAGTTCTGATTATTTCAAGCTACCCGACAGGAACTGCTGCAAACGCTCCGATTGCGGATTAACCAGCACTTCACGTGGGTTGCCGCTCTCTTCCACGACACCTTTGTGCAGGAACACCAACTGGTTCGACACTTCCCGGGCGAAGCCCATTTCGTGGGTCACCACGACCATGGTGCGGCCTTCCTGAGCGAGGGCCTGCATGACTTTGAGCACGTCGCCGACCAGTTCCGGGTCGAGGGCCGAAGTCGGTTCGTCGAACAGCATTACTTCCGGTTCCATCGCCAGGGCACGGGCGATTGCCACACGCTGCTGCTCGCCACCGGACATGTGCCCCGGGAACGCATCTTTGCGATGGGCCACGCCGACCTTGTTCAGGTAGTGCTCGGCCTTCTCGCGCGCTTCGGCCTTGGACACGCCCAGCACGTGGACCGGCGCTTCCATGATGTTTTCCAGCGCAGTCATGTGCGACCACAGGTTGAAGTGCTGGAACACCATCGACAGGCGCGAACGCATGCGCTGCAGCTGCTTCGGATCAGCGGCTTTCAGCGCGCCGTCCTTGTTCGCCACCAGTTTCAGCTCTTCGTTGTTGAGCAGGATCCTGCCCGCGTGCGGCTGCTCGAGCAGGTTGATGCAGCGCAGGAAAGTACTTTTGCCGGAGCCACTGGAGCCGATGATGCTGATCACATCGCCGGCTGCCGCTTTCAGGGACACGCCCTTGAGCACTTCGTGACTGCCATAGCGTTTATGCAGGTCTTGGACTTCAAGTTTGTACATGCGGTCGGTTCTCACAAAAACAGTCAGTCAGTCGTTGAGCAAGCGCCCGTGACGCAGCGCTTCGCGCCCCGCCACCTTGGCCAGCCAGAAACCGGGTTGGGCATAGCGCAGCCGTTCAATGGCAAACAGCACCCCGGAGGTACCAGCACACACCGTGCTGACCCGATCGGACACAGGATCGATCACTTCGAAAATCTCATCCCCGGCTTCGACCCACTCGCCGGGTTTACGCAAAAAGCTCACCACACCAGGGTGCGGTGCCAACAACAATTGAGTGCCTTCGAACGGCATGCCTTCACAGGCTTCGTGCGCCGGTTTCGGCCACTCACCGGTGATCAGGCCCTGCTCGGCGAGGAACGCCAGAATGCCTTCGGCCCACGCCACCGCATCAGCGCGGTCGGTATTGGCCTGACCGCCCAGTTCGACGGTGGTCGCCAGGCACGCCAGCGGAATCTGCGCGTCCGGGAACTGCCGCGACAGGCGCAGCCATGGCAACGAGCACGCTTCATCGAACGAGCTGCCGCCGGAGTCTTCCGCGAGCAAACCCACCTTCACATTCAAATGCGCCGCCAGAGAACGCCACTGCGGCCAATGCTGCGGCAGCGCATACATGTGCAGCGCGGCTTCAGTGTCGCAGTGCAAGTCCAGCACCACGTCAGCGGTGCAGGCATGGCTCAGCAAAACGCGCTGCATGCCTTGCAACTGGCTGCTCGCCTCGGGTAATGCCGCCAGATGATCAGCCATCGCCTGACGGATCAGGCGAATGTTGGCGTGCGGATCGTCACCGAGGCTGTCGGCCAGCGCCGCCGCAACCGGCGCACTCAGCTCGACGAAATCACGGTTGAAATTCTTGCCGCTGCCCGCCTCGAAACGCCCCTGATGATTGCCTTGCAGCAATTGGCCGAGGCCCAGCGGGTTGGCGACCGGCACCAGCTCGATCACACCGTTGAGCAAGCCTTGGGCTTCGAGTTCGCCGAGACGCTTTTTCAGCTCCCAGGCGGTGCGCATGCCCGGCAATTCGTCAGCGTGCAGGCTGGCCTGGATGTAGGCCTTGCGCTCGCCTTGTCCGAAACGGAACACGGAAATCTTGCGCTCGCTGCCCAGGTGGCTCCACGGCAATACGTGGTCGATGCGTTCCATATCAGTGCTTCCGCGGGGCCAGGTAGCTCAACCAGCGACGCTCGGCCAGCTTGAACAGCTTCACCAGAATGAAGGTCAGGCACAGGTAGAACAGGCCGGCGGTGATGTACGCCTCGAACGGCAAGTAGTACTGCGCGTTGACGGTACGGGCCGCACCGGTGATGTCGATCAGGGTCACGATGGACGCCAGACTGGTGGTCTGCAGCATCATGATCACTTCGTTGCTGTACTGCGGCAGCGCCCGGCGCAGGGCCGATGGCAACAGGATGCGCTTGTACATCTTGAAGCGCGACATGCCCATGGCCTTGGCGGCTTCGATCTCGCCGTTCGGCGTGGCCTTCAGGCTGCCGGCGATGATTTCGGCGGTGTAGGCGCTGGTGTTGATCGCGAACGCCAGGCACGCACAGAACGTCGCGCTGGACAGCCACGGCCAGAGGAAGCTTTCCCGCACTGCTTCGAACTGGGCCAGACCGTAGTAGATCAAAAACAGCTGCACCAGCATCGGTGTACCGCGGATCACATAGGTGAAGAGCCACGCAATGCCGTTGACCGCTGCGTTCTTGGAAACGCGCATCAGGCCCAGCGGCAATGCCGCCAGCAGACCGAACAACAGCGACAGCGCGAGCAGTTTGAGAGTGGTCAGCAGCCCGCCGAGGTACAGCGGCATGGCCTCCCAAATGACGTTGTAGTCGAAGATCATAGATCAGCCGCCCTTACGCCTACCGAGTAGCGCTTCTCAAGGTGACGCAGCGCCAGCAACGAGACACTGGTGATCACCAGGTACATCGCCGCCACTGCGAGGAAGAAGGTGAAAGGCTCGCGAGTGGCATCCGCCGCCTGCTTGGCCTTGAACATCATGTCCTGCAGACCGACCACCGAAATCAGCGCGGTCGCCTTGGTCAGCACCAGCCAGTTGTTGGTGAAGCCGGGAATCGCCAGGCGAATCATCTGCGGCACCATCACCCGGAAGAACACCTGAAAACTGCTCATGCCATACGCCATGCCGGCTTCGGCCTGGCCCTTGGGGATCGCCATGAACGCGCCACGGAAGGTTTCCGACAGGTACGCACCGAAGATGAAACCGAGGGTGCCGATACCGGCGGCCAGCGGGTTCAGGTCGATGTAGTCGTCATAGCCGAGCATCGGGGCGACGCGGTTGAGCAGGTCCTGACCGCCGTAGAAAATCAGCAGGATCAGCACCAGGTCGGGGATCCCGCGGATCACCGTGGAATACAGATCGCCCAGCCACGCCAGCCAACGAATCGGCGACAGGCGCAACGCGACCCCGATCAGCCCGAGAACGATGGCCAGGGCCATGGACGACAAGGCGAGCTGAAGCGTCAGCCATGCGCCATCGAGGATGACAGCCCCGTAGCCTTTCAACATGATTCAGGTCCTCGAAAGTTGGGATGAAAAAATGGCGCAAACCGCAGAGACCTGTTGCTTGCGCCATTTCTGACTTGTCGCAGAGACGTGTTACTTGCCGTAGATATCGAAGGCGAAGTATTTGTCCTGGATGGCTTTGTATTTGCCGTTTTCGCGGATGGCCGCGATGGCGGAGTTGATCTTGTCTTTCAGCGCGTCGCCTTTGCGCACAGCGATGCCCACGCCGTCGCCGAAGTATTTGACGTCGGTGAACTGCGGGCCAACGAAGGCGAAGCCTTTGCCGGAATCGGTGTTCAGGAAGCCGTCCTGCAGCAGGGTGGCGTCAGCCACGGTACCGTCGAGGCGACCGGCGGCCACGTCGAGGTAAATTTCGTTCTGCGAGCCGTATGGCTTGATCTCGGCACCCAGCGGGGCCAGGACTTCGCGGGCGAAACGCTCGTGGATCGAACCACGTTGCACGCCGATGTTCTTGCCCTTGAGCTCAGACAGGTTGTCGCTGACAACGGTGCCCTGCTTCATGACCAGACGCGCCGGAGTGTTGTAGTACTTGTTGGTGAAGTCCACGGACTTCTTGCGGTCTTCAGTGATCGACATGGACGACAGGATCGCGTCGATCTTGCGCACTTTGAGTGCCGGGATCAGACCGTCGAACTCTTGCTCGACCCACACGCACTTGACCTGCATCTGCTCGCACAGGGCGTTGCCGATGTCGTAGTCGAAACCAACGATGCTGCCGTCCGGCGCTTTGGAAGCGAACGGAGGGTAAGCCGCTTCGATACCGATCTTCAGAGGTTTTTCATCAGCGAAGGAATTCAGCGACAGCACGGACAGTGCCAGGGCGCCAAGCAGCACAAGTTTCTTCATCTTGGGACTCCATCGGTAAAGGGCAAAAACGGCAGAGTGAGCGACAGCCCAATATGCGAATGGGTGAATCGGAAAAGCGGCGCAGCATCGGTGGGAAATTTCCCATTGAAACCACCAGGGGTTTCAACGTCAGCCACGATGAGCGAGTGATCGGCATTCTAACGACAGGCCCGAAGCCGATATTTCTTCAATGCGACAACTAATTACAGATGCACAGAGAAACCCGCTTGAGCGCATTGACAGCCTTGCAAATTCATGCAAGAGCGAAAGACAGTGAACCGATCTACGCTGCAAATTGCGGGCCTATTATTCGCAAACCCTTCTAATCCGGCAAGCGCAGCGTTGTGTCTTATTTTTCACGGGGAGGTTTGAGGCTCTAGAACGGGGCGATGCGTTTCCCTTCGCCCCGTCGCGGGGCGGGCGGTTACACATTTGGTTACTAGGGTGGGCGTGGGTAACAGGGGGAAGGGGCTTGTGCGAGAAATCGATAATTATTGGTTGGCGGGTTTGGATTCCGACAGCGGAGTGCACCGATGTCTGACAGATGGCTATCGCGAGCAGGCTCACTCCTACAGTGGATCGCGCGCCACCTGAAGAAACCCGATCAACTGTAGGAGCGAGCTTGCTCGCGAAAAGGCCAGCACAGCCACCACAAAACCTCCAGACACAAAAAAGCCCCGCCCGGCAATCACCGGACAGGGCTCTTCGATGCATCAGACAGGCTTACGCCACATTCATCGTCTTGTGCGTATCAATCAAATGCTGCACCACCGCCGGATCCGCCAGGGTCGAGATATCCCCCAACCCATCATATTCACCGGTCGCAATCTTGCGCAGAATCCGGCGCATGATCTTGCCCGAACGGGTCTTCGGCAGCCCCGGCGCCCACTGGATCACGTCCGGCGAAGCAATCGGGCCGATCTCCTTACGCACCCAGTTCTTCAGCTCCAGGCGCAATTGCTCGCTCGGCTCCTCGCCGTTTTTCAGGGTGACGTAGACATAAATGCCCTGCCCCTTGATGTCGTGCGGCACACCGACCACCGCCGCTTCGGCGACTTTCGGGTGGGCGACCATCGCGCTTTCGATCTCGGCAGTCCCCATGCGGTGGCCGGAGACGTTGAGCACGTCGTCCACACGCCCGGTGATCCAGTAGTAACCATCGGCGTCACGACGTGCACCGTCACCGGTGAAGTACATGCCACGGAAGGTCTTGAAGTAGGTGTCGACGAAACGATCGTGGTCGCCATACAGCGTGCGCGCCTGACCTGGCCACGAATCGAGAATCACCAGATTGCCCTCGGCCTCGCCCTCGATGATGTTGCCGAGGTTGTCGACCAGCGCCGGCACCACGCCGAAGAACGGACGCGCTGCCGAACCCGGTTTCAGAGCATGGGCGCCCGGCAGCGGACTCATCAGGGTGGCGCCGGTTTCGGTCTGCCACCAGGTGTCGACGATCGGGCAACGGGACTGACCGACGTTCTTGTAGTACCAGTCCCAGGCTTCCGGGTTGATCGGCTCGCCCACCGAACCGAGCAGACGCAGGCTGCTGCCGTCAGCACCTTCAACAGCAGCGGTGCCGGAGGCCATCATCGCGCGGATCGCGGTCGGTGCGGTGTAGAGGATGTTGACCTTGTGCTTGTCGACGATCTTCGCCACCCGGGTGATATCCGGGTAGTTCGGCACGCCTTCGAACAGCACGGTGGTCGCGCCATTGGCCAGCGGGCCGTAGACGATATAAGTGTGGCCGGTGACCCAGCCGACGTCGGCGGTGCACCAGTAGATTTCGCCCGGGCGGTAGTCGAACACGCGCTCGTGGGTCATCGCCGCATACAGCAGATAACCGCCGGTGGTGTGCTGCACGCCCTTCGGCTTGCCGGTGGAGCCGGAGGTATAAAGGATGAACAGCGCCTCTTCAGCGCCCATCTCTTTGGGCGCGCACACGGTGCCCGCCACTTTCATCAGGTCTTCGTACCAGATGTCGCGATGCTGGTTCCACTTGATGTCGCCGCCGGTGCGCTTGCACACGATGACTTTCTGGATGCTGCTGGTTTCCGGGTTGGTCAGCGCGTCGTCGACGTTGGCCTTCAGCGGGATCTTCTTGCCGGCACGAATGCCTTCGTCAGCGGTGATCACCACTTTCGATTTGCAGTCGATGATCCGCCCCGCCAGGGCTTCGGGCGAGAAGCCGCCGAACACCACCGAGTGAATCGCGCCGATCCGGGTACAGGCCAACATGGCGACCACGGCTTCGGGGATCATCGGCATATAGATAGTCACCACGTCGCCGCGGTGTACGTCCTGACCACGCAGGGCGTTGGCCAGCTTGCAGACTTGTTCGTGCAGTTCGCGGTAGGTGATGTTGCGGCTTTCGGAAGGATCGTCGCCTTCCCAGATGATTGCGATCTGATCGCCGCGCTCGGCCAGATGACGGTCGAGGCAGTTGTAGGAAACGTTCAGGGTGCCGTCGGCGAACCATTTGATATCGACATGGTGATCATCGAAGGACGTCTGCTTCACCGTGGTGAAAGGCTTGATCCAGTCGAGGCGCTTGGCTTGCTCGCGCCAGAAGCCGTCAGGGTTGACGACCGACTGCTGGTACATGGCTTTGTAGGTCGCCTCGTCAGTCAGCGTATTGGCCAGAACCTCGGGACGAACGGGATACAGAGAAGCCGCACTCATCTTTCTTACCTCGGTGGAATAGTTGTTTTTGTATGACTCCGTTGTAGCCGGGCCGGCCCCATAGAACCATTCGACGATGGTTGTAGGAGCTGCCGCAGGCTGCGATCTTTTGATCTTGCTTGGCAAAATCAAAGGCGAAAGATCGCAGCCTTCGGCAGCTCCTACAAGGGTTGCGCGGTGTTTTGCGGGGATTGTTACCAAATCTGCCAAAAGTGTTTATCAAAACCCCACCTGTTTACCCTCACCCCACCTCCCTAAAATCCACCTCGCCGACAAGGCAAACCGATTAACAACGTTACAGCCCCCACGAAGGCCGTTAATCCAGCTCTCAAGTAATAAGTGCAAACGATGAAGTTCCACACGCAACCCTAAAAAGGTTGCGTGACCCCACTCGACCTCAAGAAGGTAAATCTGAAATGAAAGCTTTATTGGTTCTGGCCCTCAGCAGTCTGTGCGCAACCGCCATGGCAGACGAGGTCCCGACTGATGTCGCACAGCAACAACCGGTGATCGAGGAATACACTTACTCCACTCACCTGGACATCGCCAAAGTTGTATCGATGAGCGAAGTTCCGAATGTCTGCGAAGTGGTACCGATGAAAATGGAGTACGACGACTCCAAAGGCCAGCGTCACATCCTGCGCTACAGCGTGATGGGCAACGGCTGCTCCAATGGCTGATCAAGACTGCACCGAATTGGATCTCTCAGCGCGTCATTGAGGGTCGATTCCAGCCCGGCTTCGGTCGGGCTCAGTTGTGTCTGGAGTCGTCAAAAATGCTTGCAAAACACTAGATGTAGTGAAAAGCGTATTTTTTTGTTCGTTTTTTGAGCAAATCCACAACGGCGAGATTTTTACGAAAAAAAATCTATCCCCGGCAAAGCCCTGTAAACCCGCACTCTCATCGAAAAACCACCCTCCTCGACCGCTCCATGCGCGGATTCGCCTCAGCACAGCCGTGTTTTTTTCCCTATAATGCCGCCCTAATCGGGTCAGCAATATTCCCTTACAGGGATCAAAGCCATTCTGAAGCCCCGCAGCAGCGTCAACGCTGATCTGTGCCCGTCAGAGGCTCTCGGAAACCCGTACAAAATTCTGTTTTATTGCCTGCCTTAGCTGCTGCAAAAAACGATTCCTTAAGATCCAACGCGGTCTGTACGACCGTGTGAACCACCCAACCATCAGGTTTCACACGGGGCGACAGGCCCTCACGCAGGAGACGACACGTCATGCTGAGCTGGGACGAATTCGACAAAGAAGACAGTGAAGTAGCAGCAGTGAAAGGCGCCAACGCCGGCCACGCTTCTGAAGCCAATATGGACCGCCTCGACAACGCCGGCGGCGCCGCCGCGCTCGAAGCCCGCGCCGTGACCGCCGACGACTCGGCCGCCGTGGCCCGCGCCAAGGCTGCACTGAACTCCCTCGACGTCGCCGAAGGCCTCGCCGAACTCGAAGGCGCCTCCGCTCGTGTCGCCGTTGACGAAAAGCGCATGATCAACTGCCGCGCCGACCTCAACCAGCTCGTGCCATTCAAGTACGACTGGGCCTGGCAGAAATACCTGGACGGTTGCGCAAACCACTGGATGCCGCAAGAAGTCAACATGACCGCCGACATCGCCCTCTGGAAAAACCCGGAAGGCCTGACCGACGACGAGCGCCGCATCGTGATGCGCAACCTCGGCTTCTTCTCCACCGCCGACTCCCTGGTTGCCAACAACCTGGTCCTGGCCGTGTACCGCCTGATCACCAACCCGGAATGCCGCCAGTACATCCTGCGCCAGGCTTTCGAAGAAGCGATCCACACCCACGCCTACCAGTACTGCATCGAATCGCTGGCCATGGATGAAGGCGAGATCTTCAACATGTACCACGAGATCCCGTCGGTCGCCAAAAAGGCAGCCTGGGGCCTGAAGTACACCCGTTCGATCTCCGATCCGAAGTTCGAAACCGGCACCTCGGAAACCGACAAAGAGCTGCTGCGCAACCTGATCGCCTACTACTGCGTGCTGGAAGGCATCTTCTTCTACTGCGGCTTCACCCAAATCCTCTCCATGGGCCGCCGCAACAAAATGACCGGCGTCGCCGAGCAGTTCCAATACATCCTGCGCGACGAATCCATGCACCTGAACTTCGGCATCGACGTGATCAACCAGATCAAAATCGAAAACCCACACCTGTGGGATGCCGAAATGAAGGAAGAAGCGACCCAGATGATTCTGCAGGGTACGCAGCTGGAGATCGAATACGCGCGTGACACCATGCCTCGCGGCGTACTGGGCATGAACGCGGCGATGATGGAGGACTACCTGAAGTTCATCGCTAACCGTCGTTTGTCGCAGATCGGTTTGAAGGAAGAGTATCCAGGGACGACTAACCCGTTCCCTTGGATGAGCGAGATTATGGACTTGAAGAAAGAGAAGAATTTCTTTGAGACGAGAGTGATTGAGTATCAGACTGGTGGGGCGTTGAGCTGGGATTGATTTCTGAGTGAGCGGCCTGAAACATCGACGAGGCTGTTAGCCCTTCGTGTTTTTTGTGAATTTGAACTAGGTCAGAACGAAGCCACTGTCATTACGACTAGCGGCTTCAGTTTGACGTATCTCGCGGACAGCTGCTAACCGCTCAGTATTAAGTACAGAAATAGCTACAAGTAGCCCCTGTGTCTGCTTTCAAGAGATTGCGAAAAAGATGTGGGGGGGTAAAAACAAGGAACTCACAGCAACCGTTGCCGCGGATGCTGTGAGTCTTGACCGTACTGGTGAACAAAGCCCACTTGTACGGGCCGTAATCGGGGGAACCTACAATCACGAAAGCATTTGGGAAATGCGGGGCGTGATTATGGACGACCTTTGAGCGGTGTCAACGGCTGATCGTCGGAAATTGGGTTTCGTACGAAATCTATTTCCATAGTAAATCGGCAAGCTAGGCAATTTTGCCAAAGCTCAGACATCCACATTGATAGGATTCTTATCATGTCCAAGAAAAATCAGCATGTAGTACCACATGGAGACGACTGGGCCGTGAAAGGCGCGGGCAACTCGAAGGCTACAAAAGTTGTGAACACGCAAGCAGAGGCTATTCATCTCGCGCGCGAAATCGCGAAGAACCAGGGCAGCGAAATGTTCATTCACGGACAGAATGGGCAAATTCGAGAGCGCAACACCTACGGCGATGACCCGTTCCCTCCCAAGGGCTAATCGCATCGGCTCAAGGAAGAGCCGATTTCTTTCTGCAGAATAAGCATTTACTCTCGAACTCACCCAACACTCTCTGCCCACACCATCATTAAGCTGACTGGTTTGAAGCGATCACGCGCAATTTCTCAGCTAGCCCCTCCAAAGTATCGGGGTCATTCTTAAGACAACACTCCCAAACTATCAAAACATGCCAGCCGGCAGATTCAAGAGCCTCGATATTGGCTAAATCTCTGATTACATTCTTCTGGAATTTTTCTTGCCAGAATTCATGGCGTGTTTTCGGAGAAGTTGCGTAGGCGCAACCCGGATGACGATGCCAGAAGCAACCATGGACGAAAATGCAGACTTTGAGACGAGGAAGAACAAGATCTGGCTTTCCAGGAAGGTCTTTTCGATGGATCCGATATCGATAGCCTCGCGCATGCAGGAACCTTCTGACCAACATTTCCGGGGCAGTATTTTTTCCGCGAATGCCGGACATCATTCTGGAGCGAGTTACCGAGTCAACTATGTCCACACCAATTCCACCTAAAAATCTCGTTGCCAAGCAAGATTAAACGCGCAGCCTACAGAGCTAAACACCTCGGCTATGCATCGAGGAGAGGGGTGGAACGAATATCCCTAGCCCCGCCTCGAAGGTGTCCATGTTACGGATGTCAGCGTATATCTTTGGCTTCCACAATAAAGTCATTCAGCGTCATAAGCTGCCCGCGCACTTCATCCGGGTATTTCGTATGCAGTGGTTTAGGAACTACTAGTTTCACATTCTCATCTTTCATTTCTGCGAATTGATGAGGAGAAACGCCCTCTTGAAGCGTAAAAAGGTGAATCTGTTCCACCCTTTTGGCTTCATTTAAAACCTGACGCCAGCGGTCTTTGCAGGTTGTCTTGACTGCCAGCATGCGCAGATTCTCCTCAGGGTACGCTGGGTCATGATAGTCAGCACATGAAGGGAAGATAAAATCAGGCCGCTTGTTCCCTTCAGTTCTGCATTGGGAACTAAATTGCTCAAGTCCGAACTGCCGAAATAGATGCTCGAGATGTATCTCTAAAGATCTTCCAGATCTCGATTTACGCCGATTGCTGACCGAGTTCGCCGCCTGCATAAATTCGTCAACGGAACTGAATCCCTGTTGAACTCGGTGCAGAATATGAAGTTCTTCAATCTGGCGGAACAGTTTGTACTCGTTGTCACGCCGCTCGATGATGAGATCATCGGGCATTGTCTTGCCGAAACGAAAAACCGTGGGAAGGTAGGCAATAATCTCTTCACCAGTTGGGAATCGGTCTTCCCAAACTGGAGGAATCGCAACATGGCTAGGCTCTTTATCCAAACCAGCAGCGAAGCCGGCAAACAACCGGTCACCTCTTTCAAAAAGCGAGCTGCCGGGAATTACTTCGCCAATTTTGCTCTCGACAAACTCTTCCTCTTCCAACCCTTTACAGATCCAGATATCCAAAAAATCGGAATCTCGCCCCAAATGAGGCACATGAAAAGCAAAAATCGCTAATGCTCCAGTATTCTCGGGATCCTGTGCAGGGCTGTTTCTAAAATCTGTATTCCATCTTGTCAAACGATGTTCGTTGCGAGACCCAGAACCTTCGAAATGACGATTGTTGTAGTAGATGCCCCTCAGCGTTTGCTCTGGAAGACCATGTGAAGTGATTCGTGCAGTCAGACTGCAATCAGGATTGAGACAACAGGTGCTTGAAATGGACGGGAGCGCTTTCGCGACAACAGCTTTGGGCACATAGATACCTACCCCGTTGCCCCCCGTCAGGCCTGTGTCGTTGGCTGAAAGCCGCTTGATGAATATCCACCATTCATCTTGATTCTTGTCTTCAATCCATTGGGAAAGGCTTGTCATGGGTAAGGCCGCTGAACAATTAAGGAGTGGAAATCCCTGACAGGTTCGCAGAATTGCCTTTCTGAGAGAAGCCTCAAGATAGGGATAAGCTGATGACGCAAAGCCCTGCATTGGGCGTCAGGGCTTTTACACATCAACCACTCAAGAGCGAAGGCAGCGCATTATTCAGGGAGAGCGAATTCCAGCTGGGGGCGCTCCTTGTCAGCAGTTTTTTCCTTCGCTGCCAAAATGCGATCCTTCATCAACCGAGCCACAGCCTCAAAAACAGGAACCGCCACGGAGTTACCAAACTGGCGATACGCTTGGGTATCGGAGACAGGAATCACAAATTTGCTTTCCCCTGGCTTGTCAAAACCCATCAGGCGGGAGCACTCATGAGGGGTCAGTCGACGTGGCCGATTGAGCTGATTCAATTCACTGTTGAAGTCCAAGGTATCGACAAACCCACGGTCAACCAGGATTTCCGAACCATCCTTGTGATATCTAGCCGAGAGTGTACGAGCAACATCGTTTGGACGAGTCAGGCCAAAGCCAAAACCATTGCCTTTCTCACGATGCTTCTCTGCATACCGGTAGAGGTAATCCCAAAGCTTCGGAGTAAGGATGTATTTTTCGTCCACTTCCTTATCAAGCAGATCACCGAAACTAGGTCGCTGCTTTGGTATGAGCTTGCTGATTTCGCTCAGTGTGAATCCTTGGTGAACATTCAAGTCGCGTCGGAAACCGACCAGTACGATTCGTTCACGATGCTGTGGCACGAAGTGTCTGGCATCGATGACTTTAGGATCCGAACCTTTCGGCGCATTTACATCTGCAACCTCATAGCCCAATTCATCCAACGCTTCGCAAATGATCCGGAACGTATTGCCCTTGTCATGGCTTTTCAGGTTTTTTACGTTTTCGAGCAAGAATGCGGCCGGGCGTTTCGCGGCAATAATGCGCGCCACGTCGAAAAACAGAGTGCCTTGGGTCTCGCATTCGAAACCGTGCTTACGCCCCAGGGAATTCTTCTTGGATACACCTGCAAGAGAAAACGGCTGGCATGGGAAACCTGCCAGCAGAACATCGTGGTCAGGAATTTCGCGATCAATGTTCTTGTAGGCTTCCTCGTCACTGATTTCGGGCTTGTCTGAAAGCGTGACCGAGCGGATATCGAGATTGAAGCGATGACGAGCAGGATCGCAGTAGTGGTTCGCCTTGTACGTTTTAACGGCGTACTTGTTCCATTCGGATGTGAACAAGCACTCGCCACCGATAGCCTCAAACCCTTTCCTGATACCGCCAATGCCGGCAAAGAGATCAATAAAGGTGAATGAAGGTTTGTGGTTCAAGCGCTTGGGCAGCAGATCCTTCAGACGAGTGAACTCAATGTGAGAGAGCTTCGGCGAGGCCTTTCCCTTGATCCAGCGATTGATGGTTTCACGGCACCAATGACTCGGGCTTACGTCGTTGAGAATTTCGGCCAGTTGCCCTTGGTCGTAGATCTCCAAGAGCTTGTGCAGCAGCGCCAGGTCAGTCACGGGATGGGTATCAGGCTCGTACGAACCCGAGGTTGTTTCGCTCAAGGATTCTAAAGACGGTGTTTCAAAAAGATTCATGAGCCCGAAATTCCTCTGGGTCAAAGCTGTGACGAATGGTCACCATTCTAGCCCGCAAAACTTCAAAGTAAATGAAATTTCCTGGATTCCGTGAGATGAGTCATGGCTACACGGATGTGGGAACTGGGATTCGATGGCGATCATATACTGGATATAAACACAGCATAATTTACTCTGCGTCTTTGTCCAGGTTTCCTTTCGCCTCATGACCAGTAGGAAAAGTCGCTGGTTGACGACCATCCCTGATGCCCCTACCCTCAGCTCCGAGCCTAAGAAACTCTACAAACCAGAGCGGTTTTCCGCACCCGACAGTCATGCGGCTTTTTTTCGTCTGCGGTTTCTTTACGCCTGCGAAAAATCCCGTTATGTCGGGAGTGGGCGAATACAAGACCCGAAAGGGGAATATGTCCGGCCCGTCTCTGGTGGGTTTCTTAGCTCCCGACACCCTAACGAATGCCCTAAGAAAGCAGCCAGAGGTAAATGGAAATGCCTGAATATCAAACCTTCATGATGAAGGTGAATCGCTGTACTCGCAGTTCGAATCCCGTGCTTCCAGATCTGGAGGCATGCCATGTCTGAACCACTTCTCCCGACTCGTTTCACCCGCAACAAAACCCACCTGCATGCCCTTCTGGTCGAGAACCAAGCGTGGTTCTGTGTCCATGAACTGGGCCGGTTGATGGGCAAACATCTTGATGAGCGCCAGTTGCGCAAACTCGACGCTGATCAGCGGCAGATGATGCGCGTGGAGACCTATGGCGAGGCTGAGGAACACATGATGGTGAGTGAGTCTGGTGTGTATGCACTGCTGATCTATCACTACTGTCCTGAGTACCGGCAGCTTCGTGAGTGGCTGACGCATCAGGTCGTGCCTACGCTGCGTGATGCTCGTCCGGCGCGCTCGGTTGAGCGTCCGATATTGAGTGTCTTGAGTTGGCCGCAGATGTCGCTGAGCACGTTGCACTGGCAGGACGAGCCGTGGATTCGGTTGCGGGATATGCCTTGTTTGCTGGCGGAAGATCCGTTCAATCGGCAGGAGTCCTGGTGGCGTAAGGCTTCGCGATTGTTGCGTGGTTGCTGATGGTTTAAAGATCCGCTGTTTGAGGTTCAAGTAGCGGATTTTTTGTGGCTCAAAATGCTTGGGGGGGGACGACGCCCACCGCCCCACAGACTTCGCACTGACACCCAAATCAAACAGCGACAATTCCCAATCTCATCCCAGACCCGTCCTACAGCCTCAATGCATCACCTTCGTTAACGTCGCCCGGCTTCTTTCCAGTGCGAGCGATAAATGAACGAAAGGATGATCAGTGGCTGGCAAAAAGGATATTCCCCGGGTCAGGAACCCACCTTCAGGTGACGGGCATCACGTCACCTACCGGTTCATGAACGCGACCGAACTGGCCGAGCGCGAAGCCACGCAGAACGCTTATGAGGCCATGCTGGTCCGGCAGGATGCGTTTGAGCGCAGCCGGCAGGTCGCAGCCAATAAAGACGACGCGGTTCGGGCCGGATGCGTGTTCGCGAAGTCTTGCAAGCTGCCGGACGCGATCATTGATTACTCGAATCCCTCCGGGATGGTGCCGACCGACAGCCTGAGGGATTACGGCGAATTCGCCTTGCTCGGTACCCGTGGGGCCGATGATGCCGGGCTGCTGAATCTGCAAACCATCAGCGGCAATACCGTTTCACTTGGCCTCGGGCGCCTTGCTCTTAGCAGCCCGTCACTCGCCACGCCAGCAATAGGTCTTGGAGCCGCCATCGGCGCTACCGGTGCAGCACTCATGACCGGCATGGTCGCTTTGCTCTGGACGCCCAGCCTGGGTGACAGCGCTCTCTACACCGAGGAACAATTGCGCGCCCTCAAGCAGGCCCGCACCCGTGTTCGCCTGCGCATCGAGCAACAAACCGACGGCGCGCTCAAAGGTTATGCCTTCTACACCGGCAAGAATCGCGACTGGGAAATGGTCGATGTCGTGAAGCTGGAAACCCGCGACAGCCGGTACGTCGCGAATCTGGGTGAAGGTGTCGAGCTGATCTGGACACCCGCCGTAGACGGCTCCGACATCCTCGGCATTCCTGCTCTGGAAGCCGCCCCGCAGGCCCCGCACATCTGGGTTTACCCGCCAACAAAAGCGGTGAACGACATCCTTGTGAATCCGGTTTATCCACCGGAGTACAAGGACTTCATTCTGGTGTTTCCGGAGAGTTCGGGGGTCAGGCCGGTTTATATTGTGGTGAGTGTTTCTGATCACAAATATCATCCGGCACCCAAAGGATTAAGTGCGTTTCCCGACGCAACACCAGCAAAACAGAAGACCAGGGTCAAAGGACGAGGTACTCGTATGCGTTGGAAAACCAAGGATGGGCTGATTCTGGAATGGGATTATCAACATGGTGCTGTAGAGATGTACGACAAACGCGGTCGGCATCTGGGCGAATTCGATGCTGACACTGGTGAGCAGAACAAACCGGCCGATTCAAAGAGAAGGATAGAACCATGACTCACGTTATTTATGCGTTTGATCGATCCACCGAAGCTCTGATCTTCGAAGTGCCTATCTCGGCGGAGAATATCGAGCAGCTGCGAGTCATCATGAAATGGAATGACGCAGAAGACGAACTCTACGGTTACGATCTTGATTTTCAGCAGCTAGCACAATTGGAAACGTTAACCGGAAGATCCTTCTACGATCCTCAATACGATTACCAACTGGCTAGCTACGGGGATTAAAGTTCAGGACACCCAGCGACGGCACGAGGACAGTAGATCCATGATCTATCTAATCGAGGCATTTGATAAAGACAGCGGTTTCATGGCATCTGAAGAGAAACTCCCAAATGCATCGGATCAGTCTATAAAAACCATCATGGGATGGACGGCAGAACAGGAAGGATGGGAGGGATACGATCTCTCGCACGAACAGCTTGGAGCTTTGGAAAAACTGCTGGGGAAGGGAATTTATAACCCTGCTTATAAAATCCAGCTCAATTGCAATGTGTAAACGATGGTTCTGACACCGGTGAGCAGAACAAACCGGTCGCGCGTTCGCCGGCGTTGGGGCTGCTCCGCAGCCCAGCGGGAGCAAGCTCCCTCACCACAGGGGGATGTGTGGCCTGCGATGTTGGGGTGAGGATTGAAATCTGGTTGATGCCTGGAATCGCCAGCAGGCTGGCTCCTACAGGTTTTGCATCATCCTGAAAACAATCAGTGCAAGCCGCGCCGCCTCCCGCTATTAATACCCCTCCCCCCACTCAAGGATCCGAGCCCTGCCATGAAATTCGATCTCGCCTACTGCCTCAGCCTCGACGACAAGTTGTCGATCTATGACGTTCGCGATCTCAATTTCGATGAGACGGTGGCGTTTGACTCGGCGAAAGAGCACTTCCAGTGCCCCAACGATGCCTGTCGTTTGGCGTTTGATGCGTCGAATGAACTGGGCACCTTCAACGCCAAGAACGTGAATTACGTGCGCACGCCGCACTTCAAGAATCTGCCCACGACGCAACATGTGGTGGGTTGTCCGTATGTGAGTTTGAAGGCGTCGGCGTCTGGCGTTGAGACGGCGGATGGCGACGTGGATGACGGTCGTGAGGAACATTTCCCATCAGAGCTGTTGCTGACGCGGCGTGAGTATGTGCGCAAGCCTGCTGCGCCCGCGGGGGTGGCGGATGTGTTGCGGGATGATCCGGTGCGGGTGGCGCAGGTGAGTTCGAAAGAGTCGCCGGGGCGTGAGACGGCGCCGGACAAGACCAGTGTGTTTGCGCATCCGGTGGAGTGTTTTGTGTCTAACTTCGCCGACAAGGAGTTGCTCAAGCGCATGCCGTTGAAGATCGGTGAGCACACGGCGCCTTATGGGTCGTTCTTCAAGAAGATTGAGTATCTGACGGACAACAAGGGGCTGATTTACTGGGGCAAGATCAAGGAGATCAAGGATTACACCCAGAGTTTTCGCATCGATTTCGAGCAGAAGGTCTGGTTCAAGCAGGCGGATGAGGCGAAGAAGAAGCCGTATTCGGTGAACGTTTACTTGAGCAAGAAGTTGATCGACAACTACCGCAAGCGCAAGGCGTTTCTGGAAGAGATCAAGCACGCGATCGACAGCGATAAGGAGTTGTTCTGTTTCTTCTATGGCGTGACGCCGGAGTTGAAGCAGGTGCCGAGCAAGAAGAACCCCGAACAGACGTTCGGGGTGTTCAGTGCCAACATCGAGAACCTGGATCACTTCATTGTGCGAGAGGCGCCGGGGTTGGCGTGACGGTTAGTCTTTGGGCAGTTGAAGTTCGACCGCGCCCGGGTGTTGTTTGACGACGGCGTACGGCAGGACCGACCAGTCGGGCCTGTCGCAAGAGCGTTGTACGCGAGCGAAGTAAGCACCCAGGTACAGGCCCTTATCAGTGAAGTACCACGGTGAAGTTCCCCAGATGCTTTCATCTGTGAAATCACAGTCGTCATCTTGCGCCGGTTTCTTCATTTCCGTGGGGTACAGGGCGGTGAATTGCTTGATGACCCAAGGCACCAGCTCTTTGCTGACATACCGATAACGCGCGTCACTTTCGGCCTCGCTCAGCGGTTTGTCGCCAAGGCTGTCGCGCTCGGCGTGTAGCAATGGTTTGCCTTCACCGACCCACAACACATCTTCAAGCGACAGTGGGTGACCGGTTTTCACGTCGATGTTGAGCGGGGAATCACCGAAATCCGGATGCGCGCCGCCGCAGTAATAGCTGGTGGAGATGTTCAGGCTGACCACGGCTGGCGAGATCATTTTCGGCTCTGCCTGCTGCATGAATTCGACGTTTTCTCCACCCCGCAACTGGCAGCTATGGTAACTGATGACTTCATTCCAGAGTCGCCCGAGCAACTGCTGGTTTACCCGCTGCTGATCATCTTTCGACAATCCGGACTCCACGCTGAACAGTGAGATCTTTGTCTCAGGCTCCGTCCACCATTGCAGGTCGTAGCCCATGAAGTTTTCTTTCTTCGCCGGTTTCAGTTTGAGTCCCTGCAGGCGCAGATACTCGTAAGGCTCGCCGTTTGGCAGCGCGGCAATGAACGGCAAAGTTGCTGATGTTGGCGCGGGAAGTTTGGCCTCGGCGAGTTTAACCGGCAGTTTCTTTCCCTGCGGACTTTGCCATTCGCCCTGCCAGCCATTGGCAGTCTCTTCCAGCTTCAGAGTCGGCAGCGGTTTGTCGTCGCCATAGCGGTTGTTGCCTTCAACCAGGCTCAACGTGCTGTCTTGCAGCGAACCGCTAAGTTCCAGGTCGCGGTGATACTTCTCATAGAAGTAGCGACCGGTGACTTCGTCCTGCTGCGTGGTGTTGAGCTCAACCACAATCGGCATCTTGCCCAGCGTACCGGTGAACACGCGCCGGCCGTCTTCAGCTTGGGCAGTGGCAATCAGTGTGAACAGCGCCGCAGCGTATGGCGCCAGACGTGACAGTCCCTTGAACATGGATCGATCCCTGAATGAATGAGGCTGCGGAGTATGCAGAGGATGCGCGCAGGAATCGAGGCTCTACTTGAGCAGCATGCCTAGCATCACGATGATCAGCAGCGCGATGTACACCCACGCATGCACCCGATCCGGAATCCGCCCGATCCACGGCGTGGCCATTCGAATCCCCAGCAACGACCCCAGCGTCAGCACCGCAAACGCCAGCAGATCCACATAACCGACAAACCACGCGCCCAGATCCGTTTCGCTGAAACCGGCCAGTGCCATGTAGGTCAACGTTCCGGCCACTGCCACCGGCACGCTCAATGGGTTAGCCATGGACGTGGCTTGCGACATGCTCAACCCGCACCGGCGCAGGAGCGGCACGGTCATGACGCTTCCTCCTACGCCGAGGAACGTGGCGATGGCGCCGATGCCTACACCGCCGCCATACGTTTCTGTACTGCTGAGTCGGCGTGGGATGACGCCTTCGGTGCGAGTGAGAAAGCCGCGTCTGAGCAGGCAGTCGATGATAGTCACGCCGAGGTAGGTGATGAAGGCGTAGCGAATGACGTCGCCACTGACCCACACCGCGGCTATCGCGCCAATGATCGCGCCGAGGGCGATGAAGCCTCCGAGTGGCCATAGGTAATGGCGGATCAGGTTGCCGGCGCGGCGGTGTTTGTCGGTGGCGATCAGGGCGTTGACGATCATTACGCAGGTCGAGGTGGCGACAGCGATGTGCATTGCCGATTGGCCGATGGGGTCGTCGGCGCCGTGGCTGGCGGTGAGCAGGCGGTAGAGCAGCGGCACGACGACGAAGCCGCCGCCGAAGCCGAAGAGCACGGCGGTGATGCCGGTCAGGCAGCCGAATAGGGTCAGTAATAGGTAAAACATGGCACGTCTTCCGGTGATGGGGAGCAGTCGACGATAGAGCGGCGCGACTTGGCCTGCTTCAGCAACTCAGCCAATAATGTTTGCGTTTACGCCAACTACCGGAAAACGCTCGATGCGCAATGTTTCGATCAATCTGCTGGATGACACGCCACGCCCGGTGGTGGCGATCGGTACGGATTATTCCCACGGCCATCTGTTGCCATTTCATACGCATCGGCGGGCGCAACTGTTGTACGGCGCGACCGGAGTGATGCAGGTCCGCACGCATGACGGCAACTGGGTGGTGCCGCCGCAACGGGCGGTGTGGATTCCGCCGGGGGTGGCGCATGAGGTGTTGATGCTGGGGGTGAGCACGCGCAGCTTGTACATCGAGCCGGGGGCGGTGGACTTGGGGCAGCGCTGCCAGGTGATCAGCGTTTCGCCGTTGATGCGGCACTTGTTGATGGAGGCTGTGGAAGTGCCGCAGGCCTATGACCTCGACGGACGCGACGGTGTGCTGATCGAGCTGTTGCTGCATGAACTGGCGGGCAGTGTGCCCCTGCCCTTGCACATTCCACTGCCGACTGACGGAAAGCTCCTGGCTTTGTGTCAGAGATTTCTGCATCAACCCAACGCCCATCAGTCGCCGCAACACTGGGCCGAGCAGTTGCACATAAGCTTGCGCACCTTCAACAGACTGTTTCGCCAGCAAACGGGGCTGAGCTTCAGCCAATGGCGGCAACAGGCCTGCGTGGTGCTGGCACTGGCACGGCTGGCGGCCGGTGAAGCGGTGACGCGGATCGCCCTGGACTTCGGTTATGAGAGCCCCGCGGCGTTCTCGACGATGTTCCGGCGCATCCTCGGACAGGCACCGTCCGTCTGGTTGGAGGCGGCGAACTAGGGCAAATCAAAAAATGCGTTTGATCCCGGCCGAAAACAACTGTACAAAAACACAGTACATTTTCAATCAGCACTCTTGAGCCCGGAGCACACCATGGCCTCTCTTGCGATGAACCACATCCTTGAACGCATTGCCCTTTTCCAGTTCACCCCGACGCACTGCGTCCAGGCCCGAGCGATGCTTGGCTGGAGCGTGGAACAGCTGTCACGCGAGGCGGAGGTGGCGGTAGACGACATCCAACGCTTCGAGGCGCAGCAAGAGGTGACGGATGCGGCGCGGTTGGCGTTGGCTTATCGGCTTGAGGCGCAAGGGCTGGTGTTTTTTCCGGGGTTTGCGCCGGGGCGTGGCATGAATGTGCAAGGGGTCACGCCACACCGGGTGGATCGCGAAGATTTCGCGATGGCCGATTGAATCATCACGCGTTTGACAGAACGGCATCGCCCGTGGGAGCGACGCCGTTCTATGGCAGTAGCGTTATTTGAATGCCGGGTGCTTGAGCTCGGCCGATTCTTGCTCATAGCTGTAAGCCATGGCCAGCAATTGCGGATCGCTCCAGCGTGTGCCGAAAAAGAAAACCGAGGTCGGCATGCCGTCAGCCCTCATGCCCGATGGCAAGGTGATCGCTGGATAACCCGCGACGGCGGCAGAAAACTGCGAATAGCCGTCGTCCTCGGAAACCAGCGCGTCGAGATTGTGTTCACGCAGTTGTTCGTCGATGGCCTCTTTGAAATTTGCGCGGAGGGTTTCGATGATCGCGGCCGCTTCCTGCGCTGTCGTGGTCGAAGCCTCTATCGCTTCAAGCATTGCCTGGCCGTAGCCTTCATGGCCGGGATTAATCCGGTTGAATTCAATCAACGACTGCAACGACTGAACAGGCAAGCCAGTGCGGCTGGCGAAGTATTCCGGCAGTTCATGCTTCATGCCGCCCATCAGTGCGTCAAAGTAGCCATCCATGTCGGGCATGCGAATCGTCAACGGAACCAGGGTCGCACCCTGCTCCTGCATGTTGGCCATTGCCATCAGGAATTCAAAGCTGGGGGTCAGCGGCACGCCGTAGGTTCCCGCGTAGGCGACAGGGTATCCAATGCGCTTGCCGTTCAAGGCATCCCTGGCAAGTAATGCGGTGTAATCGATACCGGCAGGCGCGTCTGTGGTGGCGGCATCGGCAACATCGACACCTTGAAGCGCGTTGAACATCAGCGCGGCGTCCATCACCGTGCGGGTTAACGTACCGGGTGTATCTTGCAGACGAGTAATGGGCACCACGCCCGATCGGCTGAACAATCCTAGCGTCGGTTTGACACCCACCACACCATTGGCCGTTGCCGGGCATGTAATCGAGCCGTTGGTTTCGGTACCGATCGTGAGTGGCGCAAAACCCGCCGCAACGGCAACCGCCGACCCCGCGCTGGAGCCACAGACCCCGGCGCTCAGCACATGAGGATTTTTACTTTGGCCGCCACGTCCGCTCCAGCCATGGGGCAGCGTCATGTCACGCACATTGGCCCATTCGCTCATGTTGGTTTTGCCCAACACGATTGCACCGGCTGCGCGCAGTTGTTTAACGATAAACGCATCTTTCGCCGCTGACTGCCCCACCATGGCCAGAGAGCCAGCGCTGGTTTGCATCTTGTCAGCCGTATCGACGTTGTCCTTGAGCAAGACAGGAATGCCGTGCAGCGGACCGCGGATCTGGCCTGAAGCGCGCTCCCTGTCCAGAGCCGTCGCGATTTCGATCGCATCAGGGTTCAGCTCAATGATTGCGTTAAGGGATGGCCCTTGCTTGTCCAGCATCGCAATACGAGCCGTCAAATGCTCGACCAGCGTGACCGCGGTCAGTTCGTTGCTGGTCATCATTCTGCTGAGTTCACTGGCACTCGTGTATTCAAGCGCATCGGCTGCGCCAGCAATGTTTGGCGCCACCAGCGCAATCACAATGGCTCGGGCCAGCAAATTCGCTCGTTGTTTAATGCGGTACTTCATATTTATCGTCCTTGTTTAGGCTAGTCACGAGTGAGTCATTCACTCGCGACCAAGCCTACCGAGAACGAAGGAAACAGCTGTCAGCCCCATACCCCTCAAATGGTAGGAAAAGTCATCCTGACTTGTAGCCGCTACAGGCAGTAGAGGAATTTTCCGACACTTCATGTTCCAAATTAAGCCACCACGTCTGTCCACGCTTGGGCTGGGCCAAATTAAACGCCTCGCCCATCTGCGGCGTGGTAATCAAAACGCTGCGTTCCCAAGCCAGTGCCAGAATCCGGTCAAACGGTTCATGCCAGGCATGCATCGCCAGGTCGAACGTGCCGTTGTGGATCGGGAATAGCCAACGGCCTTTGAGGTCGATGTGGGCCTGCAATGTTTCTTCCGGTTGCATGTGCACGTGTGGCCATTCGACGTTGTAGGCGCCGGTTTCCATCAGGGTCAGGTCGAAGGGGCCGTACTGCTCGCCGATGCGTTTGAAGCCGTCGAAGTAGCCGCTGTCGCCGCTGAAGAAGATCCGCGTGTCGTCGTTGATCATCACCCACGAGGCCCACAGCGTGCTGTTGCCGTCGAACAGGCCACGGCCGGAGAAGTGCTGCGACGGGGTGGCGACGAAGCGGATGCCGGCGATTTCGGCGCCCTCCCACCAGTCGTATTGGCGGACTTTGCTGGCGTCGATGCCCCATTTGATCAGGGTGTCGCCGACGCCCAGCGGGGTCAGGAAGTAGTTGGTCTTGGCCGCCAGTTTCAGCACCGCTTCGTAATCGAGGTGGTCGTAGTGGTTGTGCGACAGGATCACCGCTTCGATCGGTGGCAACTGGTCGATGCTGATCGGCGGCTGGTGGAAGCGTTTCGGGCCGGCCCATTGCACGGGCGAGGCGCGCTCGGCGAAGACCGGATCGGTAATCCAGAACTTGTCACGCATCTTCAGCAGCAGGGTCGAGTGACCGAGACGGTAGACGCTGTGATCAGGCGCTGCCAGCAGGTCTTCCTGCGTCAGCGGTTGTACCGGGATCGCGGCGGTCGGACGCGTATTGCGCGGTTTGTGGAAGATCATGTTCCACATGATTCGCAGCATTTTGCGAAAGCCTTCGCGCTGCACCGGCGCATGGTTACGAAACAGCCCTTGATCCTGGCGAGAGGCTTCAGGCGTGGAAGTTTGATCCGCAGAGAACTCTGGATTGGCCATGACTGAATGACTCCAGAAAAACCGCGCAATTCGCGGTTTTTCACGGTGGGACGATAAATGGCCAAAGCTGCACGCATAGGCCGAACGACTGTTTTTTAGGTTGCGCGGATTAACGCAACATTACACTGGACGGTGTAGTTTCTAGGTTGCATGAAACGTGATGACAAGTAAACTTCCAAGTGCAATTTCACCTTTTTCCTGCCGAAGCGTACTTATGACAGCTCCAAAGCGCCTCACCGACCGCAAACGCGAAGCCATTATTCAGGCGGCGATTGCCGAATTCCGTGCCAACGGTTTCGAGATCACCAGCATGGACAAGATCGCGGCCACCGCCGGGGTGTCGAAGCGCACGGTGTACAACCACTTCCCCAGCAAGGAAGAGCTGTTCGCCGAAATTCTCAATCAACTCTGGGCACGCATCACCGCCGAACAGGCCGTGGCCTATCGCGCGGATCAGCCGCTGCGCGAGCAATTGCAGCAGATGTTGTTGGCTAAGCTGCAGATGATGGCCGATGACAACTTTCTCGGTCTGGCTCGGGTGGCGATTGCTGCCACCATCCATTCCCCGGAGCGCGCGCAAGACATGGTGGCGCGTATGGGCGAGCGCGAAGAAGGCCTGACGGTGTGGATTCGCGCGGCTCAGGCGGATGGCCGGCTAAAAGCTGTGGAGGCGGATTTCGCCGCACAGCAGGTGCAAGGGCTGTTGAAGTCGTTCGGTTTCTGGCCGCAGATTTCCATGGGCCAGCCACCACTGGACGCGGCAACCCAAAAAGCCGTGGCCGAATCGGCAGTGGAGATGTTTCTGGCGCGTTACCAGCTCTAAACCGCCCCTCTTTCGCGCCTGCCACGCTTAAGTGACGCTGATTATTCCCGTTGGAATAAATGACAACGTCCGACAAAGAGCCGACGGACGGTCGCCCTGAAAAAAAATACTGCAAAGTATTTCAGGGATAAATCCGGGCGTGGCGCTAAACCGTCCGAGGTGCAACGACACCCTCTCAATCACCCTTTGAAAACCGGCAACCCTGCTGACTCGCATTTTCTTGTACAACTAAAAATAGTTTGTATAAGATCAGTCCGCCAGCCTGGATGCTGGCACTTTGCAGTCAATGGCAAATGCTCATCCAGCATTTGCTCTGCCAGCGCGGAAACAGGGACACAAACTTCGTCTTTCCCTACTTCCAGGTACTGCTCACATGTTTTTCAATCGCCACCAGTCCGCCCTCAACGACCTTCAACACACCATCTCCCAACAGAATGGCCTGCTCGAGGCCATCAACCGCTCCATGGCCGTGATCGAGTTCGACCTCGACGGTGTGGTGCTGAGTGCCAACGACAATTTCCTCAAAACCACGGGCTACCGCGCTGAACAGGTGATTGGCCAGCCCCATCGGCGTTTCTGCCCCGCAGAATTTGGTCGCAGCGAGCAATACACCGAGCTGTGGTCGCGCCTGAAAAACGGCCAGTTCCAGTCCGGCACCTTCGAACGGGTCAACAGCCAGGGCCAGCCAATTTGGCTGGAGGCCAGTTACAACCCGATCAAGGATGCGTCGGGGCGTGTGGTGAAAGTGGTCAAGTACGCCCTGGACGTGACGACCAAGGTCCAGCAGGAAAGCGAGGCCAGCGCCAAGCTGCAGGCGATCGACCGGGCAATGGCAGTGATCGAATTCGATCTCGACGGCGGTATTCTCACGGCCAACCAGAATTTTCTGACGCGCATGGGTTACACGCTCGCGGAGCTCAAGGGTAAACATCACCGCTTGTTCTGCCGGCCGGAGTTGGTCAACAGCAGTGCCTACGAGGATTTCTGGCGGCGGCTGAATCAGGGTGAGTTGTTTCAAGGCCAGTTCGAGCGCGTCGACAAGCGCGGGCAGACCGTGTGGCTGGAGGCCAACTACAACCCGGTGTACAACGCCTCCGGGCGCTTGTGCAAAGTAGTGAAATTCGCCACGGACGTCAGCGCCCGTGTCGAACAGCACGAGCAGGATGCACGCAGCGCCAGCGCGGCTTATCACATTTCCGTGGCAACTCGGAAAGTCGCCGAGCAAGGCACCCAGGTGATCCAGCAAGCCGCCAGCGAAATGCGCGAAATCGCAGACGACATCGCGCAGTCCTCGACCTTGATCGCACAGCTTGGCGAACGCTCGGAGCAGATCACGACAATCGTCAACACCATCCGCGCGATTGCCGACCAGACCAATCTGCTGGCACTCAATGCCGCCATTGAAGCAGCGCGCGCCGGGGATCAGGGCCGCGGGTTTGCGGTGGTGGCGGATGAAGTGCGGCAGCTGGCGGCGCGCACCAGCGGCTCGACAGCGGAGATTTCCAACATGATTGGTCTGATCCAGAGCGAAACCCGCCAGGCGATCAAGAGCATGGAAGGCACCCGTGGCCGAGCGGCGCAAGGCGTCGAATTGGCCGATCAGGCCGGCAGCGTGATTCTGCAGATTCGTGATGGCGCCAGTGAAGCGGTGCAGGCGGTGAGCATGTTTGCCAATGAGCGGGCGCCGGGCTAATGGATGTATCCGGCCGTTAGACCGCGTTGCAGCCTTCGCGAGCAAGCACGCTCCCACAGGGAAACGCATTCCAATATGGGAGCGAGCTTGCTCGCGAAAGGGCCATGATGGGCTCGGCAGGACTATAGTGACTTCAGTCCCAAGCCCTGCCGAGCCCATCATGACCACCGAAAAACCTGCCTCCCCCGCCACCGGCCCCGTCGATCACCTGCGCTTCCATCGCCCCCACGCCCACCTCAACACCACGTTCGGCAACGACAAGTTTGCCCTGCGTGCCGAGGCCTTCGCACGGTTCTTCGGCACGCCGCTGTTTCTCGGCGCGCAAACCGTGATCGTCGCCGTGTGGATCGGCCTCAACGTGGCGGGCGTGACGCAATTCGACGTCTACCCGTTCATCCTGTTGAACCTGGCGTTCAGCCTCCAGGCCGCCTACGCTGCGCCGTTGATTCTGCTGGCACAAACCCGGCAAGCCGCGCGGGACAAGGCGCAATCGGACGCCGACGCACAGCACCGTGAAGCGCTGGCGGTGGCCAACACCGAGCGCCAGGCGCAGGCCGCGCAGACCACCGCACAACTGCTCGAACTGCTGGAGCAGAACACCCGCCTCACTGAAATGACCAAGGACCTGACGGAACGCATTGAAGGCCTGACCCGCGAGCTGCATACGCACATCTGCCAGAACCCGCAACGCTGATCACGGCAGACGCAGCGCCCGTCCCAGTTCATCGAACAGGGTAACCACCGAACGCAACGCCCGGCAGTCCGGGCGGGTCAGCAGCCACAGCGCGGTATCGTAGCCGTGCAACGGTTCGCTGAGAGCCTGCAACCCTTCGGAGATCAAAAAGTCCGGCAACGCCGCCACCCCGAGTCCCGCACGCACCAGCTCAGTCACCGAAAGCATGCTGTTGCAGCGATAACCCGGGGTTACGCCGGGCAACTGCTGGCGCCGCCAGGCGACGGTCGGGTGATCCGGCAGAAACTCGTCCGGGGCAATCCAGGTCAGCGCCGCCAGATCCGTCGCATCAACGTTTTGCAGATAACGCGTACTGGCACAGACGCGGTAGGAAATCTTCGCCAGTTGCCGTCCGACCAGATGCTCCGGCGGTGTACGTGTCAGGCGCAAGGCGATGTCGGCGTCACGTCGACTGAGGTTGGCGAAATCGTTGGAGGTGCTCAGCTCGATGGTCAGCGCCGGGTAGTTGGGCATGAACTGCGCCAGCGCCGGCAACAGCAAGCCCTGCAATACCGAATCGGTACAGGTCAGGCGCACTGTGCCGCTGACCACTTCCCCACCCTGCTCGACACCGATCCGCGCTGCTTCCAGCGCCTGCTCGGCGCGTTCGGCCTGCTCGGCGAGAGACTGCGCAAGTGTGGTTGGCAGGTAACCCGCGCGGCTCTTTTCGAACAGTTGCTGACCCAGCGCCGCCTCCAGACGACGCACGGCGCGAAACACCGTCGACACGTCTACCCTGAGCAACTGCGAAGCCCGAGCCAGAGAGCCTCCGCGCACCAGAGCGAGAATCAGCGCCAGATCCGGGTAGTCGAGTCGATAGTGCATCACTGCATTGATCACTTGGGGAAACGCCAATATTGAGTGCGTGAACGCCAATCTATAGTGAGCCCCATCAATCAACAAGCGCAGAGAACACTCATGGAAAACCGCGCCATCCGCATCGCCCTGATCGGCGATTACGCCCCCCAAGTCACCGCGCACCAAGCGATCCCCGTTGCCCTCGGCATGATCGCCGAGCACAGCGGCCGCGATGTGCAATTCCAATGGCTGCCCACCGAGAAAATCCACATCGATACACCCCTGCACGATTTCGACGGTTTCTGGTGCGTACCGGCCAGCCCCTACAAAAGCGAAGCGGGTGCCTTGCGCGCCATTCGTTTTGCCCGCGAACAACAGCGACCTTTCCTCGGCACCTGCGGCGGTTTTCAGCATGCGGTGCTGGAATTTTCCCGCAACGTGCTGGGCTGGGCCGATGCCGAACATGGCGAAACGTCACCCGATTCGCAGCGAGCGGTGCTCACGCCGCTGACCTGTTCGTTGGTGGAAGCCGTGGACAGCATTCATCTGGTCGCAGGCTCGTTGATCGCCAAGGCGTACGAAATGTCCGAGATTCACGAAGGCTATCGCTGCCGCTTCGGTGTGAATCCGCAGTTCGAGCGAGAGTTACTGACCCATCGGCTACACGCCGTGGGCCATGATTCGGCAGGCGATTTACGCGCGATCGAATTGAACGACCATGTGTTCTTTGTCGCGACGCTGTTTCAGCCGGAACGTGCGGCGCTCAAGGGGCAGGTTCCGCCGCTGGTGCGGGCGTTCGTCGAAGCGTGTGCGGAGCAACGCCAATGAAGCCGAACGAGCCTTGCTTCGCGGTGATTTTCACCTCGACCCGCACCGAGGGTGACAACGGCTACGCGGCGGCATCCGAGCGGATGATGGAGCTGGTTGTGCAGCAGCCGGGGTTTCTCGGCGTGGATTCGATCCGGGGCGAGGACGGGGTCGGGATCACCATTTCGTACTGGGCGAGCGAGGCGGCGATTCTGGCCTGGCGCGAGCATCCCGAGCACCGGGCGATTCAGGCGCGAGGACGCGCGCAGTGGTATTCGAAGTTTCAGACGCGGGTGTGTCGGGTGGAGCGGGAGTATCGGTTTGGGCAGTGAGTGCAGCGGCGCACTGATTGGCCT
>NZ_CP101655.1:4990261-5137036 GCF_028830055.1 Pseudomonas serboccidentalis
GCTTCTTAAAATCAAAAGATCGCAGCCTGCGGCAGCTCCTACAGGAAATGGGGGGTACCGGGAGATTGGAGTCAGGTCTGGAACCATTCGTGGCGTTCGTTGAAGGTGTGCTGGATGAGTTCGACCAGCGTTTGCACTTCGGCCACGTCTCGGGATTCAACGTTGACTGCCAGCCATGCCTGTAGCTGCATCGCCTCAGTAAACAGCCCCGGCAGCGCAATCAGCCCGCGATCGAAGCGGCTCATGTACGCCGGCAGCAAACCGATGCAGGCGCTGCAGCGGATCATTTCCAGCATCAGCTCATAGGACTGCATCTGCACCACGCCGGCCAGACGTTGTTCGACCAGCTCATTCCACGGCCGGAAGCCGTCGATCTGCCTGTCGTGTTGCCATTGCACCAGCATGAAATCACTCAGGTCGTCAGCGCTGGCGGGGCGTGCGGTGACGCGGGAATAGCGTTTGGCGATGTGCGGCAGGTAATCCAGGCGCGCCAGGGCTTGCGGTTGGCTGGTGGCGAAGGTCGGGCCCGGGCTTGGGCTTTCGCCATGGGCCAGCCACAGCACCACGTCGGCGCTGACCGCGCGCAACGACAGTTCGCTGTCCAGTGCGATGATTTCCAGGCGCACGCTGGCGTTGCGGCGCAACAGCGCGATCAGGTCGCGACCGAGGATGTCATGCAGGATCGACTCGGCGACGGCCAACCGAATCAGCGGCTGCTCGACCACCGGCAGTTTGCGTTCGTGGGCCAGCGCCACCAGTTGCGCCTGAAGTTGCTGGCCCTCGCGGGTCAGGCTCAGAGCGCTGCCCTGAAAGGTGAACAGCGAGTGCTGCAGCGCTTGCTCCAGTTGCGCCAGTTGTTTGCGCAGCAAGGTCGAACGCACGTTAAGGCTGCGCGCCGCCTGCATGAAACAGCCACAGCGGGCACTGACCAGAAAGTATTGTGCGACATCGGCATCGATGGTCGCGGCTTGCGCCAGCCACGGCTCGCGCTCGTCCTGTGCCCAGCGGTAATCGGGGCTACCCTGTCGTCCTGCGGGTTCGGTGAATGACATCGATGACTCCCTGTCGATCTTTGTATTTAGACATTGCGCAGATCCCTTGTAGGAGTGAGCCTGCTCGCGATAGCGTCGGCACAGCTGACATCTCTTTGCTGACACACCGCTATCGCGAGCAGGCTCACTCCTACAGGGGGTTGTGGTGTGCCGGTTTTCTAGAGCTTGGTTTCCATGACTTTGTTCAGCTCGGCCCCATCAATACTCAGCGTCGCCGTGTCAAGCATGCCATCCAGATACGCCTGGGCAATCTGCTCCTGACGCTGGGCGCGCAAGGCCTGGGTCAGTTGGTCGCGCAGCTCGTCGAGGGTCGCGGTGCGCGCCGGTTGCTGTTCGGTGAGTTTGATCACATGGAACCCGGCGCCACTCTGCAGCGGCTCGGAAACACCGCCGACCTTGAGCCGCGCCACCGCGCCCCGCACCTGCGGCACCAGTTGCTGCAACGGTTGCAGGCCGGTATCACCGCCGCGCTCGGCGGTCAGTCGGTCCTGCGAATATTGGCTCGCCAGCGCGGCAAAATCCCCCGGCGCGGCCTGAGCCTTTTTGCTCAGCTCCATCGCCTGTTTGCGCACCGCTTCGAGGTTCTGCGGGTCATTCACGGCGAGGAAAATCTGGCTCACCCGGTACAACGCCGGGGTTTGCCATTCGGCCTTGCCGGCGTCGTAGGCCTGTTGCAACTCGGCCGCACTCGGGTAGTCCGACGGCACTTCGCTGACCGAGCGCAGGTAATCACGGAAGACGATCTGCTCGGTGGCCGCTCGGGTTTGCCGCACCACGTCAGGACGCTGCGCCCAGCCTTGGGCGTCAGCCTGCTCCAGCACAGCCTTCTCCGCCAGACGTGTGCGCAACCAGCGCTCCAGTGCTTCACGGTTGCCGCGCAGTTGCTCGCGGGTTGCCGGCGGGACGGTCGCCAGCAACGCCTGCAACTCCTGCGGCGTTACCTGCTGATTGCCCAACCGCGCCACTGCCGGACCCGCAGCAACCGCCGCCAAAGGCGACGATTGCTGCGCGGCGACCGGGCCTGTGCCCGGTCGCAGCACCAGCGCGACGGCTACCACCAACAGCGCCACTGCTCCGGCGCCGATCACCATGGCAGGCTTTTTCACAGCGCGACTTCCTCTTGCTCGGCGACAGCGACCTTGGCCGTCGAGGTTTGCGCGGCCTGGCTGAAATCACGCAGGTAGACGATGAACTCCTGCAGCAGGCGATCCCACAATTCCAGATTGCCGCGCAGGTGATCGTTGCTCACCCCGGCCGCCACCACCACGTCCATTTCCATCACCAGAAACTCGCCCTGCAACGACAACCGCGCAAAACGCCGGGTGGCGTTCCACTGCTCGGCCACACCCTGTGGCAACTCACCTTGCACCCGCAGCGCGCAGCTGAAAGTGAAATCGACGTAGCTGCCCTCCTCCACCGCCGGGTTGCCGAAACGCACGGCATAGCCGATGCCCTGGCTGGCGCTGAGCAACTGCACGATGCCGTTCTGTTCGGTCTGGTTGACGCGATAACCGGCCGCTTGCAGGACTTCGGTCAGCGATTGCGGGGAAACGTGGGTGATCAATTGAGTCATGACTTCTTCCTTGTTTATCAGTCTTTTAAATCAGTGCGCGAGCGCGGCTTGCGGCGCGTCGAATTGAGTCTTGTAGAGCTCGTCACCGAACCCCTGGGCCAGTTCCTCGAACTTGACTCGGGCGCTGCCCGCAAAGGGCTGGCGGATCTTCATCACCTCGGCCACATCGATGTTTTCGTAGGCGGTGAGGATCTGCTTGGCGACGCCGTACATCTGCTGATTCTTGACTGAACATTGCTGCACTTGTGTGTCACGTTCAGCCAATTGCGCCTGAAGCTTAGACCGTTCTGTCTCTTTGGCACGGGCCATGACCAGCAACTCGTCGTAGGCCTTCTTGAACTTGCCGACCTGCTCGTTGCTCGCCGCGACTTGCGCCTGGGCCTGGCTGTGCAGGTTCTGCTGCTGGTCGACCAACTGCTCGGCAACGCCCTTGGCCTTGGCCAGCTCGGCGGTCAATTGCTTGATCTGCGCCTGCGCGGCCCTGGCCTCGTTCTGCGCCGCCAGTTGCGCGGCGCTGGCCTGGGCCTGCTGGCTTTGCAGGGCCTGCAATTGCTGGGTGGTGCTGCGCAACTGGGTGCGCAGACGCTCCTCCATGCCTTCGGCACTGGCCCCCTGCGCGATGAACAGACTCAGCCCCAACAGTAAAACTCGTGCGTGCATGACCGTACTCCCGGCGCCTTAGAAGCGCGTATTGATCTCAAGCTGCAAGACGTCGATGTCGAACGGCGCGCCGTACACCGCCTCAGTACTCATCCAGCGGCCGGTGGCGTAGACGTTCTTCGCCAGACCGTAATTGCCGCCGAGGAAATAGCCCTTGGCGTTGGTGCCGCCGAGGTGGAACGAGGAATCGTTGAAGCCGTCCGGCAAGGCGTCCGGCTGGATGTACTTGTAGCCGGCGAACAGGTTCCAGTCGCCCTGCTTGTGCAGGTCCAGCGCGTTGCCGAGGGTGAACTGCACCATCCACGCGTTGGCGCCGCTTTCGATCTCGCCATTGCTGTTGAGGTTGTTGACGATCTGCCCCTCGGAGCGCTTGCGCATGTCGCCTTCGTCGTAACCGAGGTTGTGGATGTAGTTGCCCTGGCTGCGCAATTTGAAGTCTTGCGGCAGATCGGCGTCCCACACCAGGTTCAGGTCGAGCAGGTTGAACTCCGATGCGAGGCCGACGAATTGCGGCTGCGGCGTGGTGGTCGGGTTGGCCGGGTTCGGCGTGATGTCGCGCAGCAGGAACACGCTGTTGCCCTTCTGCATGAACGCTGCGCGGGTGCCGTCGGTGTCGCAGCCCGGGGCGCCGGCCCACGGTGTGCAGGGGCTGGAGCGCTGCCCCTGAATGTCGTCGAAACGGTAGTAGGCCAACGCACCTTTGAGACGGTTGTTGCTGTTGATCGCCCATTTGGCGCCGAGCTGCGCGCCATACAGCCACTTGTTGTCGCTTTCTTCCTTGTCGAAGCCGTTGCTGGTGGTGGTGTCGTTGGTGTAATCCACCGGGAACGCGCCGACGGTGCCAAACACCCCCCAGTCGCGGTTGAGCTTGTGGTCGAAAATCGCTGCCACGCCATCGAAGTTCAGGTCGTTGGAATACAGCATGTCGGTGGACATGAACGGGTTGGCGAAGCGCCCGCCGGTCAGGGTCAGCTCATCCGTGGGTTTCCAGTTCAGGTAGCCCTGATCGAGCCAGATGTCTTTCTTGGCGAAACCACCACCGAGGTTTTGGGTAGTCGACACCGGGTTGTTGTCCGAACCGGTGCCGATGCGAATGCCGGCGGTCCAGTCCGGCGAAATCACCGCTTTCATGCCCAGCCGCGCACGAATGCGGAACTGATTGGTGCGATCTTCGCGGGTGTTGAGCAACGGTGGCAGGCTGGTGCTGCTGTTGGGGTTCACGTCGTACGGGCCGTTGTTGTTGAGTTTGGCGAAGTCGACGATTTCGTTGCTGTTGCTGCCCGAGTAGTAGCGTGATTCGTCACGCAGGCGAATGTCGCCGTCGAAGCTGATGCGCGACGCCCAGTCCGGAAAAGTGTTGGGCGCCGCCCAGTTTTCCTGTTTGGCGGTAGCCATGACCTCAGCCTTGACCTGATCGCGAATCTGATCGCGCACAGCGGCTGGCACGTACTGCACACGCACATCGCCCGGTGCGGCCACCGGACCGGCTGCGACCGCTGTGGACGCTGCGGCCTGTTTGGCCTGCGCGGCTTCGTTCTGGGCCTGGGCGATCAGCGCGTCGGCCTTGTCCTGTTTCAAAATGCCCTGCTCGACCAGCAAGCGGATCAGATTGATCGTGGCGTTCTCCGAGGGCGCAGGCGCTGCCACGGCCTGACCGACCAGGGTCGCGATGACCATGCCGACCGCCAGGGACAATCGATTCACATTGGAAATCATCTGCACACAACTCCTTTTGGCAAAGCTTGAATGCTTGGCAATGAATAAATTGGGTTAACCCGGACGCCGCCCTTGCAGGGACAGGCGCACGGGCAAGGTCATGGAGGCCGGAGGCCGTTCGCTTAAATGCGGCGCGTTGCGCAGCGCCGCCAGCACCTGGGTGTCGATCTCGGGGTTGCCGCTGGACTTGATCAGCTCCACGCGAGTGATCTCGCCAACGCTGCTCAGCCACACATCGGCCTGCAGCGAAAACGCGAGGTTGCGCAGGTCCGGGTTCTCACGCAGCAGCTTCTGAAAGGTGAACGCGAGGAACTGGCTGTAGGTGCCGGTGCCCAACCGCCCGCCTCCGGCACCGGCCATGCCGCCGCCCTTGCCCGCACCGATGTTGAACGCGTCGCTGCCGCTCTGGGCGTCGCCGTCCATTTGCATCGGGTTGGCCAGATCGTCCGCCGGCGATGGCGGTGCTTCCTCTTCGGGCTTGACCTCTTGCGGCTCGGGCGTGGGCTCGGGCTCGACGATTTTTTCTTCCACCGGGGTTTCCGGCTCCGGTGGCTTTTCCGGGGACGGCGGCGGTGGTGGCGGCAACGGAATGATCGTCGGCACCTTCGGCGCTTCACGGCGGATGCCGCTCATGTCGTTAGCCCACTGCCACAGCCAGTACGCGGCCAGCGCGCCGAGCAGCAGCCCGGCGCCCCACTTCACGTAACGCAGCGGCGAGCGTTTCACCGGCAGTGGCTCGATCGGAAGTTGTGCGGTCATCACTCAGCCCTGCGTCGGTTTGCCGGTCACCAGACCGACCTGGGACAGTTCGAGCCGGCGCAGCAGATCCAGCACTTCGATGACTTTCTGGTATTGCACCGTGGCGTCACCGCGCACGATCACCGGGAAGTCAGGGTTCTGCGCCTTCTCGATGCGCAGGCGTTCTTCCAGCTCGGCCAGGGTCACCGGGTAGGCATCGAGGAACACCTGACCGCCGTCGTTGACTGAAATCGCTTTGGTCTTGGCTTCGGACAGCGACACCGAAGCGCTGGCCTTGGGCAGGTTGATCTGGATCCCCGAGACCTGCGCGGTGGCGGTGAGGATGAACATCACCAGCACCACCATCAGCACATCCACCAGCGGGGTGATGTTGATGCTGTCCACCGCTGCATCTTCGTCATCGTCGTGGGAGGCATTTACAGACGCCATGTCAGTGCTCCTCAGGCCGGTACGGAGTGGTTGGCGTGATGACCGCGCTGATGCGCCGCTTCACTGGACTGGCCTTCGCCGTGCATCTCCGCCAGGCGCGTGATGAACTCGTCGACGAACACGCGCATGTCGGCGCTGACTTCCTTGTTGCGGGTGATCAGGCGGTTGTAGCCAAACAGCGCCGGGATCGCGACGAACAGGCCCATCGCGGTGGCGAGCAACGCTGCGGCCATACCCGGAGCGATGGCGTTGATGTTGACGTCACCGGCCATGGCGGTGCCGAGGAACACCACCATGATTCCCAGCACGGTGCCGAGAAGGCCGATGTACGGGCCGCCAGCGATCGCGTTGGACAGGGTCGAGAGTTTCGAGCTGAGGGCCTGGTTCTCGCGGGTGCGCACGCCGTCCATCGAACAGCGGATGGCTTCGATGGTTGCGGCAGACACAGAAGAGGTATCGGCGCCCTGCTCGCGACGGGTGCGGATCTCCTTGACCGCCACCGAGTACAGACGCCACAGCGGCGAGTGCTGCAGACGCTGGGCCAGTTGTGCGTCGTCGGCGAACATTTCCAGGCGCGTGCCGACCTTGGCGAACTGTTCGCGGAAGTCTTCATTGGCCTTGCTGACACGGCTGAGGGTGTGGTTCTTGCGCAGCATGATGATCCACGACTGGAACATCATCAGCACCAGCACGGCGATGATCACCCAGGCGTCCACCGGCACCGCGTTAAGCAGGAAACCGAGGCTGCCGAAGCCGAAACCGGACTGCTCTTCGTCAACGCCGTAGGTCACCAGTTTCGACTCGGCGCCTTGCGAGGTGGCATCAGCCAGCAGCAACGCCGCCGGGCGGGCGACTTTCGACAGGCGCAGTTCGTCGATGGCGCCCACGAACGGCTGGAACGGACCTTCGTGCAGATCCGCCCCCATGGCCATCACCGAGTTGAACGCCGGCATCGCCTGAGCGAGCGTCGCGCCTTCACGACCATTGATGAACAGGCTGACTTTCGCCCCCTCGGCGGTCAGCGCGACGTGTTGCCATTGGCCGGGATTCAGCGCCTGAGTAGCAACCGCGCGCTGGCCGTCGATCTCCACGAACGGCACGCCCTGATTCACGCCGACCAACAGGCTGCTGGCGCCTTCACGACGGGCGAGGATCAGTTGCTCGCCATTGGCTTGATCCAGACGCAACCAGGCGCTGAAGGTGAACGCGCTACCAGCGTTGTGCTGCAACGACGGGCTGGCCGGCAGCAGCAACGGCTGACCGCTGAACTGCAAGGCGCGCCCGACGACACCGTCAATCGCCGCGCCGGTGGCACTTTGCGCGGTGTTGCCGTAGGCGGTGGTGTCTTTGGCCGGGGTGCCGGTGGCGCCGTCAAAGTGATACAGCGCGGTGTAATTCGGATCGAACGTCAGTTGACCGTTGCCGGTAGCCGGGGCTTTCTGATTGCCGTAATACATCCAGATGTCCTGACGTTGCCCGCCCTCGACATTCGGCACATCGACCCAGATCAGCGCCATGCCCATCAGCGCATCGAAGCTTTCGATCTGGTGGTTGAGCACGGTTTTGTCATCGGCGGCGACAAAGCGCAGGTCCGAGCCGTCTTCCTTGACGCCATCGAAGGTGAAGTTGCCGGTGTGCAGACGCACCAGCAGCGCGGTGCGGCCCAGGGCCTGATTGATCCCGGCGCCTTGTGGCGTGGTGTCGACGGCGATCTGTTTGCGGTAGTGCCAGTCGTCCTGCCACCAGGCCTGAGCCGTGGCCGGGAGCACGAAGCCCAGGCAGATCAACAACGAAAGAATGAGGCGCTGCATGAACGTGCTCCTTTAGAAAGTGGCTTGAAGGTTGAAGTGCAGGCGCGATTCCTGCTTCGAGGTGTTCGGCCCTTCGAGCAGCGGATAGCCCCAGTCGACGCTGCCGGACAGCCATTTGCTGAGGCTGGCGCGGGTGCCGAGGCCGACGCTGGCCAGGGCGTAACTGGCGTCCTGGTCCGGCAGTTCGTCGCGCAGGTACAGTTGCGCGCCTTCGGCAAAGGCGTAGAAGCGCCACTCCTGCATCCAGCTGCCGGCGTATTTCGCGAGCGACGGGGTGCGCAGTTCCTGGCTGAGCAGCACGCCGTCGTCAGCGGTGCGTTCGGCGGCCAGATAACCGCGCACCGAGGTCGCGCCGCCGGCGGAGAATTGCTCGTTGGAGACCAGTGGCCCCGACGCCAGCTGGAACGCGCCTTTGCTCGCGCTCTGCCAGTCGTTGTCGAAGGTCCAAGTGAAGTTGCTGTCGCCCTTGAGCACGGCAAAACTGGGCTTGGCGCGGTAGCGCTTGTAGTCGAAATCTTCGTCGGAGCTGCCGTAGCCGAAGAGGCTGCGGGTGGCCACCACCAGGCTCAGACCGAGGCCCAGCTGGCTCTTTTCGGTGTAGCGGAAGCCGTTGTAGGCGAAGGTGAACGGTGCGTATTTCAGCGGCACCTTGTCGCTCTCGCCAGACAGGGTCAGGCGTTCGTCGAAGTCCTTGAAGTCGATGCCGGCCGACAACGAGTTCGACCAACTGCCGCTGGACGGCAGCGTGTAGATCGCCGACACGCCGTAGGAATGGCCCTTGCCCAACACGTTGCTGCCGCCGATGGTGGCGACGTTGCTGTCGGACTGGTAACCGGAGAACTGCACGCTCCAGCGATCGGTCAGGGGCGCGGTGTAGGAGCCCGACCAGACCTTGGCGTTGTCGGTGTCCTGCGGCGCGGTGAAGTACGTCAGGTTGATGCTGTGGCCGAGCTGCCAGAGGTTGTTGTAGCCGAGGCTGGTTACGGCGCGCAGTTTTTCGGTGTCGGCGCTGTAGTCGTTGTTGAGGCCGACGCTGGCGCTCCACGGGTTCTGGTCCTCGACCTGCAAATCGACGTCCATGGTGCCGGGGCGCTGGCCTTCGCGCACCAGCGGCATGACCTGGCGGCCCGGGGTTTTGTTCAGTTGCGCCAACTCGCCCTGGACCTTGGCGAAGTCCGGCACCTCGCCCTCTTTCAGCGCCGGGACGTTGTCGCGGATGTCCAGCGGCGAATAGTGTTTAGCGCCGACCACGCGCACCCGTCCGACCTTGGTTTCGCTGACTTGCAGGTAGACGATGCCGTCGGCCACCGCTTGCTCCGGCAGTTCGACGAACACCGATTGGTAGCCGCGTTCCTGATAGGCCTTCTGCAACGCATCGCGAGCGCCTTCGATGTCGCTCATGGCCTTTTGCGGGCCGAGAAACGGGTAAACCGCCTCTTCAATCGCCCGGGCATCGAGCACGGTGTTGCCGCGCACGAAGTATTCGTTGACGTCCACCAGACGCTGCGGCGCGGCGTTTTCGGTAGCCTCATCGGCGAACGCTGGCTGAGCGCCGGCCGTCACCAGCAGCCAGCCGCACAGCGCCAGCCGTGACGTGAAAATCTGATCCACACTACCCCCTGAATTCGCGATGACCTGTTGGCGCTGTCGCGCGCCTTGTGTGTTGCGTCAATGGCTGGCGCGGCTAATTGCTGATGTGCGCGGCACCGCTGTGCCTGCCAAGCCAGGTGTGCAACAGCGCGAAGTTCAAGGAGAACTCGGGCATTTGCAGCAAGGCACCGCAGAACACTTCGCCGATGATTTTTTGAATGAGCAGCACCGCACGCGGCTCGTTGAGCAGCGTGGCGATGTCGCGACTGAGGACGTTGAAGCTCCAGACTTTCTGGTTCAGACCGAGGCCGACGAACCAGCGGAACAGCAGGTTGTAATTGAGCTGTTCATATAACTGCTGCTCGCTGGGCACCGAATACAGCAGTTGCAGGAGCAGAATGTGCATGACCGTTTGCGCGGGAATGAGCATGCCGGGCTCGGCATTGAGGTCGTGCAGAAGGCCTTGGTGGGCGTCGAGCAAATCGTCGATCTGCGGGCGCAGCAACACCAGCGAGTGGCCTGGCGGAATGTAGCTGGAAACCTCTTTCAAGGCGCCCTGCCAGTCATCCTGCGACACGATCCAGACCCACGGCGCACCGTAGCGATACACCGACACCGGCTTCTTGCGCGCCGCTTCGACGATCTTCGACAGGCGCTGATCAAGCTCCTGCATGCCCACTTTCGAGTAGCGTTCCATAGTCCCCATTGCCTCACTCCCGGCGTCCCGCCTCGGCTTGTGAAAAGCGCCCCGTTGGGCCCCTCAAGCGCGTTACATAGGCATGACCGGACTGGCTATGTGCTACCGAACTTTTGTCATAAAAGCTTCATTACTGAATGGGGATCAAGATCAAAAGATCGCAGCCTGCGGCAGCTCCTACATGGATCGCATTTCAATGTAGGAGCTGCCGCAGGCTGCGATCTTTTGATCTTTGCTGTTCAGGTGTAGACCGGCCAGGTGTCGACGATCTTGCCGTTGCGCACGGCGAGCAGATCGCCGAATTGCAGAAGTACGGCTTCGGTCTGGGTCGGGCGCAGGAAGACCTGGTCTTCCACAGTGAGTCCGACGGCGCTGGATCCGTTGACCATCTCCTGATTGGAACTGCGCCCGTACACGCCGTTGCTCTGCAATCCCGGCGGCGATTCGAACTCGGCCATCCAGTTGCCGCCGTAGATGAAAAAGGTCTGGCGCTGGTTGGTGTCCCACCACGAGAACAGCTGCGACTTGTTGTCCAGCGCCGGGATGTTCACTGGGCCGGTGCTTTTTAGAACGGGCGTGGCGATGTAGACCGCGGGCACATGCTCGCTCAGCGACGGCAGGTCATAGTGCGTCGGTTTGAGCATCGCGGTTCCGACTGAAACCTCGCTGCTGAGCTTTTCGTTTTCATGGATACGATAACTCGGGCTACCAGCGGTGTTCAGACACAAACCGTCATGCCACAACGCGGGAAACTGCTGCTGGGTGTAATCAACGCACCTTTGGTAAATCGCCATGACCTTGGCAAACAGTTCGTCGGGCGAGCCGAGAATCCCCGGCACGCCCATGCCCACGAACGGGTCGTAGCCCATGAGCCCGGAGAATTCCAGATGCTGCGGGTTGGCGCTGATCAGCGTGAGCATCTGCCCAAGCACCGTCACATCACTGATCCCGCCGCGGTGCAGGCCGACGTCCAGTTCGATGTTGATGCGCATCCGCGTACCCAAACCCTGAGCCAGCGCGAGGTATTGCTGCAATCGTTCGGGGCCGTCGAGCAGCCATTGCAGCTGTTTCGCGGGATCGAACGGGCCTTTGTGGGTTTGATAGAACAGCTCGGCCGAGCGCACCGGCAATGGCTTGCCCAGCAAAATGTCGGACTGCGGGAACACCTGCGCATCGTGATTGAGAAACGGCTGATGAAACGACATCAGTTTCTGCGTCCCGGCACGCTGCGCGATGTAGTTCAACAACCCCGGCGATGGCAGCGACTTTTCCACCAGGCGCAGCTGCTTGCCGCCGCGCCTGACCGACTGCATCACCACATCAATGTTGTGATCGAGGCGATCCAGGTCGATCAGCAACACTGGGCGCATCGGGCCTTTGTCCTTCAACTCATTGTTCAGCGCACGAAAATAATCGCTGTACGGCGCGCCATGATCGCCCGGTCGCAGCCATGCGCCAACGCCTGCCAGCAACGCACCGAAACCCAACGTGCCAAGCAGAAAATTGCGTCGATTGACCGCCATCAGTTCACCCCCAGAATCGACGACAAATGCGCATTGAGAAAGCGCCCGCTTGGATCGAGCGCCTGACGCACATCGATAAACTCGCGCCAGCGCGGATACAGCGGCTGTAGATTCTTCGCGTTGAGCGTGTGCAGCTTGCCCCAGTGCGGCCGGCCGTTGTACTTCCAGAAGATCGGCTCGACCGCCGCGAAGAAGTTGTGATGATCCATCTGGTAATGCTGGTGCACCGAGATCGAACAGCTGTCGCGGCCCTCGAACATGCTCAGCGGGATGTCGTCGGCCTTGACGTAGCGGTACTCGATGGGAAACCAGGTGCGCAGGTCCTTGTCCTGAATCAGCTTGAGGATTTCGCGCAGGCAGGCCGGGCCGTGTTCGGCGGGCACCGAGTACTCCATCTCATTGAAACGCACGGTGCGCACGTTGGCGTAGATGTCGAACGAGTCGCCCACCCGATCATCGAAGCTGGCCAGATGGCGCAGGCTGTTGAGCAGCGTGCGGCGCATGTCAGGGAAGTCGCTGCCGTATTTGTCGATCTTCTCGATCAGGGTCACGAACTCGTTGCCGCCCTCCTCTTCGGGCGGAATCGGCGGTGTGGCCGGGTCGCTGGTTTCGTTGAGGGCGATGGACAGCGCATAGTCGGAATGGGTGACCACAAGCATTTCCCAGTGCTGGTTTTCCCGGGTGTTCTTGTCGAGGTCTTCCAGCAATTCTTCGGTCTTGGCGATCCACTGCCGTTCACGCAGACGATAGGCCGGGCGATTTTGCAGGCGGATTTTCGTCGCCACGCCCAGTGCACCGAGGGAGACGCGCGCGGCGTTGAATACCTCGGGATGGCGCTGGCTGTCGCAGTCGAGCACCTCGCCGCTGGCCGTCACCAGTTGCATGCCGCAGACGTGCGCCGAGTACGACTGAAAGGTTTTGCCGGTGCCATGGGTGGACGTGGCGATGGCTCCGGCGAGGGTCTGGTAATCGATGTCGGCCATGTTTTGCAGGGCCTGACCGACGCCCTTCAACGGCACGCCCATGCGCGACATCGGCGTGCCGGCGGCGAATTCGGCTTGCAGGGTTTTCGCGTCGTGATCAAGCAGCCCGTTGAAGTAGCTCAGCGACAGCAGCGTGCCATCGGTGGGCACCAGGGCGCTGAAGGAATGTGCCGAACCGACCGGGCGAATCTTGCCCTGGGCCTGGCGAATTACCGTCGTCAGTTCATCGAGATTTTTCGGCGCCAGTCGCGCTGCCGGCAGGCAACTCTGCCCGCCTGACCAGTTACGCCAGGGGATCAGTCGCGGTGCGCGCATCAACTGGCCCAATGCCGGGTTCGCCGCCAGTGCACTGAACGCGCCAACGATGCTTGCCCGTTGCAACAACTGACGCCGTGTCAGATCCATGGTCATGCGCGGGCCCTTACTGTGGGAGGGGCTGGTCGGCCATGAAGCCGATCAGTTGCAGGAATTGTTCTTCCGAACATTCGATGCACTGGCCCATCGGCGGCATGCCGTTGTAGCCATTGATGGCGTGGTCGAGCAGCGTGTCGACGCCCTGCCGAATTCGCGGTTCCCAGGCTTTGCGATCGCCAGTGAGCGGTGCGTTGGCGGCCGGGTTGGCGTGGCACAGCTGGCAGCTGTTGGTGTAGATCTGCGCCAGTGCCGGGTCGGACGGTGTGGCGTTGCGAGTGGTCGCTGGCGGCTCGGCTTTTTCGCCGCAGCCGCACAGCGTCATGGACAGCGCCAGCAGTAAAGTGAATCGGATGGCCCGCATAACGATCCTCAAGGGTGGCATCGCTTATTGTTGTGATCACACCTTAAGGCAGCGACGTCAGCGGGTTGAGGGCATTGCGGGACAACGAGGGGGCCATCCGGGGACATCCCCCCAGTAGGAGCTGCCGAAGGCTGCGATCTTTTGACTTTGTTTTTCAAGAGCTAGATCAAAAGATCGCAGCCTTCGGCAGCTCCTACAGGGTTGGGTGTGGGCATTGCCGCTCTGTTCCGGGCCTTCGCGTGACATTCGCGTGACATTCGCGGGTTTAAATTTCAACGTATTCAGGCGTATAACCTGTAAAGACTTTTTGATCTGTATGCGGACATCAACACGGGGTAGCGACATGACCACAGCAAACATCCTTGGCAACCTGTTCCCTTCTGTCAGCGACATCCCGGAAAAATACCGCCTCGACGGTCAGGTCGAGCAACGCGAATACCTCGTCGATGGTCAGTTGCGGCGCTGGGACGGCCCGCTCGCCCAGGTGCGCAGCCCTGTGTACCTGCACAGCGAAAATGGCGCTGAACAAGTGATCCTCGGCAGCACGCCGCTGCTCGACGCCGACACGGCCCTCACCGCCCTCGACGCCGCCGTGCGGGCCTACGATCGCGGTCAGGGCCTGTGGCCGACCATGCGCGTAGCCGAACGCATCCAGCACGTTGAAGCGTTTCTCGGGCGCATGCGCCAGCAGCGCGATGCGGTGGTGAAACTGCTGATGTGGGAGATCGGCAAGAACCTCAAGGACTCGGAGAAAGAGTTCGATCGCACCTGCGACTACATCGTCGACACCATCAACGCACTGAAAGAACTCGACCGCCGCTCCAGCCGTTTCGAGCTGGAACAGGACACCCTCGGCCAGATCCGCCGCGTGCCGCTTGGCGTGGCATTGTGCATGGGGCCTTACAACTATCCACTCAACGAAACCTTCACCACGCTGATTCCGGCGCTGATCATGGGCAACACCGTGGTGTTCAAGCCGGCCAAGCTCGGTGTGCTGCTGATCCGCCCGTTGCTCGAAGCGTTCCGCGACAGCTTCCCCACCGGCGTGATCAACGTGATCTACGGCAGCGGCCGCGAAACGGTCAGCGCGCTGATGGCCAGCGGCAAGATCGACATCTTCGCCTTCATTGGCACCAACAAGGCCGCCAGCGACCTGAAAAAGCTGCACCCGAAACCGCACCGTTTGCGTGCTGCCCTGGGGCTGGATGCGAAGAACCCCGGCATCGTGTTGCCGGAAGTCGATCTGGACAACGCCGTCAATGAAGCGGTGACCGGTTCGCTGTCGTTCAACGGCCAGCGCTGCACCGCGCTGAAGATCCTCTTCGTGCATGAAGACGTGGTCGACGCCTTCATCGAGAAATTCAACGCCAAGCTGGCGACGCTGAAACCAGGCATGCCTTGGGACAGCGGCGTGGCACTGACACCCTTGCCGGAGTCGGGCAAGGTCGATTACCTGCACAGCCTGGTGGCCGATGCGCAGAGCAAGGGCGCGCAAGTGGTCAACCCGAACGGCGGCGAAAGTCGCGAATCGTTCTTCTACCCGGCCGTGCTGTACCCGGTAACGCCGCAGATGCGCGTGTACAACGAGGAACAATTTGGCCCGGTGGTGCCGATCGTGCCGTACCGTCACCTCGATACCGTAATCGACTACGTACTGGAATCGGATTTCGGCCAGCAACTGAGCCTGTTCGGCACCAACCCGGTGGCGATCGGCCGACTGGTCGACACCTTCGCCAACCAGGTCGGGCGGATCAACCTCAACGCCCAGTGCCAGCGCGGCCCGGACACCTACCCGTTCAACGGGCGCAAGAACTCCGCCGAGGGCACGCTGTCGGTACATGATGCATTGCGGGTGTTTTCGATCCGCACGCTGGTGGCGACCAAATTCCAGGACAGCAACAAGGATCTGCTCAGCGAGATCATTCGCGGCCGCGATTCGAGCTTCCTGACCACCGACTACATCTTCTGACGAGGACCTTGCACTGAGTATATTCAGCACCCACCGACTGCCACCGCTGTTGCGGCGAATCCTGCGTCCGCTGCTGGACCCGTACCGCCGCTACCAGCACGCCCGGCTCATTCACGCGGTGCGCGTGGCCTTGGGGTTGCTGGCGACCATCCTGCTGACCACCGGCATCAACCTGCCCCACGGTGAGTGGGCCTCGGTGACCATGCTGGTGGTGATCGGCGGTCTGCAACACCACGGCAACATCGGCAAGAAAGCCGCCGAACGCGCCACCGGCACGCTGATCGGTGCCGGCGTCGGTCTGGTGCTGGTGGCGCAACAGGCGTGGCTGGGCCTGCCATGGCTGACGTACTTTGCCATGGCAGTGGTCTGCGGATTTTTCTCCTATCACGCCATCGGCAAGGGTGGTTATACCGCCCTGCTCTCGGCGATCACCGTGTTCATTGTCGCCGGGCATGGCGACAATCCGATCACCGACGGCTTGTGGCGCGGGGTCGACATCCTGATCGGCATCGCCCTGGCCCTCGCATTCTCCTTCGCCCTGCCGCTGTACGCGGTGTATTCGTGGCGCTACAACCTGGCCGATGCCTTGCGCGACTGCGCCACGCTGTACGGGCGGATCATCAGCGGCCAACCGGTCAGCGCCGATGAACACCTGAAGCTGATGGGCCGGGTGACCACGGTGATGGTGCAACTGCGCTCGCTGATGCCCTCGGTGTCCAAGGAAGTGAAGATTTCCATGACTGAGCTGGATGCGATTCAACGCAACCTGCGCATGTGCGTCAGCACCCTGGAAATCCTCGGCAACACTCGACCGGATGCCAATGACCCCGACGCCATGGCGCACCTGCAATCGGCGCTGCGGGCCGAGCACCGGGTGATTCGCGTGCAACTGATCGGCATGGCCCGGGCCTTGAAGTCCGGCGCGGCGCAACGCCTGGAACGCCCGCTCGAGTTGCCCGACGCCAGCCTCGACACGCCGGTCTACAGCACCCTGGACGGCTACCGTCTGCTGACCCGGCAACTGGCGGCCAACATCGGCGAACTGCGCCAACGCCTGGGGAAAACCGCGCCGCGCTGGAACATCTGAGTTCTCGGAAAAAACCCATGTAACAAAGCCGACATCATCACTACAATGCGGCTCACAACGGATGTGTACATGGATGCAAAATGCAGTTCAGGACGAATATCAATGCGTTACGTGCGCTCGCCGTTTTGGCGGTCGTGCTGTTCCATTTCAGGATTCCAGGTTTTGAGGGCGGGTTCGTTGGCGTAGACGTGTTCTTCGTCATTTCCGGCTTCCTGATGACCGGCATCATCTTCAACGGCGTGCAACAACAGAATTTTTCCCTCCTCGGTTTCTACGCCTCGCGTGCCCGACGCATCATTCCCGCCCTGCTGACCCTGTGCATTGCGCTGCTGATCTTCGGCTACGTGTATCTGCCACTGGACGACTTGCGCGAGACGATCCGCACGATCAAGAGCAGCCTGCTGTTCAGCTCGAACTTCAGCTTCGCCCAGAGCGGCAACTATTTTGCGGCGCCGCTGCATGAAAACTGGTTGCTGCACACCTGGTCGCTGTCGGTGGAGTGGCAGTTCTATATGTTGTATCCGGTGTTGATCATGGGCTTGCACCGGTTTTTCGGCGCCGACAGAACCCGCTTTGCCTTGATCGCCCTGGCGCTGACCTCGCTCTGTGCGTCCATCGTTGTGACTGGCCTCAACCCGACCTTCGCGTTCTACATGCTGCCCACCCGGGCGTGGGAAATGATCGCTGGCGGGCTGGTCTTTCTGTTTCCCCTGCGGCTCAGCCTGCGCGGCGGTTTGATCGGCGAGGTGCTTGGACTGGCGGCGATTGCCGCCAGTGTGCTGTGCTTCTCCGAACAGGATCTATGGCCGGGTTATCTGGCACTGGTTCCGGTGCTCGGGACGATGCTGGTGATTCACGGCAATACCCGGTCGCTGTTCAGCAGCAATCCTGCGCTGCAATTTATCGGGAGCATTTCCTACTCGGTGTACCTGTGGCATTGGCCGCTGGTGGTGTTGCTGTACCTGTGCGGGCTGTTGACCAGTTGGCCGCACGTGATCGGCGCGGTCATCGCGTCGCTCGCTCTCGGCGCCCTCTCCTTCTACCTGGTTGAATCGAAGGTGAGAAAAGGTCCGACAGCGACACGCACGGTAATCAAGTTCGCTTCGCTGACGGTGGGTGTGGTTGCCCTGTCGGCAGTGATGTCTTCGCTGGTCAAGCAACACCCCGATTGGCGCCCGGCGCTGGTCGAACTCGGCCAGCCGCAATACACCAGCAAACTGTATCCACAGGAGTGCTACGCCAACACCTATGCGGCGGCGGATTGCAAACTGGGCACGGGCGAAGTGTCGGTGATTCTGTACGGCGACAGTCATGCACAATCCACGGCGGCGGCGGTGCAGATGGAAAACCCTCAGGCGGCACTGTCATGGTCGCGGGGCGGTTGCCCGACCCTGGCCCATTTTGCAATGCACGACAAAACCGTCGAAAGCCAATGCCGGGGCTTCAATCAGGAAAAGCTGCAGCAGCTCAAAACCGCCTACACGGGCATTCCCGTGGTGCTGTTCAGTCGTGCGGCGCTGTACGCGGATTCGGGTCGGGAAAACAGCTATCGGATTTCCTTTCCCGAGCGGCCGGTGCCGTTTGCCGAGGCTTACACCGAAGAGTACGTCAGCACCGTCTGCTCGATCGCAGAAAACCACCCGGTCTATATCGTCAAACCGATCCCGGAAATGCCATTCAGCGTCTACAAGGGCTTGAACCTGAATCAGCGATTGTTTCGACAAATCAGCGACATTTCACTGCCGTTGCAGGCGTATGAGAAGCGCAACCGCATCGCCATCGCAACAATTGAAGAAGCGGCCAGGCGCTGCCACGCGACGGTAATCGACCCGACGCCGTATCTGTGCCCCGACGGCAATTGCATGGGTTCCAGGAACGGCGTGCCGCTGTATTTTGATGACAACCATCTGGTGGATGCCGGCAACCAGCAGTTGAAAGGACTGTTCCGCGATCTGATCAAACCGATTTGAGCTGACGCCAGGCTTTCAGACCCCAGCCTTGCTGCATCCCGGCGGCGGCCAGCAGAATCGCGGCCACACCCAGCCATTGCAGCGGTTCCAGGCGATGGCCGAAGGCGAACCAGTCGACGAAGATCGCCGCAATCGGGTAGATGAACGACAGCGCACCGGTCAGGGCCGTCGGCAGTTTCTGGATCGCGCCGTACAGCAGCACGTACATCAGGCCGGTGTGGACGATGCCCAGCGTCACCAGGCTGGCCCACGCGCCGCCCGTTTGCGGCAAGCCATTGAAGTGCGCAAATGGCGCGAGCAACAACACCCCGGTGCAGACCTGAATCAGCGCGATCAGATGCGGCGGCGTGCCGGTCAGGCGCTTGATGATCAGCGCCGCTATCGCATAGAGCAACGCCGCACCCAGCGCCAGCGCAATCCCCAACAGATAGTCGCCACCACTCTCGCCCTGCCCGCCGTGGGCGCTGACGATCGCCAACATGCCGAGAAAGGAAATCGCCAGCCAGAACAGCTTCTGCAGAGTGATCTTCTCACCGAGAAACAGCGCCGCCAGGCCGACCAGCATGAACGGCTGCACGTTATAGACCGCGGTGCCGATGGCAATCGAAGCCCGGGAATACGAGGCGAACAACAGCACCCAGTTGCCGACAATCGCGACGCCGCTGAGAACCGCCAACAGGAACGTGGTGCGGGTCAGAATGCCCGGGCGCAGGAAGCCGAACGCGGCGCAAATCAGCAGCAAGGTGCCGGCACCAAACACACAGCGCCAGAACACCACGTCCAGCACCGGTTGCCCGGACACCAGCACGAACCAGCCGATGGTCCCGGAAATCAGCATGGCAGCGGTCATTTCAAACGAGCCGCGCCGGATTGTGTTGTCCATCATCGTTCTCCCTAAGCGTTTGACGAAAGCGTGGCAAAAGTATGCCAAGCCGACAGCGCACGCCTCCAGCGCAAAAAGCAGGCTAAACTCGATTTCTACCTTTTTTATCGCGGGTGGTTTCCTTCAAATGCCTAATACCGGAGTTACCCCATGACCGACGATATCGACCAGATCCTCATCAGTGCCTTGATGGAAGACTCGCGCCGCTCGCTCAAGGCTTTGGCGCAGATCAGCGGCCTGTCGTCGCCCAGCGTGGCCGAACGATTACGCCGCCTGGAAGAGCGCGGCGTGCTCAAGGGTTATACCGTCGAAATCGACCCCAAATGCTTCGGTTATCAATTGCAGGCCATCGTCCGGGTACGGCCACTGCCTGGGCAATTACAGGAAGTGGAGCGGCAGATTATGTCGATTCCGGAGTTCACCGAATGCGACAAAGTCACGGGCGAAGACTGCTTCATCGCCCGTCTGCACGTGCGTTCGATGGAGCAGTTGGACACCCTGCTTGACCGGCTCAACACCCTGGCAGAGACCAACACCGCGATCGTCAAGAAAACCCCGGTCAAACGCCGGTTGCCGCCGATGGCGTGAGTGCTTTTAACGCATGTTCGGCGTAGATTGAGGTTTTTCCGGCGAAGGATTGGCGGTAATGAACATTCAGACAGTGCTACTGGCGGCATTGATGCTCACCGGGTGCGGGACGGTGCAGACCGTAGCATTCAGCGACAAAGCCTCCGTCGACCAGTTGAAGGCAAAAAAAACCTACTGCGGCGCCGTACCGCGAATCTACAGCGGAGCAACCTACGACTTTTGCATGCTGCACGCAGAACGACCGGATGACGTCGATGCGTTCAACTACAACAACGCCTCCCCCGGCCTGGTGGTCGATGCAGCGGTGTCGGGGGTGCTCGATACCTTGTTGCTGCCCTACACGATTTACAAGCAACAGACCGATGGCAGCATCGTGATCAACTGATCGCGCCTGTTGTTTTTCGCAGACAACAAAAAACCCGCCTAAGCGGGTTTTTCGTTATTTCAGGACAGCGATCAGTCGTCACGGCTCATGATGCCGAAGATCTGCAACAAGCTGATGAACAGGTTGTAGATCGATACGTACAGGCTGATGGTCGCCATGATGTAGTTACGCTCGCCACCGTGGATGATGGCGCTGGTCTGGAACAGGATGCACACCGACGAGAACAGCACGAAACCTGCGCTGATCGCCAGCTGCAGACCGCTGATCTGGAAGAACATGCTCGCCAGCGTTGCACCCAGCAACACGAAGAAACCCGCGGTGATGAAGCCACCGAGGAAGCTCATGTCCTTGCGGGTGATCAACACGTAAGCCGACAGACCGCCGAACACCAGCGCGGTCATCGCGAATGCCGAGCTGACCACTTCAGCGCCGCCCTGCATGCCCAGGTAACGGTTGAGGATCGGGCCGAGCAGGAAACCCATGAAACCGGTCAGCGCGAACGCGGACACCAGGCCCCACGCGGAATCACGGAGTTTGTTGGTGAGAAAGAACAGCCCGTAGAAACCGATCAGCACCACGAAAATGTTCGGGTAGCCGACGCGCATCTGCTGGGCCACGAAAGCCATCACACCGCTGAATGCGAGGGTGAGTGCGAGCAAGCCGTATGTGTTGCGCAGGACGCGGCTAACCTCTAGCTGCTCAGCCTGCACGCTGTTGTGAACTGCGTAATCCTGTTCGCGCATGGCGACACTCCTGTTGGTTTGAAACGTTCAGTCGCAAAGATCATAACAGACGCTCTGTAACAAGCCATGCACAGAGTTTGACAGTGTGTTTCATTCAGGTATTATGGCGCCCGCAACGCAAACGGAGGTGTGGCCGAGTGGTTTAAGGCAACGGTCTTGAAAACCGTCGACTGTAACAGGTCCATGAGTTCGAATCCCATCGCCTCCGCCATCTTATGTACGACAAAGCCCTGATTATTCAGGGCTTTGTCGTTTCTGGGGTTTGAGATTGTGGGTTCTCGCTTCCTGGATCGTTTCCGCATCTTTTCGGGCATTTCCGCAACCCTACATTCCAGACCGCCCTCTTCCCGTCAATTTTTCAAGCGCCAGATTTGATGAGATGGACGAGTTTAGAGTGAGGCGCAAGGCTACTTTCTGCTGTGGATTCAACCGGTCGACGCAACACGACTCCATAATTCCCACCCGAGCGTGCATCATCGCGCTCGCCACGATCCCGTCGTGGTATCGAAGCCATCAGTGCAGAACCTGCCCGCCCGCCAAAACGAGCCTTTTGAAATGGAAGTCATCTCATGTTCGAACGTAACAAACTGATTCCGGAGTTATTGGTCACCAACCTGGATAGCAGCCTGGCTTTTTGGGTTTCTCGTTTGGGGTTCAAAGTAACTTATCAACGCCCGGAAGATGGATTTGCATATCTTGATTTGAATGGTGCTCAAGTAATGCTTGAGCAGGTTGATTCGGACGCGGGTCAGTGGCTGACTGCGCCGTTGACCAAGCCGTTTGGAAGAGGCATCAACCTACAGATTGATGTTGAGGCTGTCGCACCCATCATCCAAATACTTGATCAGGCTGGATGTCCGCTCTATCAAGAATGCAAGGACACCTGGTATCGGGCTGACAATGTAGAAGTAGGCCAGCGCGAATTCATCGTCCAAGATCCCGACGGTTATCTCGTAAGGTTGGTAGAGAGGTTGGGTGAGCGACCGGCTTGCTCAAAGTGAATCTGAATCTGAGCCAAGCCGACCGTCAGCTTTGGGTCGAAAACGGTCTCTCCTGACCATTGGGGCCAACGAAAGCCGCGATCCGCGCCAACGGAACACCATGCGCAATCTGGCGTTTGCCTCGGTATTGACGCTGGTGACGGCTTTGCGTACTGGCTGCTGCCCCGGATGTTCTGCTCCGCACTTTTAAGCGCTATGTGTGAGGTGTCGCCCAGGGCCAGCAATAAGGAGCGGCCGAACTAATCGCTAATCGGTCTGACCCGGGCCCAATACGGGCAAAACGCCACACTACACTTCCTTTCCTCTGCTGATGGTTCAGCATTTCCAAGGAAAGGAGATCTGCAATGACTGTTGCCGAAAAATCCGGAACCAACACCCCAACTATCACCGTGACCAACCAGAGCGGCGGCGACCTTGCCGTAGTCAGCGCCTACAGCGACGATGACGCCAGCGCCCAGCAGGTCTACAACCAGACCTTGAGCCTGCTGAAAACCAGCAGCGGCAATAGCACCATCGCCAGCACCGCGGCCGCCGACGTAGTACTGGTCGGCGCAACTGGCCAGGTGATCTTCGACCTGCTGTATTCCCGCCCGGCCAACCTCTATCCGGTGTGTAATGCCTCGCTACTAGCCATCGGCAGCTCCCCCCAGGCGCTAACAGTGACGGCGCAAAACGCCGCCACCATGACCAACGCATTTACCTTCATCCAGACCCTCTCCGCCTACCCGTCCTCGATCCTGGCGCAGAACTACGCGGCGGCGGCGCAGAGCGCCTCCAACAGCACCTCGAACCAGGGCATCGACTCGGCGATGAGCGCGTTCTTCGCCAGCACCAGCAAGTTCAAGGATCTCGACGTGGTCACAGTGACCACCGCCCAGACCTACCTCAGCGCCTTCCCTTTCGGCTGGGCGCAGAGTCAAGCCAAGTACACCTATTTCTTATACGCGCCCGGTACCGCCAGTAGTGGTAGTGACAGCGCTTCGCCTAGCCAGCTCGGCACCCTGACCATGGTGCAGAAGAGCAACCTGCCAGTACCCGCCGACCCCACCGATCATTCCGGCGGCTACATCCTCAGCTTCATCGACAGTCACAAGCAGGTCACGCCACTGTTCTATTCCAACGGACAGTTCGTTTCCAGCCTCACCGACGACGTGCCAGCGCTGTGCTTCAAGGGCCTGTTCACGGTGAAGAGCCAGATCAGCGGCAACACCGACGACACCGAGGTGCTACCGATCCTGCACGGTTCGATCAACGGTGTCACGGTGCTCGGTCTGAACTTCCAGCTGCCGGCCAACGACGACAGCAACGAGTGGTACGCGCTATTCCACCCGAAGAATTTCTACCAGTTCCTGCAATCGACCGCATTCATCGTCGGCGTGCTGATGGCCACCGAATGGATCGGCAGCAAGCTCGTCGCCCTGGGCAAATACATCAAGAACAAGTGGAACGGCGAAGTGCCTAAAACCCAGGAGCAGCAACTCAAGGAGGTCACCGACCGCCTGGAAGCCAACCAGAAGGAATTCTTCGACAAGATGGCCGAGCGCTTCGGCCCGCAGGACCCAGTGAACGTGCCAGAACCCGCAGCGCTTGGCCCAAGTATCGAGGAACTGCGCGCCAACCAGGTTGCCGAGCTGTCGGACGTGCAGCGCGATCGTCTGAACGACTCCATCGATACCCAACTGGGGCAGATCGAGGATCTGGCGAGGATCTCCGACACCCCGGCGCTCAACGAAGCGGCCAGCAAACTCGCCCAGGCGCGTGACGACCTGAACGATGCCTTCACTCCCGACGAGATGCAGCAAGCACTGAACGAAGCCACCACCGCGGTGAATGACGCGCATACGACCATCGGCGAATCGATAGAGACCAATGCCCAGCACTTGAACCAGGAACTCAAGCAACAACTCGACGAGGCACAGATCGCGGTCGAAGACGCGCAGAAGCTGAACGAAGACACCGAAGCGGAAAAAGACGGCGTCAAGGACGGCGAGTTCGATGAAGACCTCAAGCCGATCGAAATCTGACCCTCCCCCTTCATTTCCCCCAGATCGGCTACCTATCGGGTAGCTGGTCGCGCACATGGAAGCGCCAACATGACCAATACAATGATCACAGTGGTCAACCAACTGGATTTTACCCTGGTTGTCTATGACACGATGTCACAACCCGTCGGCGATCCGCCAAGCACCAACCCCGCTGATTACTACCCGGTGTACAAGCAACTGGGCACAGTCGCCCCCGGGCAGAGCGCGCAGATCCCCAGCCCGGAAATCCTCCCGCGGCTGGTAATGACCCGGCAGAGCGATGATTTCCCGGTACAGCTGTTCGTTCCAGATCTGGTCCATGAGAACTTCAGCACCACCGTCACCAGCACCGACCTCGCCTCGACCAACGCCGCCTGGGCCTTCTACCAAAGCTATGTCAGCCAGCCCTATGGGCCGCTGGCGCTGCAGTTCAGTGCGCTGGTGACCGACCCGGCGAACATGCTCACGCTCGACCAGCAAGTCTCCGGGCTGCTCTCCACCAGCCCATACAAAGGCGCCGACTACGACGCCTTCAACATCGTCTCGTTCTGGGCCGGCAACTCGCTCTACGCCTGGAGCGGCACCTACTACTGCTACGAACCGACCACCAATGGAGGGCAATTGGTACTCCCGCAAACCACGGTCGGCACCTTGCTAATCCAGGACGGCAGCGCGACCTTCACCGACAGTCTCGGCGCCAAGACCAGCGTGACCTTGTATAACCTGCAACTCAGTTCCAGCGGCGCCGGTAAAACCTCCGGACTGATCGTCACCGGCACCCTGCGCGACCTCAGTTGGGAAGGCAAACCCGATCAGTTGGCGATGTGCTGGTCCGGTACCTACAACGGCAACGTATTCATCGCCCAGCCCTACCAGCAGCCGACCATTCCCTGGTGGGCGGCGGCCTACGACATGGCCTTCATCGCCTTCGAGGGTGTGCAGATCGCCATGACCGTGGACATGGCCGTGCACGTGCTGCAAGGCGCAGCCAGTGGCCTGAAATGGCTGGGACAGAATGCCCAGACGCTTTACCAGAACGTGTCACAGCGCCTGCAGTCGGTGGGCGAAAACGCCAACCCGCTGGGCGATATCGGCGACCCGGTCGACCCAATCAACGTCGATGTGGATGTGGACGTCGACGTGGATATCGATATTGACGTGGACATTGATGTTGACGTGGACATCGACGTGGATATCGACATCGACATCGACATCGATGTGCTGGTGGTGGACATCGACGTGGACATCGATATCGACATCGACACCGACAACGTGGTGGACAACGTTGACGTGACCGACACCGATGTCGACGTTGACATCGACACCGACGTCAACGTCGAACCGGGAATGGTCCAGGGCCTGGTCAACAAGGTCGGCAACTGGATCATGACCAAAGGCTTCCCGGCACTGGTCGAGAACCTCACCATTATGGTCGCCTTCCAGACCGCCGGGCAGTTGCTCAACGCCTGGAAAAGCTCCTCCGAGCAGTACCTGGCCTCGCTTGCGCCACAGCAGTCGACCGGCGTCGGCCTGCTGGTCAACAGCATGCTCAACGAAGCCAACTCGGTGCAGATACGCTGGACCACCTTCGCCCAGTACGTCAAGGAAGCCGAGCCGGACAACACCACCCAGCAGATGAACATCGCCACTGTGCTGATGACCGCCAATGCTGCCGCCGACAATGCCCAGCAGGCCTGGCGCTGGTCGAGTGATGACGAGAACGCGTTAGTCGGCCAGATGGCCGCCTGCAGCAGCGCCGACCAGGCCTACATCCTGCTCGGTGGCAACACCTACAAGGGCCAGGTGTTGCCGATCAAGGTCGGTTGCAGCGTCGCGCTCAAATACCTTAATCGGGTTGCCGGCTAAGCCTTAGGAGAGGAATTTCCCATGATCCGTTCTACAGCAACGTCAGCCGAGGCGGCACCCGCCTATGCCAGTAAGCAGGAACACGCCCAGGCCTGGGAAGCCCTGGCCCGCGACATCGCCCGCCAACTTCCGGCCTCGGAAACGCCGCCGGCCACTACCACGCGCCAAGCTGCCGGGCAGTTGACCATCATCGGCTCGGGTATCGAGGCCATGGGCTTCAGCGTCGGCGACGAAGCACTGCTCAAGGCTGCCGACAAGGTCTTCTATTGTGTCGCCGACCCGGCCACCACGGTCTGGCTCAAACATCTGCGCCCGGACGCCTTCGACCTCTACGTGCTCTATGACGACAACAAGGTGCGCTATCACACCTACATGCAGATGAGCGAGGCGATGCTGCACCCGGTGCGCCAGGGCGAGAACGTGGTGGCTGTGTTCTATGGCCACCCGGGGATCTTCGTGCTGTCGACCCACCGGGCGATCGCCATCGCCCGCCGCGAGGGTTACAGGGCGGTAATGCGTGCCGGCATCTGCGCCCTTGACTGTCTGTGCGCCGACCTCGGCATCGACCCCTGTCATCCCGGCCTGCAAACCCACGAAGCCACCGACATGCTGGTGCGCGATCGGGTGCCGGACACTAGCCTGCATGTGGTGCTGTGGCAGGTCGGGCTGATCGGAGAAATGGGCTTTCGCCGTGAAGGCTACCTCAACGAGAACTTCTCGATTCTGGTGCAGTACCTGCAGCAGCATTATGGCGACGACTACTCGATCACCCATTACATCGCCTCTCGCTACCCGGGGGTCGCGCCGATCGTCGAGCATTTCCCGCTGAGTGCCCTGCATGACCCGCAAGTGCAAGTACGCTTTACCGGCATCTCCACCTTCTACATCGCACCCAAGGTCAGCCGGCCGAGCAACCGCGAGATGGCAATTCGACTGGGCCTGCTCAAGGACCACGAAATCCTCAAGACGCCGACCAACCCGCAGCGCGAGGTCGACCGCTATGGCCCGCGCGAGCTGGCCGCGATCCGCCAGTTCGAGAGTTTCAAGGTACCGCTGGACTATCACTGGCAGGAGTCTACCCCCGCCAGCCATTTCATCCTCGCCCTGAAAAACGACATCGGCCTGCGCCAGCGTTTTGCCGCCGACCCGCGAGGCACCGTCGACAGCGATGTGTTTCCCGGTCTGAGCGGGCGCGAGAAACGCCTGCTGGCCACCGGCGACCCCGGCGCCATGCAGATCGCCGCCAAGGGCGTGTTCGCCAAGGACTCGAACAACAAGGCATTCCTCTTGCAGATGCTTCGCAGCAAACGCCTCGCCGGCGAGGTGCGCAAGGCCTGCCTGGCCTGTGACAAGAGCACCGGCAGCCAGCACCTGGAAGAAGTCGCGCGCTTCCAGGGCTGGCAGTTCGATGCCGGCAGCCTGGCGCAGGACATCGTCCTGCTCAACCGTCACGACAGTCTGCCCTGGACCGGAGTCTATTTCAGCGCCGCGGCGCAGCGGCTGATCGTGATCATCGGCGACCTGGGCAAGCCCGAGCAGTGCTTGCTATACGTCGACGGCCAGCCGGTGTGTCAGGCGCGCTACGAGAAAGGCATTCTTAAGTGGACGGCGGCCAGCGGCAACCCGCATAACGGGTTCCTGCGCACGGACCTCGGGCCTGGGCGCAAGCGCCGGCTGATCGGCTCGATCTGGGGCGAGCAGGACAACCTGCCGGCCGAGCATGCGCTGATCGCCAACGAACTGCATCCGGGCGGGCTGACGCCGGTGCATCTGGTGGGCGCGCATCGCAACCAGTTGGGCGACTGCCTGCAGATTGCCGTGCGCGATCAGCAGGTGGTCGCCCAACTCAATGGCCGGCCGCTAGGTGCGGGGCTGAGTATCAGCGGCTGGTCGCTGTGCGTGGGTGACGCGCGCTTCGACCTGCAGGCACTGGGCGCGCCGCCGCAGCTGGGCCAGCTCTACCAGCGGCAGGCGCCGCTCGCCGATGAATACTGGGGCAGCTATGTGCTGAGGAACCAGCTCGCTGACAGCCCGGCCGTCGTCCTCAACTGGTCGGAGCAGGGCCTGACGGTAAATAGCCAGGCCGTGGGGGAAAGCCGCTTCGCGGACTATCGCCTGAGTTGGAGCGGCGGCCCTGCGATGGCTGCCAGTGGCACGCTGGAGCTGCTCTGGGACCCGATCACCCTCGACGTGGTGCTGTTCGGTAGCATCGGCTTACCGGCCAACGGCAAGGTCAACTGCATCGGCGCGCGGCTGGGCGCGCGGAGGCTGCCGACGGTTAATCCATGGTCCGATCAAGGGCTGTCCGCGCAGGCCTGGGAGTGGCTGTACCGGCTTTGCGCCGCGGCCAACAAGGAAGGCGGCGGGTTGATGCTCTGGCAGAAGTGGCAGAAGTATGCGTGCAGCACGGCGGTTATGAACCGTCAGTTGCATGCCGTGCTGCGCTAAAGGGTGGCAGGCCATGGACCTGTTTCGTCACCAACGGGCCGGCGGGCCGGCTGGGGTGTGGATGGCCAGGGTAGAGTACGACACCGTGGCCTTCCCGTTTCAGCAGATCGTCGCGCGGGACATTTATGGCGTGAGCGAACTGGCCCTACTGCATCGGGCGCAGGCTGAGTGTGAACAGTGGCGCGGAGATGAGCGCGCCGGCTATCACGCCAACCTGCGCCTGCGCGAGCGGATGAAGGGGCTGGCCGAGGACTGCCAGTTGTACCAGGCCTACCATGGTTTTGCCCGGAGCGTGATTGCGGCCGCGTTTGGCGGAAAGATCGCCTATGCGAACCAGCCGAAATGGCGGGTGCACCTTGCGCATACCTGCAGTGTCAGTGCCTGGCACTGCGACGCCCAGGTTACCCGGCGCAGCGATCAGTTGACCGTGTGGGTGCCTTTTGTCGATGTTGACGAGGGTTGCGCGATGCATGTCGAAACTGGGTATGGCCGGGGCGATTTCGCACCGGTAACACTGCGTTATGGGCAGGCGTTGATCTTCGATGGAGGGTATCTGGCGCATGGCACGGTGCACAACCATACCGAGGTCACGCGGGTAAGTATGGACATGCGCTTCGCCTGCCATCGCGGCACCACCGCGAGCTTTGAGCGCTTACGCGAAGCGCGGCCTTCGCCGCTGCCGACCTGGGCGTAGATTGCGGCGGCCCTGCTCGCTCCCATAGGAATAGTGCTGTACCTGTAAATACCGTCTTGACTCTCTCATCGCGCAAGCGCGAAGTTTGGATCAAACGGTACGCCTGACTTGAGCTCTCCATAGACCAAATGTTACAGCTTGCGCATCGCTGCGCAGAAGATCAGGTCAGCAGGAAGACGTTGCGCACGCGGCAGCACATGAGATCCACGCAACACCCGACTACCCTCCCCCGAACAAGTTCCGAGCGTACATGCTCGACAGCATCAACCCTCGCGCTGCGTCGGCGGCGACAAACACTTCGATCACCATCGCCCATCTCCTCTGCGTATAGCTACGGATAAATATACAAAGCTTTAGCTAATACTCAGATCGTGAGCGTGCTTCGTGTCGACCTATGCCAGGTTCTGTACGAAATCCCGAGAAACTCAATCGTCGCCCCTCGAACGCTGAGACCTTGGAACCAAGGGGCGCACTTGATCGACCCTGTCGGTGAAATTCACGGCGGGCATTCGTGAATAACGGCTGATATTGCTGCAGTAGGGGCTTGAGCAGTGCATAGGCCACGCAGGCCTGCTGATACGTCACGCCCCTGCGCCGGCCCTGATCGGCGCACTTCAACATGCCGGCAGACACCAAGACCGGGGAAAACCACAGAGCGCCTTGCATTCACTCGTATATGGTCTTAACTGTGCAATGCAATAAAAGTTACAGGTTAAAAAAGCCACAGAAATGCATTCCATTTTTCCCTAGATAAAAGTCCTCGACGAGTCAACCTAACTACTGATTATCAGTGGAGATGACAAGTCTGCAGAATTTTAAATAGGGAGCCTACTCATGGAACACTCAATTCAAAAAGGAATATGAATATGAGCATCAAAATCACAAATGGGGCCACCAGAGAGGTCCAAGTCGCAGTCAGCTTTTGGTATACAGATAGTGACGTCAGTGATACCTATTACCCACTGAAGCCCGGCGATGGTGAAGGATGGAAACGCAATGACTCAAGAGGTTACTTGATGACCATAAAAGGCCAATCCCAAGCAGGTGTATATTACGTTGCCTTTGACAGCGAAATCCTCATAGAAGACAACCGTGTAAAGGACCGCGGCGAAACCCTTACCCGACTATCTTTGCAGGCTCAATAGTATCGAAAAGCTTTAAAATCAATAAATAGACATACCAAATGACCAACATCGTACATGATGTTGGTCATTCCTGTGTGGAGTAACACTGAAGTCCCTCATCTGACTTACCCAGCAGGAGTTTTTTCGGCTGAGTGCTAAGATTTGGCATAATGTTCGAAAACAACTACTACTTATCTGTGGCAACCTCTTTGACATAGGCTCGGCACGCGCCCAGTGCGATCAGTCCTTGGTCACCGTCGTCAGTGATGGCGATAATTCGTTGAGCATGCGCGGGGTCAAGTCGGGCGCGTACGGCTGCATGATCCACGCCGCCGGCACCAGCGGTGGCTGACACCCCACAGCCTTTGGCAGTGTCGGTTGCGTCGAGTAGGACTGACAGCCGCAGATCAGAAGTGGCAAGACGATCGCGCAGGCGATCCTGGTTCTTTTGAGCATCGGTCATTTTCTCGAAGTGGGTTTGCTCACTGACAGCCCGCCGCTGCTCAAGCGCCAAACGCTTGTCCTGCTCGACCTGCTGCACTGTCGCGGCGGTCTGGGTCAGTTGATTGAGGGTTTCGGCGTGCTGCTGGGCTTGCTGGGCCAATTGCTTCCCGTAGCGCCAGTCCTGAAACTGCCAGGCGCTGCCGGCACCGATCAGCACCAGCACCACTGCGCCCACCGTCTTCCACGGAACGACCATCACGGCACATCCTTGAAGAAGACGTGCCCGCCCAGCTTGAGGGTCTGCTTCGCCTTCGCCGCCCAAGCTGGCGCCTCGATGCTGGTGGCGTAGTAATGCGTGGCGCCGCCGGTGGGATCTGGCACCTTGCCGTCGATCACCTGGTCAGCAGCGATCCGACATTGCGCCAGCTCGCGAAACGGGATTTCCTTCACGCCGATCAGGAACTGATAGTTCGGGTCGGTCTTGTTCCAGCAACTGAACTGATACGGCTTCTGGCAAACGCCGGCGTAGCCCTCGCCCCACCAAGACTTTTCCTTTCCATCAAATACACGGTTGCAGATCGTCCAGGCCACGGCCACTTGGCCGGCCGTCCCTTCGCCGCGAGCCTCGCCTCAGATTGCGCGAGCGAGGATGTCGCGGTCTTTTTCGGTGACAGCCATCACTTTTCTCCAGACAAAAAAATACCCGCTCAGTGGCGGGCAACTATTGGGGCGTTTAGCCTTGTTTCTACGGCTCAGACACAAGCCTGACGATACAATTCGCCGATTAAAATATGGCTTGGCATCGCGGATCGGCGTGTTGTCCAGATAGTTGTCGTATTTGTACTGCCGTGCCTAAGGATCAGGTGAGTACGATCGAGCCATGGCACACCGAAAACAATGACCTCCGATGGCCTTCCGTACAGGTCGCCTATAGGGCTACCCTTTCCGCCGAATGCCGGTTGAGCCCCGGACAAATCACCTCCCCCAGTGCGGCCGCCCCGGCAGCTTAAAAGTTGCAGCTGTATTGATATTCGAAAGGGAAAAAGACGGTGTCGACCACCAAAGAAAACGGCGCATCGATTAGTAAAAAGGGAATCAGCTTTCCCTTGGATGTGCCTACCAGCCACCAGTCAAACCGCAATCCGATGTAGGGGCATCGGTGCTTGTCGTAATCCATCCGCATAGCGGTTGCCATGCACCCGCTCAAGCTGGCAATCAGCACCAGAAAAATCGCCTTTCGAATCACGTAACGTCCTTATTACTTCTTTGCGCAGAACTGCGTAGACGCAGCCACGCAAAGTTAGTCACCCATCCCCGACACACTCCCCTCCGTGCCTAACGGCAACCAGCGGAGCGGATGAGTGCATCCGACTGTTGTAGGATCCCCCCCACTCTGGAGACGACCATGTCAGCTCTACGCACGCCTATCCCGGAAGACGACTTTCTCGATACGTAGGCTGATCAGGTGGGAAGACGGCGGGATTTTGCACACCTGGCCGAGGTGTTCAAACATTCACCAGCGGTTGCCGATGATTCTGATCGGAGCCGATTTCGAAACTCGGGATTGGATGCTCAGGCGTGTCGCGACACCATATGAACCTGGCGAGAAAGTGTCACGAGCATTTCAAGATCGAGTCTGGCGGAACTACAGCGGGACCTGGGCGACGACGCGATTTTACACAACGCCCACCTTCGTTATCAAACCTTGCCACAACCGGTCACGGAACGACGCCTAAACGGCCAGACCTACAGAAGCATCCTTTTTACCCCTCCCCACTACCTCCACCTGCGCGATTCTGATCTCGTTAATGATGTACAAGGCCTGACCGCCATCGTAGTTCTTCATCACGTCTCTTTCCGCTTGCTCAGCTAAAGCAAAGAGATCAATACCCAGCTCCTTTGCAGCTTCCATAAACGAAACCAGTGCCTTGGCACGCGCATCCGCGACAACATCACCCATAAATTCTCCTCGTTCCGGCTCCATGCCGGGCCGAACACAAATACCCTAATCCAAACCAAATTGCCACCATCGGTCACGGAGGGCGGCGCCTGGCTGGAGAAATCCATGAATAGCCCCCGCGCATACGTCCGACAGCACGATCAGGTGCCCACCGAAATTAGCCGCCGCGTCATCACTCGCAAGAACAGCATGTGCCTACCGGGGCCTCAGTGAAACGATCAATCAACCGGGCGCACCAGCGCTGCCGACAGACCTGGCCGGACTTCCGAAAGCGGCCTCGGAAATCAGCGATATGGGTGACACCAGCCTGCTGCTTGAGCACACAAAAGGCGACATTACTGAGCGAGTTCATTGCCGCGTCGGCGCCATCGCGAAGCCGTCAAAATAGACTAAAAAGAGTTCCATAACTCGAAACGTGCCCCTTGTAGAATGCGGCATGTAAAGGTGCTCGAAAATCAGAATAATGGAACGAAAAATCGCTATAAGCCGCGTATTTACTGGTTTCTATCGCGGTTTTGAAAACCGTCGTCTGTAACAGGTTCGTGAGTTCGAATCCCATCGCCTCCGCCATTCATCGATGGCAACGAACGACTCCCCTCATCTTCGTCACACCGCTGCGGCTTCAATCGCTCTGGAACGCCAGGCAAAAGCCAACACCATCAGCAGCCCCAGGCCTGCCATCGCCGCTCCGGCCAGGGAAATCGCCGGATAACCCAGACCCGCGTTGATCACCGCTCCGCCCAGTGCTGCGCCAATCGCATTGCCAAAATTGAAGGCGCCAATGTTCACCGCAGAGGCCAGATTGGGCGCGTCCTTCGCTGCTTCCATGACGCGCATTTGTAGCGGCGGCACCAGGGCAAAGCTGGCGCCCCCCCAAATCAGGATGGCTATGGCGGCCGGCAGCGGCCAACGCATCAGTACGGTGAACGCCAACAAGACGAGAATCAGCACGCTCAACGAGACAATCAAGGTGCGATCTATCGAACGGTCGGCGGCCTTGCCGCCCCACATGTTGCCCAGCGTCAACCCGACACCGAATAGCACCAGCATCGCGGTGATGAAGGCGGTGGACGCATGGGTCTCGCTGCTGAGGATCGGCGCGATGTAGGTGAAGACGGTGAACATGGCACTCGAACCGACGACGGTCAGGGCCAGCGCGCCCAGCACCGGGCCACGCCCCAACACCCGAATTTCCGCCATGGCTCCGACGCTTTGCGGCGTCTTCAGGTTAGGCAGGGCGAACCACAGCGCGGCCATGGTCACCACGCCGAGGCCGGTAATACCCCAGAAAGCGGTGCGCCAACCGAACAGTTCGCCAAACCAGGCGGCCAGCGGCACACCGCCGATGGTCGCCAGGGTCAGGCCCATGAACATCGCCGCAACCGCCCCGGCACGTTTCTCCGGGGCGACCACGCTGGCGGCGACGATAGAGCCAACGCCAAAAAATGCACCATGGTTCAGTGAGGTCACCACCCTGGCGACCATGAGGCTGTAGTAATCGGTGGCCAGGGCTGACATCAGATTACCCAGGGTGAAAATCGCCATGAGCCCGATCAGCAGATAGCGCCGGGGAATCCTGCCGGTGGTCAGGGTCATCAGCGGTGCGCCGAGCAATACGCCCAGCGCGTAAGCGCTGACCAGCAAACCGGCGGCGGGAATGGAAACGCCCAGATCCGCAGCGATACCCGGCAACATGCCCATGGGGGCGAATTCTGTTACGCCGATGCCAAAGGCACCGATTGCGAGTGCGACAAGTGGTGGATTGATACGCATGGAAAGCTCCTTATCTATGCCGCTGATGCTACGATCCAGTCTTTTCAGGCGGTAGATAGTATTTTTGGCAACCACCTTTGCGCAGGAGGCACAAGTGGATTTCAACGGCAGATCAGGTGAAATGAGCGTGTTCACCACCGTGGCGCAGGAAGGCAGCCTGTCGGCCGCCGCGCGTGCACTGGGCCTGACACCCTCGGCAGTCAGTCGGATCATCGCGCGTACCGAGCAACGTCTTGGCACCCGTCTGCTGTTGCGCACCACCCGAGCGATCACCTTCACTGCCGAGGGCGAAGCGTTCCTGCGCGGCGCCCGGCGTATCCTGGCCGACATGAACGAGGTCGAAGAAGCCATCGCCGACCAGGGCGTACCCAAGGGGCGGTTGCGGGTCAGTGCCGCCCTTGGCCATGGACGGCTGGCCATCGTTCCCTTGGTCGCAGCATTTAGCGCCCGTTACCCGAACATCGTCGTCGACCTCACCCTCGGCGACGAAGTGGTCGACATTCTCGGCGGGCAGGCCGACGTCGCGATCCGCTTTGGCCATCTGCCCGACAGTCCGCTGACCGCGCGCAGGATCGGCACCACCGGCCAGGTCGTGGTGGCATCGCCCGAGTACCTGCAGCGCCACGGCATCCCCCAGGAACCGGAAGACCTGCTACAGCACAACTGCCTGCGCTTCAACTTCCGGCGTGCCGAACCCAACTGGCCGTTCATCCGCGATGGAAAAGAGTTTTCCCTGAAGGTCAGCGGCAACATCGAATGCAGCAGCGGCGAAGCGCTGGCACAACTCGCGCGAGTCGGTGCCGGCATTGCACGTATCGGTGAGTTCAGCGTGAGCGAGGATCTGCAGCGCGGCGACCTGATTGCGCTGTTGGAAACCTCCAACCCCGGGGACCAGGAACCGATTCATGCGGTGTTCGTCGGCGGGTCGGCAATGCCGGCGCGGGTGCGATTGTTCGTGGACTTCTTGCTGGAACATCACCGGATGTAAGCACGCTCACTGGCCTGACCAAGGTGGCCATCGTCTTCCCCGAAAGCAGGCTCTCGCTGATGCAAAACCTACTCAGCGTTGGCGAAGGCCATTTCTCCCGCGGCGCTCAACAAGCCACCGATGTGGTCGGGTGCGCGTGAGCAAATCTCCAGCGATGCATGTCCACGTTACTCATGACTGTAACTGCACGGTCATGGCGCGATATACATTCAGCCCCTGCAGATCGCTGGCCCTGGCCTGAGCGCAATCCAGTTTTGCCAGCCAGCGGTGTGCAGGGGTCTTGTCCAAGGCAACGGCGTGCAGCGCTAAAGGCGTAAGGCCTAACTCAATCAGCACGTGAGGGCCTTGTTCACTGATCAACAGGAATTCGTTCGTGCCCACGGCAACTACCTGGTCCGGCCCGGCATAGAGGTTGCGTCTCCAATCAGTGATGTGCGACTGCCAGCGGGAAAAATTGCCACCTCCTTTTTGGCGATACTCGTCGCTTTGCAATACGGCGAGCGTATCGACTGAATGTAAAGCCAGGTAGGCCGGGCAAGTGCCGCTCAAGGCTTTGAAACGCTGTGAGGCGCTGAAACCGCTCACCGAGATCAGCGCCGGCAGTTTTTCCAGGCTGTAAAAACCATTCCACTCGGCTTCGCTGGCGGGGTCAGCGTAGTTGCATTCGACTGTGTAAATCATAAAGTCACCTCACTGATTGATGTTCCATCATGCTAGTGGCACGGTAATGACCCTTAAAACGATTTTTCGGCACCACTTAGTGACCAAAAATCAAGGTGGCTGTCTTGACTCCAGGAAAGACCATGCGTCGAAAACTCCCCAGTAACGCAGCACTGATTGCCTTTGAAACAGCAGCCCGCCATGGCAGCTTTGCCCGTGCCGCAAACGAATTGGCCTTGACCGAGGGCGCAATCAGTCGGCAGATAGGCCGCCTGGAAGCCTTTCTGGGCGTCACCCTGTTCGAGCGCGTTGGCAACCGCGTGCGGCTCTTGCCTAACGGTGAGCGCTACGCGGCGCAAGTGCGCGAACTACTCGACCGCCTCGACAGGGACTGCCAGTATTTGATGGGCCAGCCCAGAAACGGCGCAAGCCTGGATATCGCCGTCAGCCCAACCTTTGCCCTGCGCTGGCTAATCCCGCGTTTGTCTGGCTTCAACCAGCAACACCCAAATATCTGCGTACACCTCTCGGAACGCATGGAACCGTTCGTACTTGCCGGCAGCGGCTTTGATGCCGCCATCCATTTTGAGCACCCGGCCTGGACAGGCATGCACACGCACCGCCTGTTGAACGAAGTGTTAATTCCGGTTTGTCACCCTGCCCTCCTGAATCAAGGCAAGCAGGCAACGGCTCTGGATTCACTGCCGCGATTACACCGACGACAGAACCCGGATGCGTGGCAGCGCTACGCTCAGGAAACCGGGATTATCCTGACCAACCCGGCGATGGGCGCGCACTACGATTTGCATGCGATGTTGATTGAGGCCGCACTGGCTGGTCTCGGTGTGGCACTCGTACCGCGACTGTATGTGGAAGCAGAGCTGGCGCAAGGCCGTCTGGTTGCACCATGGCCGCAGGAGAAGAATGTCGCCAAGACCTTTTGTCTCGTGTTGCCTGAACCACTCAAGCTGAGCCGCGCGCCCGTCCAGGCCTTTGCACATTGGCTGTTGGAAGAGGCGCAGGTGAAGTAAGGTCCCGAATCTTTCTTTGCATTGAATGGCATTGCGTCACTTTTTGAGCTTGCTGAAACGTTTCATCACGTTTATAAAAAGGGCACAACTCCAAGAAAGGCTGCTGCCATGACCCCGCTCAAACTCTTCGTTGCCCTCAGCGCACTGTCCGCTGCCTCCCACGCCATGGCTTGGGATTACGTCCTGCTCGATACCGACAACGCCGCCCGGAACTGGCAGGTCACCAGCCAGCAACTCGGCATAAAAACCGACAAACCCTTCAGCGTGTCCCTGCGCACCTTGCATGGCGGTCGACAGGAGGGCGTCAGCATTGTCGACATCGATAACGGCACGATGAAACTCTCGGTAGTGCCCACACGGGGAATGAACGTCTTGCAGGCCTCGGTCGGCAATGTGCGCATGGGCTGGGATTCACCGGTCAAGGAAGTGGTCAATCCGTCCTTCATCGAACTCAATGGCCGCGGTGGTCTGGGCTGGCTGGAGGGTTTCAATGAGCTGGTCACCCGCTGCGGATACGAATGGGTCGGCCACCCTGGCGTCGACAATGGCGAACTGCTGACCCTGCACGGTCGGGCCGCCAACATTCCTGCGAACAAAGTCACCCTGCACATCGATGAAACACCACCGTACGCCATCACCCTGCGCGGCGAACTGAAGGAGCAGGCGTTCAAGAAGGTCGACTTCTCCGTCGCGACCGAACTGGTCACCGCACCCGGCAGCGTAGCGTTCGCCCTCAACGACACCCTGACCAACAACGGCGACTATCCGAAGGAATACCAGGCGCTGTATCACAGCAACTTCAGCACCCCGTTCCTGGAACAGGGCGCTCGTTTCGCCGCGCCCGTGAAACAGGTGTCGCCGTTCAACGACAAGGCCAAGGGCGATCTGCCCGACTGGCAAACCTACCGCGCACCGACCAAGGACTACGACGAAACGGTCTACAACGTGGTGCCGTATGCCGATGCCAAGGGCGATACGTTGGCCGTGCTGCACAACAAGGCCGGCAGCCTGGGCGTTTCGGTCGGTTTCAATACTCAGACACTGCCGGTGTTTTCCCTGTGGAAAAACACCGATACCCAAGGTCAGGGCTATGTCACGGGGCTGGAGCCGGGGACCAGTTTTTCCTACAACCGCCGTTACCAGCGACCACTGAACCTGGTACCAACAATTGGGCCGAAGGAACACAAGCAGTTCCGCATCAGCTACAGCTTGTTGGCGGATAAGGCGGCTGTGGACAAGGCCTTGAAGCAGGTAAACGAGATTCAGGGTGGGCGCGAGACCGAGGTGCGGCAGACGCCGCTGGTTGATCTGAGCAAGGGGTGATACTGGCTAGAGCATTGCCGGCCGATATTGCAGCGCCTCGGCCAGATGTTCGCGCCTGATCCCGTCAGCTGGTTCAAGGTCCGCCAGCGTGCGCGCGACCTTGAGCAGTCGATGGGCTGCTGTTTGCCTGATGACGTAATCGGTCATTGTCCGCTCTGGCCGATTGCTGCCTGTCATGACTGACCGAAATCGACGCCTCACGGCAGACAGCCCGGCCACTGGTATCAAGTGTCGGATTGATGAGCAGCCCAGTGCTTCATCTCTTCTGCAATGAAGTGATTCACCAGGTCGCTGTACATTTTCTCGATTGCATCTGGATTCAGACCCTCGGCCTCTGCCCACTCGCGTCGAGTGACCAGCATGGCCTTGAATCGCTCCGGCGCACGTACTGAAGTCGCCGAGGTCTTGAACTTCGAGGCCGCGAGTACGTAGTGAAAGCGCTTGCCCAACAGCTGGATGACAGCCTGATCAAGGGCATCGATCTCGCGCCGGATGTCCTCCATGCCTGCACACGCTTCGGGCTGCAAATGATTGATGACTTCCATGTAGGGACACTCCGTTTGTTGAAAAAATCCTGGGACTTCACCGTCCGGTGACGACCGATTGCAGTGATCAAAGAGCGGTCGCCTTCAGCGCCTGCGCTATTTACGCCTCAATAAATGATAGTGACGAAGGCACCCATACGGATACCCCCGTCGTTTACGGCTATTCGGTTTGCGTGCCACGGGGAAGGACGCTGAGGATTTCCATCAGAAACTCGATAAACACATTAATCCGGCTGGAGCCACGGTGATTAGGCAAGTACAACGCGTTGATGCACGTGCTGGCACTGCCGGGATTGATCTCGTAATGCTCGAGCACCCGGGTCAACCGGCCGGCTGCCACGTCTTCGCGCACCAGCCAGTCGGCCAGCAGCGTCACCCCACCTCCGCCGATGGCTGCTTCGCGCAGAATATCGGCGTTGTTGCTTTGCAGGCGGCCGTGGACGTTGAGCTGAATGGGCGCTTCCTCACTCTGAAAGGTCCAGTGCTGGTGTGTGCCGCCGTAATCGAAACGCAGGCATTGATGCTCGAGCAAATCCCGTGGGTGACATAGCGCCGCGCTACGGGCCAGATATTCGGGACTGGCCACCACCCAGCGTTCGAAATGCCCTACCCGTTTGCTGACGATGTCTTCACTGACCACGGAAGACCCCAGCCGGACCGAAACATCGATCTGTTCGCTGAGCAGGTCACTGACCTGATCGCTCAGCGACAGACTGATCTCAAGACCCGGATGCCGCTCGAGCAAACGGCTCAGGTGCGGCGCGATAAGGCGTCGCCCGAATTCCACCGGCACGCTGATGCGCAGTCGGCCCTGCGGCTCGCTGCCACGGTCAGCGACGACGGCATCGGCTTCGTCGATCGCGTCGAGAATCGCCACGGCTTTTTCGAAATAGGTCTGGCCGGCGACGGTCACGCTGGTGTTGCGCGTGGTGCGATTGAGCAGGCTCGCACCCAGCTCGTTTTCCAGCCCCGCAACTTGCCGTGTCACTGACGACGTTGAGATCCCGAGTTTGCGCGCGGCTGAGGAATAGCCCCCGCAGCGCACGGTTTCAACAAACATCTTCAGTGCCAGCAACTTGTCCATAAGCGGGGTCCGGTCGTAAGGGATCCCGGACGATTGTGCATCACTGCTCGCCCGTCGTCTTGTACCGGCGTGCTTGCACGCCCTCGCCCGGTGTTCAGACATCGGCCTTGCGGCTCACGAACAACCCGAGCGCAAGCGCTGGCAGCAACGCCACCGCGACGGCGGACAGGTTCCAGCCGAAATGCTCGTACAGCGGGCTCGCGACCAGAGACCCCAGCGCGCCGCCGACGAAAATGCTGGTCATGTACACCGCGTTAAGACGCGCACGGCTGTGTGGATCAAGGGCGTACACCTCACGCTGACCGAGCACCATGTTCAATTGCACGGCGAAATCCAGCAGCACCGCACACACCACCAGCCAGACATAGCCGCTGCCCGGTAGCGCGGCGATCAACAGCGACACCGGCGCCAGCAACAACGCGACCTGTGTGCCGCGACGACCATGTCCGGCATCGGCCAGACGCCCGGCAATCGGCGCCGCAATGGCACCCACCGCACCGACCAAAGCGAAGATCGCCACGTGCGCCTGAGTGAAGCCGTGGTGCCGCATCAGTTCAATCGGGGCGAGGGTCCAGAACAGGCTGAAACTGGCGAACAGCAGCCCTTGGTACAACGAGCGCTGACGCAACACCGGATAACGCCGGGCCAAGGCAAACACCGACCCGATCAACGCAGCATACGTAGCTTTATGCGTCGGCAGCCGACGCGGCAATGCCACAGCGGTAATCAGCGCGATGAGCGCCATCAGGGCCGCAGCGCTGTAAAACACCCCGCGCCAGCCGAACACGTCGACCAACAGGCTCGACAGTGGCCGCGACAACAGAATGCCCAGCAGCAGACCGCTCATGATATTGCCGACCACGCGGCCACGGCTGGCCTCGGGTGCCAGGTGCGCCGCCAGCGGTACGAGGATCTGCACGGCCACCGAGGTGAGGCCGATCAACAAGGACAGCACCAGGAACATCGACGGCGAATGGGTCAGTCCGGCGCACAACAGCGTGACACTCGCCGCGAGGGTGAAGCCGACCACCAGACGGCGGTTTTCCATCAGGTCGGCCAGTGGCACCAGCAGCAACAGACCCAGCGCGTAGCCAAACTGCGTGAGCGAAACGATCAGGCTGGCATTGGCGCTGGACAGACCGATCTGCGGCGCAATCAGCTCAACGATCGGCTGAGCGTAATAAAGATTGGCCACGACCGCGCCACAGCAGAACGCAAGGAACGCGACCATCAGGCCGGAAAGTGAAGTTGGCTGTTCGGCGCTGGCCGCAACGGCCGGGTTGCCCGTGAGCATGATGACACCTCATTGAGTTCAGGAACGTGCTGCCAAGGCTACGGCCGCGTGTCGATGAGCAGAATCCATGCGTCAGGCAACGCAGTGATGCGTCCCGCGCAACGTCGCAGCCGTTGCTTTTGGCGCAACGCGCTGTTGCGTGCGCCGGTGATTCTCCAGCACTGGCGGTTTCTCTACGCTTTGGCCCTTGGCGCAGCCGTCTACATCGGCGCCCTTCCCCGGCCGTTACAAGGAGCGTTGTCATGACCCGTATCCCCTCCGTTCTGCCATTGCCTGCCGCGTTTTTCTCTGTCCCATGAGCCGCCCATTCCTGAAATCCAGAACGCTATGGATCAGCGTGGCAGCCGTCGCTGTGCTCGGCCTGATCGGCGCCGCATTGCTGATGTGGCGCCCGGCAATTGCGCCCATCGAACGCCCGGCGACGTTCGAGGCCACACAGTTGCAACGCGGGGCGCGAGTGGTCGAGGCCGGTGATTGCGCGGTCTGCCACACCCGCCCCGGCGGCGAATACTTGGCCGGTGGGCTGCCGTTGGTGACACCGTTCGGCACGCTGTACAGCACCAACATCACCCCGGATGCACAGACCGGTATCGGCCAATGGTCCCTGCCGGCATTCGAGCGGGCGATGCGCCAGGGTATTGCCCGCGACGGTCACTTTCTCTATCCGGCATTTCCGTACGTGCACTACCGGCGCATGAGCCAGGCGGACATCGCCGACGCCTATGCCTACTTGATGAGCGGCCCCGCCGTGCACGCGCCGGCCAGGCAGAACCAGATGAATTTCCCGATGAACATTCGCCCGCTGGTGTCGTTCTGGAACCTGCTGTTCCTGCACGGAGAACCACTGACGCCAGTGGCACAGCGCAGCGAGGCGTGGAATCGCGGGCGTTATCTGGTCGACGGCCCGGGCCATTGCGCCGGTTGTCATTCGCCGCTGAACCTGATTGGCGCGGAAAAATCTTCGGAATATTTGCAAGGTGGCAGCGTTGACGGCTGGCAAGCGCCAGCGTTGGTCGGTATGGGCCAACGCGCCGCGCCGTGGAGTCGCGAGCAACTGGTTGGCTATCTGCGCGCCGACGTGGTCGATGGCCACGGTACGCCCGCCGGCCCGATGCGGCCGGTGAGTTTGAGTCTGGCACGCTTGCCCGCCAGTGAAGCCGAGGCGATTGCCGAATACCTGCTCAGCCTGGAGAACCCGAGTTCGGTGACAGAGACGACACTAAAGCCCCCCGCCAGTGAACCGGCAGACCACTCGACCGGCGCCCTGCTCTTCAACAGTGCCTGCGCCGGATGCCATGGCCCGGCAGCGCCGATGCGCGCAATCGATGGTCGCCCGGGACTGCAAAGCACCTCGGCGCTGCAAGCGGCCAGCTCGCGCAACTTTCTCAAGACCGTGCTCGAAGGCTTGCCTGCAACGCCCGGATCGCCCGGCCCGGTGATGCCACCGTTCGCCGCCAGCCTCGACAACACGCAACTCGGCGCACTCGCCGCGTATCTGCGCCAGCAAACCAGACCCGATCAGCCTTGGGCCGACCTCTCTTCCACTATTGAAGCGTTACGTCAGGAGACGAAATGAGCCAGATCACTCTCAACGTCAACGGAGCCGCGCAACCGCTGGAGCTGGAGCCGGACATGCCGCTGCTGTATGCGCTGCGCAACCACTTGAACCTCAACGGCGCCAAGTACGGCTGCGGTCTGGGTCAATGCGGCGCCTGCACGGTGATCGTCGATGATCAACCGGTGTTCGCCTGCCTGACGCCCTGCGCCGGCCTCGAAGGCAAAAAAGTCCGCACCGTGGAAAGCCTCGGCAGCGCCGAGAAACCTGGGCCTTTGCAAGCGGCGTTCATCGAGAAACAGGCCGCGCAATGCGGCTACTGCATTGCCGGCATGCTGATGCGCGCGCAAGCGTTGCTCGAGCGCAATCCACACCCGGATGAGCAAACCATCCGTGAACACATGGCCGTCAATCTGTGCCGCTGCGGTACGCACTTGCGGATCATCGAAGCGATCAAACAGGTGGCCGGGATCAACGGGAGCCTGACATGAGTGAGTCCAATGGTTTGAACCCGAGTCGGCGCGCCTTCCTGCGTGGCGGTGCGTTGCTGGTGGCGTTCACCCTGATGCCGGTGGCACGGCGGGTTTTGGCTGATACGGAAGTCGATACGCTGGGCACCGTGATACTCGCGCCCGACCTCCCCGGAAGCCTGCGCACCAACCCCTGGCTCGACGCCTGGATCCGCATCGGTGCCGACGGCATTACGGTCTACACCGGCAAGGTCGAATTGGGCACCGGGGTGAAAACCGCACTGCTGCAAATTGCCGCCGAGCGTTTGCAGGTGCCGGCAACCGCTATCAACTTGCTCACCGCCGACACCGCGCTGACGCTCAACGAAGGCTACACCGCTGGCAGCCACAGCATTTTCGACAGCGGTACCGCGTTGTATAACGCTGCCGCGCAGGTGCGCGAAATGCTCGTCGATGCAGCTGCCCGCAGTTGGCAGGTTGAGGGGGCGCTGCTGAGCACTCGCGGCGGGGTGATCGAAGGCACGGCCGATCAGCGGATGACTTACGCCGAGGCGGTCAAGCATGTCGATGTGCACCAATACGCCAAGGCAAAGTCACCGGCGATGGCCGCCGCAGACTTCAAACTGATCGGGCATTCGTTGCCGCGCCTCGACATCCCGGCGAAAGTCAGCGGCGGTGCGGCATTCGTCCAGGACATGCGTCTGCCGGGCATGCTGCATGCGCGGGTGATCCGTCCGCCACGTCCGGGCTGCACGCTGCAAGCATTCGATGAGGCGTCCATCGAGGCACTGGCTGGCGTGGTCAAGGTGATCCGCGACGGAAACTATCTGGCGGTGGTTGCCCGTGATGAGTGGCAAGCGATCAAAGCCATGCGCAGCGCCAGCGAAGTTGCGCAGTGGAGCGGCGGCGAGGCGATTCCCGAAGCCGCCGAGATTCATGGCCTGCTCAAACGTCTACCCTCGCGACGCTATCCGATCAGCAACGACGGCACGCCGAGCGGCAAGGCCGACACGCGTTTTCAGGCGCGGGTCACCAAGCAGTATCTGATGCATGGCTCGATAGGCCCCTCCTGTGCGGTGGCCTGGTTCAAGGACGGCATTCTCACCGTCTGGACCCATACCCAGGGCGTGTATCCGTTGCGCGCCGGCATCGCCGAAATGCTGCACCTGCCCCCTGAGCGGGTGCGTTGTATTCACACCGAGGGTTCAGGCTGTTACGGGCACAACGGCGCCGACGATGCCGCCGCCGATGCGGCCTTGATTGCCATGCGCGTGCCCGGAACGCCGGTGCGCGTGCAATGGATGCGCGAACAGGAAAATCTCTGGGAGCCCTATAGCTCGGCGATGGTGGTCGAGGTCGACGCGGGGCTGATGAAAAATCGACTGCAGGATTGGACTTACGATCTATGGACGACGCCGCACAACGAACGCATCGTCAACGCCGGGCGCCTGTTGCCGGCGCGCTTGCTCGCCCGGCCCTTCGCCTCGGCGCCATCAGTGCCGATCGCCCAGCCCGAAGGGGATGGAGATCGCAACGCGGTGCCGCTGTATGACCTGAACTCGACGCGCATCAACATGAACTTCGTCACCGAAATGCCCTTTCGTACCTCGGCCATGCGTTCGCTCGGTGCGCACATCAATATCTTCGCCATCGAGGCGAGTCTCGACGAGTTGGCGATCAAGGCCGGAATCGACCCGGTCGCGTTGCGTCTTGCCCATCTGAGTGACCCGCGTGCCCGCGCGGTCGTGGAGCGTGTACGGGATGCGATCGGCTGGCCGCAAAAAAGCAGCGAGCCCGGCGCCGGCATCGGTTTCGCCTTTGCTCGCTACAAAAACATCATGGGTTACTGCGCCATCGCGGTGAAGCTGCGGGTGCATCCGCAGACCGGCGAGATCCGCATCGATCATGTGGTGACAGCGGTGGACGTTGGCCAGATCGTCAGCCCCGATGGCCTGCGCAATCAGGTCGAGGGCGGCATCGTGCAGTCCGCGAGCTGGACCCTGTACGAAAAAGTCGCCTACGACGCGGGGGGCATTCGCAGCTACGACTGGAGCGGTTATCCGATTCTGCGTTTCACCCAATTGCCGAACAAAGTCGATGTGCATTTGCTTGACCAGCCGGGAGAACCCTTCCTCGGTGCCGCTGAAATCGTCCAGGGTCCGATGGCCGCCGCCCTTGGTAACGCCGTCGCCAACGCCACCGGCCGGCGCTGGCTGAACCTGCCGCTGACCCGTTCGAACCAACCCGTCTGAGCCACGCCCGTGTTCATCGCTGATGAGCACGGGCGCCGTTGCGTAGCGCGCAAAACAGCGTAGCGCCGGCCACGGATTATCACACCCGCTGCCCCCGGTTAATTTACCTGCACTGAGTCGCAGCCCTGCTGCTGCGTTTGAATCCCGTTGATTGAATCTGGAGCTACCCATGACACGTCGTCTGTTCCAACCCATCGCACTGGGTCCTTACACCCTCGCCCATCGCGTCGCCATGGCGCCGTTGACTCGCTCACGCGCCGGTCAACCGGGTGATGTGCCAACGACGATGAACGCCGAGTACTACCGCCAACGTGCCAGCGCGGCGCTGATCATCACCGAAGCCACACAAATCTCCCGCCAGGCTCAGGGCTACGCGTGGACGCCGGGCATCTACACCCCGGAACAGGTCCAGGCGTGGCGCGCAGTCAGCACCGCGGTGCATGAGGCCCACGGGCTGATCTTCATGCAACTGTGGCACGTCGGTCGTGTTTCCCATCCCAGCTTTCAACCCGACGCCGGCCTGCCCGTGGCGCCTAGCGCTCTGCCGGTGCCCGGCAAGACGTTTATCGTCGATGAAAACGGCAACGGCGTCTGGGGTGATGTGCCCGTGCCGCGCGCTCTGGAAACGGCGGAAATCGCAGACATCGTCGAGGACTATCGCGTGGCCGCGCGCAACGCGTTGAATGCGGGCATGGACGGCGTGGAAATTCATGCCGGCAATGGCTACCTGCTCGACCAGTTTCTTAACAGCAACAGCAACCAGCGTGACGATGCCTATGGCGGCAGCGTGGAGAATCGCGCGCGTTTTCTGCTGGAAGTGGTTGCGGCCGTTGCTGAAGAAGTCGGTGCCGAACGGGTTGGCGTACGCCTGACGCCGATGGGGCGCTTTATGGGCATGGGCGATGACACCCCAGAGGCGACGTTCGGGCACCTGGTCGAAGCGCTCAATCAATGGAATCTGGCGTACCTGCACCTGGTCGAGCCTGCGATGGTCGGCACGGTGAAAGACGAAAACTTCGACCCGCGCTGGGACGCGATCATTGCCCAGTTGCGCAAGACCTGGAACGGCGTGCTGATCCTGGCTGGCGGTTACGATGCGCAATCTGCCGAACAGGCGCTGATCTCCGATCGTGCCGACATCATTGCGTTCGGCCGACCATTCCTGGCCAACCCTGACCTGCCGCGTCGGCTTCACGATGGCCTGACACTCAACACGCCAGACCCAGGCAGCTTTTTCGGCGGGGATCAGCGTGGCTACATTGACTATCCATTTCATGCCTGACAAGCACATGCCGGCACGGGTTTCATGACTTTCAAGGTTTGCTTGAGGACCTTGAAGGTCGGCAGCGGACAGACTTTCCCGAATGATCAGGAAAGCCGCCACGCTAGACGAAACCAAGCTATCACTGACTGCGCGAGAGCCATCATGTTATAGCTTGGTCGTGCTGCATCATCTCCTGTCGTCAATCCTCAATGTAGAAACTTTACCCAGCCAGCAACTGCAAGTGACGCAAAACAGGTCCAGCCTGAGAAAAGCCAACGCCACACGAGCATCCGCGGGACAAAACCCACACCTCTCACGAAGGCCACACTCATGGCTGCGAACAATGCAGTTGCCAGAGCATGGTCAGGCTTCCCGTCAGGGGCGGCCATCATGGGGGGATAGAGCGTGCAGGCGAGCATGATGACTAAAGCGATTACCAGACTCAGCAAATGAATTTGTGAGGATGGTGGTGGGTTAGCCACACGCGGCATCATGACCGTGTCTCGTCGTTGTCGCTCAAGGCTCGGCCAGCTTCGTTCTCGCCCCACATCGCATTCAATATGGCCAGTAGCAATGCAAAACCGACCCCCAGCATCCAGGCGAAATACCACATGCTTATTACTCCTTTGCCATCACTTAGTAGGCGGAATGTTCGTTGGCTTTGATCTGTGCGGCGGTGACCTTGCCCCTCATGACGCGATACGCCCACGAGGTGTAAATCAAGATCAGAGGCATGAAGATCAACGTGGCCCAGAACATGATGGCCAGGCTTAAGTGACTGGAGACGCTGTCCCACACGGTAAGACTTGCCGCAGGCATCGTGGATGACGGCATGACGAACGGAAACATCGATACGCCTGCCGTGCTGATAACACCGATTACCGAAAACGATGACGCGATAAACGCTGAAAGCGTGCGGCGCACCATCAGCAACAGGGCGGCACCTGCTGCGCCACTCAATCCCAGTGCGGGCAGCAGCCACAACAAAGGATAGTGACCGTAGTTGGCCATCCAGGCTCCAGCTTCGCGTACCACGGACTTGCTGAGAATGTCAGGCAGTCCGGCTGTATCAACGACCGATGTAATCCGATAGCCATCGATCCATTGCAGCCAGATGCCGGCAACAATAAATGAACACACCAGGACAATCGCCGCACCAACCCCGCCTTTGATTGCCCTTGCCTGGATAACCCCTTCAGTGCGATGCGCCAGATAAGCACCGCCCTGCAAGGTGATCATTGCACTACTCACAACGCCGGTCAGAAGCGCAAAGGGATTCAGCAGTTGCCAGAAGCTACCGGTGTAAGTTGATACCAGAAGGTCGTTGAAGTGGAACGGTACACCTTGCAACAGGTTGCCAAACGCAATCCCGAACACCAGAGGCGGCACTGCCCCACCCACAAAGAGCCCCCAATCCCAAGTGCTGCGCCAGGTGGCGTTGTGAATCTTGCTGCGATAGTCAAAACCCACCGGGCGGAAGAACAGCGCCCAGAGGACCAGAATCATCGCCCAGTAGAACCCGCTGAATGCCGTGGCATACACCACAGGCCACGCCGCGAACAATGCGCCGCCCGCGGTGATGAACCACACCTGATTCCCATCCCAATGCGGACCAACGGTGTTGATGACAACGCGGCGCTCCATGTCATTGCGGCCAACAAAGGGCAGCAGCGTACCTACCCCCATATCGTGGCCATCCATGATGGCGAAGCCGATCAGCAATACACCAACCAGTGCCCACCAGATAATTTTCAGAGTGAAGTAATCAAGCATGGTGGAGCTCCTTCAAATGGGCATCGTGAACATAACGGCCGGTACCGAGGCTGCCAGGACCCTGACGGGCAAACTTGACCATCAGGAACATTTCAACCACCAGCAGCACGGTGTAGAAAACGATGAATCCGGCCAGCGAGCCATAGAGATTGTTGACGCTAAGCGTGGATACGCTCATGTGGGTCGGCAGCACGCCGTAAATGGTCCAGGGCTGGCGGCCGTACTCAGCGACGAACCAGCCCAATTCGCAGGCAATCCATGGCGCAGGCAGCATGCAGAGCGCCCAACGCAGTAACCAGCGGCGTCGCGTGCAGGTCGACTTCAAGGTATTCCAGAAGGCAAGCCCGAAGAGCATAAGCATGGTAAAGCCAAGGGCTACCATGATCCGGAACGCCCAGAACATAGGTGTCACGCGCGGTACGGTATCGTTTACGGCCTTTTCGATAATGGCCGGCGTGGCCTGGTTGACGTCCTCGACATATTTCTTGAGCAGCAGACCAAAGCCCAGATCGGCTTTGTATTCTTCGAATGTCTTGAGAGCTGCCGAATCGGTGCGATCGGCCCTGACGGCTTCAAGGGCATTTACGGCACTAATGCCTCGGAGAATTCGAGCGCGGTTCTTTTCTTTAATCTCATGAATGCCTGGAATTTGTTTGCTGACTGATCGTGTGCCGATCAGGCCCATCAGCCATGGCACTTCAACTTCCCAGTTATTTTTGGACTCGGCTTCATTAATACTGGCTACCAATGTCAGGCCCGCCGGAGCAGGCTTCGTTTCCCACATGGCCTCCATGGCAGCCATCTTGGTTTGCTGCGCTTCACCCACCGTGTAACCCGACTCATCACCCAGCACGATCACGCTCAGCACTGAAGCCAGACCGAAGGCCGCCGCCACCCGAAAACTTCGTTTGGCAAACTCGACATCCCGATTCTTGAGCAAGTACCAACTCGAAATCGACAGCACAAACATCGAACCGGTGACGTAGCCGGCTGAGACGGTGTGGACAAACTTGGCCTGTGCTACCGGATTGAAAACCACCGCCCAAAAATCCACCATCTCCATACGCATGGTGATGTAACTGAATTCTGAACCCACCGGGTTCTGCATCCAGCCATTGGCGATCAAAATCCACAAGGCTGAAAGGTTTGTACCCACCGCCATCAGCAGCGTGACCAGCAAGTGGTGCTGTTTCTTCAGGCGATCCCAACCAAAAAAGAACAGGCCGATCATGGTCGATTCAAGAAAGAACGCCATCATGCCTTCGATTGCCAGTGGCGCACCGAAGATGTCGCCGACATAGTGCGAGTAATACGCCCAGTTGGTGCCGAACTGAAATTCCAGGGTAATGCCCGTTGTCACCCCCAGGGCGAAGTTGATGCCGAACAACTTGCCCCAGAAGCGCGTCATATCTTTCCAGATAACATTACCGGTCATCACATAGACGCTTTCCATGATGACCAGTAGCCAAACCATGCCAACCGTGAGTGGTACAAAAAGAAAGTGGTAAAGCGCTGTGGCTGCAAACTGCAGCCGAGACAAATCCACCAGGTGTTCTGAAATCACTTGCTTGCCCCTTGAGTCGAGGTGGGTACACCGAAACGGTTGCCGATGGTGTTCGAGTCGACACTGACGTGCGAATCCCGGATGAACAGCCACCACAACACTGTCAGCACCAGTAGCTTGATCACTACTGCCGTGAGCAGATGGCGTCGCAGTCGTTTGTCGGAAATGGTCATGTCTATGCAGTTAGCACACCGCATGCCAAGGGGGAGCAATCTTGTTTTATCGTGTTAAAACAATTAGTTAGACAATAATCCAGCGATGCGCGGAACGAGTTGGCAGGTCAGTGCGCTGCCAATCTGCCAGGGGCTGGCAGTCATTGGCAGACTAGTGGCATGAGCGCTGGCTACTAGGCCAGCCCCTGCTCTTTCAGGCGCCTGTACAGCGTTCGTTCGCTAATTCCCAAGTGCTTGGCCAACTCACCGCGGGTACCTTTGAAAGTAGCCAGTGCCTGTACCAGCGAGCTGCCGTCGAACGGAGTTGAAGGAGAGGCATGAGCAGGTGCCAGCACGGATGCCTGGGGCAAATGTATGGAGCGGATCACACCATCGTCAGCGAACAGACTGGCTCTTTCCAGAACATTGCGTAATTCACGGATATTCCCGGGCCAGGAAAACCGCTGTAATTGCGCCAGAGCATCCGCATCTATCGTTAGCCGACGCTTACCTGTACCGGCACGTTGCAGAAATGAATCCACCAGCAAACCAATGTCTTCAACGCGGTTGCGCAACGGCGGCAATTGAATTGGAAAGGCGCTGATGCGGTAGTACAGGTCCTGCCTGAACTCGCCCTTCTCCATCATTTTTTCCAGGGGTTTGTGGGTCGCCGCAATTAACCGGAAGTTGGCATGTAGCGTCTCGACACCGCCCACACGGCGATAGGTGCCCGATTCGATCAGGCGCAACAGTTTCACCTGCATGGCCAACGGAACATCGCCAATCTCATCGAGAAACAACGTGCCGCCTTGGGCCGTTTCAACCAGGCCAGGCTTACGCGTGGTGGCACCGGTAAATGCTCCTTTTTCATGACCGAACAGTTCGCTCTCAAATAACGTTTCGGTCAATCCAGAGCAATCAACGACGACAAAGGGTCCAGTGGCCCGGTCGCTGGTTTCATGTACCGCACGGGCGAACAGCTCTTTGCCCGTACCGGACTCGCCCAGCAGCAGCACCGGCAGCATTGATGGTGCGACCCGCTGCAGCTCCGAAAGGGCACGGTTAAAGGCTGGTGAACAGCCAACCAAGCCTTCGTTGCTGGGTCGCGCTGAGGCGCTGCGGACCAGGGTGAGACGCTCCACATAGGCGGTAATAACTCCGTGCTCGTCTAGAATCGGACGCAATTCAACGTCGACATGCTCGGGGCCCCGAGGTGTGTGGTGAATGTGCAAAACGCGATCCGGTCCGCGCATTTCCTGCGCCTTTTTCATCGGGCAGTTCTCACCCGCCTGATCACACGGTACGTCGTAATGGTGCGAGATTTGATAACACTTATGGCCGATAAAAGGTTTATCAGCGCTGCCAAACTGACGCTGATAGGCCGTATTGGCAGCCAGAATGTTGTAGTCCGGATCGAGCACGATCATCGGCTGGGGTTCGTGCTCAAGGAACGAAACAAGTGACTGCACTTGATCCGAGTGCGGGAGTGAATTGCTTGGGATGGGCAGGATAGTCTTCATCGTGGCTCCTGAGAATCCGTCCATCCTGTTATGGCACTGCCACCGCTGTCAATACGGACTGCCAATGGCAGTAAATCAAGGATGATGCAGAAAAAACAAAACCACTTATAGAAAATTAAACCAATAAAATCATATAGATATGATCCTTACTCTGTACAACTCTAGCCTGGCAGGCTTATTGCTATGTCAGTCCTTAGTGTGAGCGGCTTGGTAAAAGCCCCTAAGGAGACAGGTCATGAGCGTCAAACTTCACGTCGAAGGATTCTTCGATTCTGCTACCAATACCGTCAGCTATCTTGTGCTGGATGAGGCTACCCACCACTGCGCGTTAATCGACAGCGTACTTGATTACGACCCTAAGTCCGGCCACACCGCCACAACGTTTGCCGACAAGTTGATTGCGAGGGTGAACGAACTCAATGCGAGGGTCGACTGGATTCTCGAGACCCACGTCCACGCGGACCATCTCACGGCAGCGCCCTATCTGAAGGAAAAGCTCGGTGGACAAATAGGCATCGGCAGCCAGATTTCCACGGTGCAGGAAGTGTTTGGCACGCTGTTCAATACGGCTGGCGATATGCCCCGCGACGGAAGTCAGTTCGATCATCTGTTCGTCAATGACGAACCGTTTGCCATTGGCTCGCTGCAATGTCACGCGCTCCATACACCGGGCCATACACCCGCCTGCATGACTTATGTGATCAGCGATGGAACCGAAACGGCTGCATTCGTCGGTGACACCTTGTTTATGCCTGACTACGGTACTGCACGCTGTGACTTTCCCGGTGGAAATGCCCGCACGCTGTTCCAGTCAATTAACAAGGTGCTGAGCCTTCCGGCCAATACGTTGCTTTACATGTGCCACGACTACCAGCCAGGTGGGCGCGAGGTGCAATTCGTCAGTACCGTGGCCGACCAGCGCGCGCACAACGTTCACGTGCGTAATGGCATCAGTGAGGAGGAGTTCGTGGCGATGCGCACAAAGCGCGATGCATCGTTGGAAATGCCGACGCTGATCCTGCCTTCGGTTCAGGTCAACATGCGCGCCGGGCACTTGCCTGAGCCCGAATCGAACGGGACGCGCTACCTGAAAATCCCGCTCAACGTCGCCTGACGTTGCCTTCCCCAAATTACACATAAGAAAAAACCCATAACGGAGTCACTTATGGACATTCGCCCCCTTGCGCCTGGACTGTCGGTATCCGAACAGATTTTTCCCAACCAATTGGCCGAACTGAAAGAGGCCGGCTTTCGTACCGTCGTGTGTAACCGTCCCGATGGCGAAGGCAGTGATCAACCCTTGTTTGCCGAAATCAAACGAGCCGCCGAAGCCGTCGGCATCGAAGCGCACTACCTTCCTGCGGAATCAGGCAAAGTCACCGACGAACAAGGTATCGCCTTCGGCAAGCTTCTTGAATCGCTTCCAAAACCGGTGTTGGCCTATTGCCGTTCCGGCATGCGCTCGACAACGATGTGGGCACTTTCACAAGCGGGTAAACAATCCTTGCCACACATCGTCGAGACGGCCAAAAAAGCCGGGTTCGATATGAAAGGTGTCATTCGCCGGATTGCCAATCAGGGCCGCACGCCGGTCGAAGTGGCTGAGGCGCAGCATACCGTGGTCATCATCGGAGGCGGTGCGGCAGGTATCGCGACTGCATCCAGTTTATTGGCGCGAGATCCTGGGCTCGACGTTGCCATCATCGACCCGGCAGATGTGCACTACTACCAGCCTGGCTGGACACTTGTCGGCTGTGGAGTCTTCGATGCGCCGCAAACTGCGCGCACAATGGGCACGACCATCCCCCGCGGTGTGCATTGGATCAAGTCGGCGGTCGCCGCTTTCGAACCCGAGAGAAATGCCGTCATTCTGGATGGATGCAGAGTCGTCAAATACGAGCAACTGGTCGTGTGTCCTGGCCTGAAGCTCAATTGGCATGCCATCGAGGGTTTGTCGGACACCCTGGGCCGCAACGGCGTGACTTCAAATTACCTGTATCACCTTGCGCCTTATACGTGGGAACTGGTGCAGCAACTGCGTGGTGGCCGTGCGGTTTTCACGCAACCGCCCATGCCAATCAAATGTGCGGGGGCACCGCAAAAAGCAATGTACCTGTCTGCCGATCACTGGAAACGTACCGGTGTACTGGACAACGTCGAGATCGAGTTTTGCAGCGCCGGCGCGGTGCTGTTCGGGGTTCCCGACTATGTGCCCGCACTGATGGAATACATCACGGCCTATGGTATCGACCTGAATTTCGGCAACACACTCACCAGCGTGAATGGACCCGCACGGACTGCAACGTTCAACTGCGTGAATCCGGATGGCAGCTCCCAACGTGTTACGCGCGACTTTGATCTCCTTCATGTGGTGCCACCGCAGATTGCGCCGGATTTCGTTCGGGTCAGCCCTCTCGCTGACGCGGCTGGCTGGATCGATGCCGATCCTGCCACGTTGCGCCATAAGACCTGGGTCAATATTCATGCATTGGGAGACGCCATCAATACCAGCAACGCCAAAACCGCGGCAGCAGCACGCAAGCAGGCGCCCGTCGTTGCCCATAACGTGTTGGCGGCAATGGGTAAAGCAAAAGGCAGCGCCCATTACGACGGTTACGGCTCCTGCCCGCTGACGGTTGAACGCGGCAAGATCGTACTGGCTGAGTTCACCTATGGCGGCAAGGTCGCCCCCAGCTTTCCATCCTGGCTGATTGACGGTACCCGGCCATCGCGGCTGGCATGGCTGCTCAAAGAGCGGATTCTTCCACCGCTGTATTGGAAGGGAATGCTCAAGGGCCATGAGTGGATGGCGAAACCTGAGATGGCCGACGTATGAAATCAGACCTGAAAGCAAGGAGACTGAGATGATCGTTGTCTTACTGCTCGGGCTTACTGTCGGGGTCATCCTGGCTCTGACCGGTGCCGGAGGAGGAATACTGGCTGTTCCTTTACTGGTATTCGGCGTGGGGTTGAGCATGGCCGAGGCAGGGCCAATCGGTTTACTGGCTGTCGGTCTGGCCGCGACCCTGGGTGCCGTAATGGGGCTCAAAAACGGCACCGTCCGTTATAAAGCCGCGCTTCTGATTGCAGGAGCGGGGATCGTGTGTTCCCCCCTTGGCCTTTGGCTGGCACAGCGCACCCCTAACCGTCCGTTGACGATCATGTTTGCCTTCGTGCTGATGTACGTTGCATTTCGGGTATATCAACGGTCGCTCCCGCCCTCCACGGAGTCAAAGCCCCCCGTCACATCCAAACCGCCGCCTTGTCTATTGGACGTGAACCGGGGAAAGCTTAACTGGACGCGTCCGTGTGCGTGGGCACTCGCCGTCTCTGGCGTTGTCGCGGGCGGGCTTTCGGGCTTGCTCGGTGTGGGCGGTGGCTTTGTGATGGTGCCGGCGCTGCAGCGATACACCAATTTGACAGCGCAGTCAGTGCTTGCGACGTCACTTGCCGTTATTGCGCTGGTTTCAATTTCCGGCGTTGCGGCAAGCTCCGCAGCCGGGCACTTGCAGTGGGCAGTCGCCATTCCGTTTTCCACTGGCGCACTGGTCGGAATGCTCGGTGGGCGTCTGATTGCGGCCCGGCTGGCGGGGCCACACTTACAAAGAGGCTTCGCCGCGGTTTCCATGGTGGTGGCGGTGGCCTTGCTGGTGAAAGCCGTTTAGTCATGTACATGAGCTGCCGTGACGTAAAGCAGGTGTTCTATCGCATCAGTCGTCACGCAGCATTGGCAACCCTCCAAACCCGTTACCAACAATTTTTCGCCGGAGAAACTTCATGAATGTCGACTGGCTCAACTTCACTCCCTGGTCCTCCCTTGCCGGTGGCGCTTTGATAGGCCTGGCGGCCAGTCTGTTCGTGGTCGCCAATGGACGTATCGCAGGCATCAGTGGCCTCATCGGCAGTGTTTTACAGCGCGGGAGCGAGGGGAGAAATGAGAAGGCACTTTTTCTCCTGGGCCTGCTTATCGCGCCGCTTCTGTGGGGAGTGTTCGGCACGCTGCCACACATTGAGTTCAAAAGTGGCTGGTTCGGACTGATCGTCGCCGGTGTATTGGTGGGCATCGGCACACGATACGGATCAGGTTGCACCAGTGGTCATGGCGTCTGCGGCATATCGCGCCTTTCGCCGCGATCGATGGTCGCCACTGTGTGTTTCATGTTCAGTGGTTTCGTCACGGTGTTTGTCTTGCGTCATCTGATGGGGGGGTGAACATGACCAGACTGACCGCGTTCATTGCTGGCCTGCTGTTCGGCCTGGGCTTGCTTCTGGCCGGCATGGCCAACCCGAGCAAAGTACTCGCTTTCCTGGATCTAACCGGTGCCTGGGACCCTTCCTTGGCGCTGGTCATGGTCGGCGCAATTGGCTTGGCCTTTGGCCCGCTAACCTGGGCGCGACAACAATCCAGTTCGGTGCTGGGAAGGCCAATGCAGCTACCGATCAAGCGTGAGTTGGACCCGCGATTGATTGGCGGGAGCCTGTTGTTCGGCATCGGTTGGGGCATCGCCGGCATCTGTCCGGGCCCCGCAGTGGCAATTTTGCTGACAGGACACTGGCAAGTGATCGTATTCATATTGGCCATGCTGGCCGGCATGTTGTTGTTTACTGCGCTGGAGACCCGGCGCAGCCATTGATCGGGAGATTGCCATGAAAGCGAACATTGGAACCATTGACCGTAGCCTGCGCATTATCACCGGTCTGCTTCTCATTGGCCTCAGTCTGTCCGGTGTGATCGGCGTGTGGGGTTGGATAGGTTTAGTGCCGCTGGCCACTGGCATCTTCCGTTTCTGCCCCGTCTATACAGTGCTAGGGATCAAAACCTGTAACCGTTGCTGAGCGACCACCATTGCACGCTTGCGGGTGCCTGAAGGTGCCCGTGGTGGGTGGCTGGCGCATCAATCCAGCAGGTGCTTTAGCGCAGCGACGCCAACAGGCGGCTCCGCGGCCCAGGGCACCAAAATGACAGCATGGCTGGTTTGCTCCGCGACTCGATTCATCTGTTTTTGCTCACTATCCAGACGCGCTCGCAGCAGCGGATCGGTGGTGTCTGTGGCCAATAGCGACTTATTGACCACCCAGGCAAACGGTTCGATGCTGGCTCTGCGCAAGTCATCCTGCAGCGCTGCGGCCTGAGACACGGGTGTGGCTTCGGGCAGCGTCACGAGAATGATTTTGGTGTAGTCCGCATCTTGCAGGCGCATCAATGGCGTGACGATATGGTCCGAGGCTTGGCCTTTGAATTCTCGAAGCATCTGACGGTGATAGGCGCCTGTGGCATCCATCAATAGCAGCGAATGCCCTGTGGGAGCGGTGTCCAGCACCACGAACGAGGTTCTGGCTTGAGAAACCACGCGGGAGAAAGCGTGGAACACAGCGACCTCTTCGGTACAGGGCGAGCGCAGATCCTCGATAAGCAAGGCTATTTCATCTTCAGTCAGGGCCGAAGCGCGGGAAGCCACGATCTTGTCGACGTATTTTTGGGTTTCGACCTTCGGGTCGATGCGGCCGACGCTGAGCCCTTGAACATCGGCGTTGAGGGTCATCGTCAGATGCGCCGCAGGGTCCGTCGTGCTCAAATGCACGGACTTGCCGTGCTGCACCAGGCCAAGTGCGATGGCGGCGGCAATGGTGGTTTTGCCTACTCCCCCTTTGCCCATGACCATGATCAACCCGCGTTCGTCAGTCGCAAGCTCGGCAACCAGTTCCGAGAGCGTGTGATGTTCCAAGGGTGAGCGTGCTTGTGGTGCAGTCGTTGTTGGCCTCTCAAGTTCCGGGGAAAGCAGACCGCGGAGCGCGGGCAAGCCAACGGAATCTATGGCCTTGAGCGAAATGTAGTCAGTTGAAAGCTGGCGCAGCGACGTGGGCATCTCGTCGAGCGCTTGCTGGCCGATCGCTTCGATGGCGGCTGCGATCGGGTCATTCAAGTCGCTGCGTTTGAACACAGCGTTCACCACTAAACGCTGATTTTCCAGACCCAGCTCACGGAGTTCATCGGAGGAACGCGCGGCCTCGCCCAGTGCGCCTTTGTCCGGTCGAGCCACTAGCACGACGGTGGTCAGGGCTGGATTGTTGAGCGCCGCCAATGCCTGATTGAACAGTTGCTCCTGCATTTTCAACCCCGAGTGCGGCCCCAGGCATGACGCACCGCGATCATTGCCTTCCAGAAATCCGCTCCACGCTTTGGGCAGGCTCAACAGCCTGAGCGTGTGCCCCGTGGGGGCGGTATCGAACACAACATGATCATAGGCCGCGCCGCCCTGTGACAGGAGGTGGGAGAACTCATCAAAAGTTGCGATTTCGGTCGTGCATGCTCCCGAGAGTTGCTCACGCACCAGCGCAATATCTTGATCGCTGGCCTGGGGGCCCATTTGCTCGACCACCCGGGCCCGGTAGTCGATGGCAGCGGTCCCGGGGTCGATGTTGAGCACGAACATTCCAGGCACATTCGGCACCGCGACAGGCTGATTACTCAGCTCGACATTGAGCATCTCATCAAGGTTCGAGGCCGCGTCTGTGCTAACCAGCAGCACCTTCTTGCCTGAATCAGCCAAGGCGATTGATACCGCTGTGGAAACCGACGTTTTGCCAACCCCGCCCTTGCCAGTGAAGAACATATATTGGGTGGGCTGAGCGAGCAGTTTGAGGGTGGACTGCATGGCACGCTAGCCTCGCTGCGGAGCACAATTGAGGCTCAGAGTTTAGACCGATGTTCGGCACCTATCACTTTATCTTATGAATCAAGCGGAAAGTTTTAGCCCGCATTGCCAGACCGAGACAATGAATGCGCGCGCGCGTGGTGCCGGCGCTGGATCCGGACAAGATGATTGAACCACCCCGCCCCATCAGCGGCAGCGCTTTCTGGACCGTGAAAATCCGGCCCTTCACGTTAGTGCCCGAGACTTCATATAAAGCCCCTTGCGGTAACGCCTGATTTATAAAGATAACGACCAGCGTGCCGATACTCCAAAAGCACTCAAGGTCACTGCACACTGTTTTTGGCGATGAGCAAGGAACACAAAATGATGTCTACTCGTCAGAACGCACTCAAAGCATCAGACGTGGCCCTTTGCGGTCTGGTGTGCCTGGCTGGGGTGGCCGTCACGTTCTTGGTGCTGATCCTGTTCGTAAGGTCGGAGCAACGTACCGTTAACGTTGCGTTCCAACTGGAGGTCGACGAAAGATTCAGTCGCCTGCAACGACGCTTCAATACCCAGGTCTTGAAACTGGACGTTGTGAGGCGTTTCTTTATCAACGCTGACGATGTCACTGAAAAAGAGTTTCTGGGATTCGTTACGCCTCTGGTTGGAGAGGACGAAGCCTATAGCTGGGTATCAAGGATTCTCGAGAAGGATCTCCAAGCGTTCCGCGCCAAGGCGCTTCGCAACGGCACCAGCGATTTTTCATACCATGAAATCAATCCCGACACTGGCGAAAGAGTCCCCCTCACCCGCCGGCCCGAACACTGGATATTGCTCTACTTATTGAAGCGCGATGACGTAAAGATCATACCCGGCATGGATGTTCTGGCTCGCCCGGGTCGCCAGGCCTTGATGAGCAAGGCACGAGAAACACGTCAGATCGTTGTGTCGCAACCATTGAAAATGACCAATGGGCAGTCGGGAATTTTCTTTGTCGCACCTGTATTCCAGGAGCTCTCTGGGGTTCCATTGAGCGATGATAATTTGCAGGGGTTCGTTGTCTCCACCGTACGCCTGGCTTCTTTGATGGAACAAGGCATTCCATTGCCAAGTCTGCAACGACTGAACGTGACGCTTTCATTGATCGACACGCAGCATCAAGGGGAAAACATTTATCAGAGTTCGGCCCCTGCTGCCCCTTCAGCGCTGTACGCGCAGCGGCTGCTGAAAGTAGCCGACCAAAATTACTTGATCCGGTTCAGACCCAGCTCAACCTTTCTGGTCGCCAACAGCTACACACTGTCCATCAGCCTGATTATCGTATTCGGATCAGGATTGACGCTGCTGCTGACCCTGATGGTGTACTTGCTGATTACGCAGCGCGCCCGCGCGCTCTCGCTGGTTGATGAACGCACGCAAGACTTGCGCTTGTTGAACATTACCGATCACCTGACCGGAGTCTATAACCGCCGATACTTCGAAGAGTTGATGGAACGCCTGCTCATCGAGGCTAACGTGCAATACCGCCCTCTGTCGCTGATCATGTTTGACGTCGATCACTTCAAACAGATCAACGACCGCTGGGGCCATCAGTGCGGCGATAACGTTCTGAAGTCGTTGTGCGCACGGATACGTTCGGCAACACGCAAAACCGATCTACTGTGCAGAACCGGCGGAGAAGAGTTTGCATTGATCTGCCCCGATACCGAACTGAATAACACAAGACTGCTGGCCGAAAAGCTTCGAGCTCTGATAAGCACCCTGCCATTCGATGAAGTTGGGCAGGTGACTTGTAGCTTCGGCGTTGCGACGTGGATTCCATCAGAATCGTTTGACGCCTTCATTCGACGTGCCGATTCCGCGATGTACCGTGCAAAAGCAAGTGGTAGAGATCAAGTCCAACTTGCCGATATGGAGCAGATCGGCTAGCCGGATGTCACTGCGCAAACGCCAGGCTCGACAGCTTCGGATCATCCCATTGTCCGATACGCCTTCCTGGTAATGAGCGGCAGAAGACGAACCAAATCTACCCTTTGGGAAGCTCTCGTCGATGGTTTCAATGCGCTTTGATATCAGGTAAAGAAAACGATATGCCACTGCTCCGGGAAATTACTGGCGTGGGATGAGGTGATTTGTGAGGTAACGCTGTCGTTCCGAAAAATGCGGGCCCGCCACATTACTTCCTGTCACGCCATCGACTTCGGGCGTGGAGATACGCCGTCAAATCGCTGTAGCCTAGTTGAGCAGCAATCTCCGTTAACGACTCTCCTTGTAATTCAAGATGCAGTTCCAATTCTGCGCGAATCTGATCGAGCAATTGTCTGAAGGTTGTACCTTCCTCTTCCAGTCGTCTGCGTAAGGTCCTTGGCGTCTGGTGCAGCGCCTTCGCCAGAGGGGCCAGATTGGGCGTTTCACCTCTCGCTAGAGAGCGTCGCGCGCCTTCAGCGACCTTGGCTGACCAACCGCTGAAATTCCTATGCGCGGCGATCCGTCGATCCAGTTCCTGGGTCAATAACTCAAGCATCCCGTGATGATGAGTCTGCATCGGCAGGCTCAAGCTCCGAGCATCGAAATAGAAGCAGTTAATCGGGCAGTCAAACTCGACATGGCTCCCAAACCATTGGGTGTATTGCTTGTAATACGACGGACGTGAGTGGGTAAATCTTGCCAGGACCGGCTGCACCATCTGCCCTGTTCCCCGCCGCATCTGTGCGATGGACATTGCGCCGTAGTGCTCAATGACATAGCGCGCCAGCTCACTGGGTGCATCGACGCACAGCTCGATGCCGACGCCGTTTTCATCATTGAGCAGTCGCACCGTGTCCGTGTCTGACGCAAGCCGCGCGTAGCGGGCCCAAAGCTTCATGGAGGATAAAACGTCGGGGCTGTACAAGCACAGATAGGCCAGAACGTGCCAGTCCTGAGGCGTGAATAGCGTGAACAGTTTCAAGCCGATCGCCGGATCGATGCGCGCCGCCTCGCGCCAAAGCTGATCCAGCTCGATCAGGCTGTAATCGCTGTTTTCTCTCAAGGCCTGGCTATCCAGGAAACGCTCCAGCACCTGGCCCAATTTGCCGCGGTGAAAGCGCTGGGGGAAACGATTGGCCTGTTCTCGCTCAATTTTGTCCGTTTCGCGCATTGGGATGGCTTACTCGTTGGCTTCTAATGAAATGGCATTGCCCGCAGGGGCCTGAATCGAGAGTGCCATGAATACAATAATGCTCGTCAACAATCCTTCCGTCATAGTGGCCGGGATATTCCTTGCCTTCATCTTGCTGGAACTCGCGTGTTCTTCGCTCCGACAGCCGTCGAGCGGGAAGCGCGATGTACTGATCGAAGTCATAGGCTCCGGGATCCTGGTTGCAATCACGTTCCCCAGTGTCATGTGGCTCAGTGGAAAAATCATGAGCCTGGCTGTTCCGGAAATGAAAGGCGCCCTGGCCACCATTCCCTGGGTCGCAGGGTTCGTGTTGTTTCTAGTACTGGATGACATGACTCAATACTGGTGGCATCGACTGACACATCGGGTCCCGGCACTTTATGCGCTGCACCGCGCTCACCACTCCGCGCCCTACATGAGTGTCCGCATCGTTTATCGAAACAACAGCTTCTACTACATGCTGATGCCCAGCATCTGGCTGTCCGGCATACTGATCTATCTAGGGCTTGCGCATATTTACTATGTTTATCTGATCCTGAAGATGATCGTCATCTTCGCAGCGCACAGCAGCGTTGCGTGGGATGACAAACTGTATGGCATCCGTGTGTTGCGTCCTGTTGTCTGGGTTCTGGAGCGAACGATCTCCACCCCCTCCACTCATTCAGCCCATCACGGCTTGACTGCCGAGGATGGTGTCACGCATTACAAGGGCAACTTCGGCAACCTGTTGTTCTTCTGGGACATCCTGTTCGGAACGGCCAAAATTACCCGCCGGCGCCCGCCCTTATACGGTATCGAACACTTGTCGCCGATCAGCTGGAAAGAAGAGTTGTTCTGGCCCATCGTGCGTTCACGCCGCGTCGCCCCCAAAGCACACAACGCTAAACAGAAGGTGGCGCAATGAGCCGTCATATCGTTCTGCTGTCTGGATCGAATAGAGCAAACAGCCAATCACTCAAAGTCGCTAAATATTTGCGCGACCGATTAGAGCTACTTGGTCTTTGTGATTCAGGCGAACTGCTGAACCTGGCTTCTAGTCGGCTACCGCTGTGGCCAGAAGAAGACATTGATGGAATCTGGAGTGTCCAGCAATCCATCCTCAAAAAAGCAACCGCACTGATCGTGATCAGCCCGGAGTGGAATGGCATGGCTTGCCCGGCGCTGAAAAATTTCTTTTTATACGCGGGACTCGGCGAACTTGGACACAAGCCAGCGCTCCTGGTGGGGGTTTCGGCTGGGCTCGGGGGAGCCTATCCAATGACTGAATTGCGTGCTTCGAGCTACAAAAACAGCCGGATCCTGTATTTGCCTGAACAACTCATCATAAGAAATGTTGAATCGATGTTGAATGGCGAAATTCCCTCAGACGAAAATGATATTCGCATCCGCACACGTACCGACTGGGCTTTGCATTTACTTTGTCAGTACGATAATGCCTTGCGCACGATACGACCTTCAATCAAACACCCACCTGAGTTTTCTACGGGGATGTAAAACCGTCGCTGTTACGGAGTAACTATGAGACAGCCCCGAATACTCAGGGCTGTCTCATTTCTGACGCGTGAGATTTGCCTTCCTCCCTTTTACAAGGTGTAGGAAACACCCACTTGCACGGTTCGCGGCGCCCCCGGGTAGGCGTAAACGTTGCCGAATGCACCTTCTTCATAATCACGATCAAACAGGTTTTTCACGTCAAGGTTGAGCCGCACCTTGTCATTGATCTTGTAAAAGCTGAGCAAGTCGACAACGGTGTAGCTGCCCATCGAGAACGCGGTGTTGGCGGTTTGTCCGGCGCGCTCGTCGACGTACTTGAGGCCAGTGCCCAGACCCAATCCCTTGAGGGTGCCGTCCTGGAACTCATACATATTCAGCAGGCTGAAGCTGTTTTTCGGGATGTTCAGTAGCCGCGTGCCAGAGCGCAGCACGTTGTCCTTGGTCACTTCGGCATCGACATAGGCGTAGCCGCCAATCACGCGCCATTCGGGCGTGAGGTTGCCGGCAACGTTGACGTCGAAACCACGGCTGCGTACCTCACCGGCCGCAACGCTGAAGGTCGAATCAACAGGGTCGGTGGTCAACACGTTACGCTTTTCGATCTGATAGACCGCCGCATCAACACTCAACTGCTGATCCAGTGCTTCCCACTTGATACCCATTTCGTAAGACTTGCCCTTCTCCGGCGCAAATCCACCACCCTGGCGACTTGCCCCGGTGTTCGGCTTGAAGGAGCGCGCGGTGTCGGCATAGACCGCCAATGTCTCGGTCAGGTCGTAGGTCACGCCGATGCGCGGGGTCACCGCGTTGTCACTCGCCTGCCAGCTCTTGGCGCCGGGCACATAGGTGTCGTAATCATGTTCGAAGCGTTCGAAACGCGCCCCGGCCAGCACCTTCAGTTTGTCGGTCAGTGCCACCTGATCCTGCACGAACGCGGCATAAGTCTTGAGGTTTTCCTTGTCATGAGTCGGCGTGCGGGTGAGTGCCGGGCGCGGCTGGCCGTACACCGGATCGAAGATGTCGATCGGGTACGCGCCGACAGCACCGCTGGAGCGTTGAATGATCGACTTGTAGTCGTAATCCTCATACTCGATGCCGGTGAGCAACGTGTGCTGTAAACCAGCGGTATCGAAATGGCCGGTCAGATTGAGCTGGGTATCCTTGTCGGTCCACTCCAGCTTGCGATAGTTGAAGTTGCGCCCCAGGGTGCGGCCGTCAGCGGCAATACCGTTGGCCTCGATTGCGTTGCCCTTGAGCGAACCATCAAGCCACTGGAAGCCGCCCCCCAGCGTCCAGTCGTCGTTGAGCATGTGCTCGAAACGCAGTTGCGCCATGTTGTTGTCGTTATGCAGTTTGCCCGCGTCTTTCTCGCCGAAAAAACTGTCGCGCGAGGCGGTACCTGTCTGCTTCGCATAACGTGTCACGCCTCGATCCAGAGGCGCGTTGTTACGCATGAAATCGCCTTCGAAAATCAGCTTGGTCGCGTCGGTTGCCTGCCAGGTGAGCACCGGCGCGATGCCGTAGCGCTCGGTTTCGACGTGATCGCGGAAGGTGTCGCCACCCTCGCCCACCACGTTCAGTCGATAGGCCAGGCGCCCTTCTTCGTCGAGCGGACCGGAAGCGTCCAGGGTGCCACGCTTCATGCCCTGATCATTGAGTTGGCTGCCCAAGGTGACGGTGCGCTCGGGCAACGGCTGTTTGGAAACCACGTTGAAGGTACCGCCAGGATCACCCCGACCATAGAGCATGGTGGCCGGGCCGCGCAGCACTTCGAGGCGCTCAATCGTGTTGGCATCCGGCATGTTCGGATAGCCGCGGTTGATCGGAAAACCGTTGCGATAAAACTCGCCAGTGGTGAAGCCGCGAACGGTAAACGTGGTCAGGCCCTGGCCACCAAAATTGTTCGCCCGCCCCACGCCCCCGGCGTAGTCCAGCGCGTCCTGCAAACGGGTGGCGCCCAGATCCTCGACTGCATCCTTCGAGACCACACTGATCGATTGCGGGGTTTCGTGGATCGACGTATCGGTGCGTGTGGCGCTGGCCGAGCGCGTCGCCCGATAACCCTGGACCGGGCCGTCCGCCCTTTCGTAATTCGCAGTACCGATAACATCGGTGGCGTCCAACTCGAGGGTTGAGGGTGATCCCCCCGTTTGTTCAGCCCATGAGGCAGGCGACAATGCTTGCAGCACACAAATGGAAAGCAGGGTTCGACGCATGGAGGGAGAAACCTTTACGAATAGGCCAATGCAGGGAGTGAAACCGCCAAAAAACTCCCGCGCATGCTATACAAAACCATTCGCAATTAATACAAGATCCCATTAACGCCTTATGCCGCTCCTTGGTACCGACGATCGCGATCGTCCGCAAAGTTTCTATGTTCCGCCCGAAAGCCCCTCAATGGCCTGGGCGAACCTCGCGCCGGCCTTGCGCACTAGCTGACGCCATTCAGTTGCTGTAATCAGCCCTTCCTGCTCCATCGTATCGGCCATTTTCAGCAGCTCGTCATATTGATCCTCGATGTCCATACGGATCTCTGGCTCTTCAAGTAATTTTCGCCAGGCGGCCAACGCCTGCTCCTTCCGACCGTCGCTCATGGTCATGCCCCCCGGGTGACTTGTTAGTCGGTAGAGGGCTGCGATTCTGGAGTGTTCAGTGGCGGCGACTGACGGCGCGACAGATGGTTTCGCAGGTCATCAATGAAGTTGCCGTTGCAGGTGACCGACCGGTTTCCACCTTGAACGCAAGGTCCAGGCGTGTCGATATCAGGCACGGTTGTGGCGCAATCAGGCTACTGAGGCGTCGGACAGGCCGGGTAAGGTGACGGTGTTTTACGTCAAAATAACCACATCATGATGATGCGGTTGATAAGAACTGCGGCGGTTGAAGGGGACTTCTTTCGGGGATCTCGATCGGCAACGAGGGTGATCGATTGCCCCGTCAACTCGCTTAAATGTCGACCAGCAGAGAATAAAAACCAATGATCAGCCCGAACTCCATGGATTCGAGTAGCCAATTGGCGCAGGGCTTCAAGCCTCGTCACGTAACAATGCTGTCCATCGCCGGCATTATCGGCGCCGGTTTGTTCGTAGGCTCGGGACATGCCATTGCGGCGGCAGGGCCGGCGGTGCTTCTGGCTTATCTGTTCTCGGGTTTGCTCGTGGTTCTGGTCATGCGCATGCTCGGCGAAATGGCGGTCGCCAATCCCGACACAGGCTCGTTCTCCACCTACGCCGATCAGGCCATCGGGCGCTGGGCTGGCTTTACCATCGGCTGGCTTTACTGGTGGTTCTGGGTTTTGGTGATTCCCATCGAAGCGCTGGCGGCCGGCCATGTACTGAACCAATGGTTTGTGCAGGTCGATGCCTGGCTGTTCGCATTGGGATCGATCATCGCGCTGGTGGTGACCAACCTGTTCAGCGTGTCCAAATATGGTGAATTCGAATTCTGGTTCGCCATGGCCAAGGTCGTGGCGATCATCGGGTTCATCGCCGTGGGGTTTGCCGTGTTGATGGGCTGGGTGCCCGACCGCGAAGTCAGCGGTTTGAGCGGCCTGATGGCCGAGCACGGCGGATTTGCACCCAATGGCCTGTCAGCGGTCGTCGGCGCCTTCATCACCATCATGTTCAGCTTCATCGGTACTGAAGCGGTCACCATCGCCGCCGCCGAATCCAGCAACCCGGCGCAGAACATTGCCAAGGCCACACGCTCGGTGATCTGGCGTATCGGCGTGTTTTACCTGCTTTCGATCTTCGTGGTCATCTCCGTGGTGCCCTGGAACGATCCGTTGCTGGCTTCGGTAGGCTCTTATCAGCGCGCTCTGGAAATCATGAACATTCCCCATGCCAAGTTCATGGTCGATGTCGTGGTATTGATCGCCGTGGCCAGTTGCATGAACTCCTCGATCTACATTGCCTCGCGCATGTTGTATTCGCTGGGCCGTCGCGGCGATGCACCGAAGGCACTGAAGGCGACTTCTGCAGAAGGCGTTCCACGTGCAGCCGTCATTGCCAGCACTGTGCTCGGCGCGTCGATCACCGTTTGGAGCTACTTCATGCCCGCCGGGTTGTTCGAGTTCCTGCTGGCCAGCTCCGGGGCGATTGCTTTGCTGGTGTACCTGGCGATTGCGGTATCGCAGTTGCGCATGCGTCGGATATTACGTCGACGCAATGTCGAACTGACCTTTCGCATGTGGCTGTTTCCATGGCTGACGTGGCTGGTGATCGGGTTCATCTGCGCAGCGCTGGCGGTCATGATGATCACCCCGGAGCACCGCACCGAAGTCACCACAACCATTGGCCTGGCACTGGCGATTTCCTTTATCGGCCTGATGACGTCGCGTCACCCGGTGCCGGCGGCAGGGGCAACGTCGGCGGGATAGATGTTTGCGCGTCGATGCCACCCATTCAAAGGGCACAAAGGCCGGGCAGCAAGGATTTTTTTGCCCACGGGAGCAAGTCGCGTAGGCTGGCGCTTTTGCGCAAACAATTTGCCCCCGCAAGGACGCACAGGACGGCCCCAATGAACACGACACAAGACTGGCTGGCCCGGTTGGTACGCAAGCAAGGCCAGCCTTGCACTTATGAAGATTATCGGCGCAATGAGGCGCTGGAGATACTCAGCCGCCTCGGCAACACCGGGACTTGGGCAGACGTGAGCAATGACTCGAACGGCTTCGTTCGAGAAGTTGCGGTGCGAGAACTGTGCAGGCAGCCGTCGCCCGAAGCACTGACGGTGTTGATCGAACGCCTGAACGATTGGGTACCTCAGGTTCGCGATTTGGCAGCGGCGGGCCTGAAGCACTACTTGTCGCCTGCTCATACCCACGCATGGCTGTTCGCACTTGAACCCCTGATGGCATTGGCTGCACAACGCCGTGTCGACCACGGTCAGACACTGTCGACGGTACGTGCGATGCTGCAATCGGTGGATTGCCGGGATGAAGTCTACGCCGACTTTTTGAATCGCCAGGGCAAAACCGCGCGCTACCTGTTTACGCTTTTGCTGGAAAACCCCGAGGCTCCCGAAACGCTGATACGCAGCGCTCTGGCTCATCGCGAATCGACCGTCCGGTTGATGGCGGTGTCGGCAAGTCTGACGTTGCCGAAGGCGCAAAGTCTGCCACTGCTGCTTGAAGCCATGTCACGCCCGGGTGCCAGGATCCGCGTGCGCGTGCTGTATGCGCTGCTACCGCTCCTGTCCGATCCGAAACCTGTACTGCGCGAAGCCTTATTGGATGTGTCGCCGGCAGTGCGCAATCTGGCACTTTGGGCTGCGCCTCGTAACGGTGTTGATCCGCACACCGTTCTGGCAGAGCGCTTGAACCAGCCTCTGCCCACGGCAAAACAGCACTGGCTGGGCGTGATCGGCCTGACCGCTGAGCTGGCTGCAGAGTTGCCAGAGCGCTGGCACACACCAGCATTACGCTCGGCCTGTGTCACCGTGCGCCAGGCAGCAGCGCGCCTGCTTCGCGATGATCAACTGCCGGAATTGTTCGAGGCACTCGATGATCCGTCGGATAAAGTGTTTTCGGCGGTGATTGCGCAACTGGACAAAGTATCGTGGCCTTTATTGCGTAGCGCATTGACGGCCAAACTCGATGGAGACTGGCATGAACTCACGCTGATGCGCCGCCGTGCCATTTTTCGACTGCTCCCGACATGGCAGCAACTGGGCTACTTATTGGCGCGCCTCGACACGGGGCACGCCGGACAAACCTACTGGCTCGGCCAGATCGAATCGTGGTGCGACAGACAATATCTCGTCGTTGATCCTATAACGCCCAAGACAGAGCGCGAAGCATTGCGGGAAAAACTTCGAGCGTTAACGGCAAAGGGGCTGATCCGCTCGGGAACGCGCTTGTCATGACGCGCCTCAACAAACTCCTGTTGATCCTCTTCAACTGATCCGCCGCATCGAAGCTCGAACGCACGCCTCTGGCTCAGACGCGCCGGGTTCGCGGGCCTGGAAACAGGCGACGACGCCGTTTCAGATGCGTCTATTCTTCTGCGGATCAGATCACTCCACGCACTGTTTGGGCGTGATGCGGATCGCTTGATTTACCCTGTCGCCACCTGACTCCTCTGCACTCAAGGCAGGCTCTTTGCGGCTGGTCAATTCGACAGGATAAGGTCCGGTCGGGGCCAAGACGGTGTGTATTTGGGTGATAAATACAGCATCGTTCCGGGCGTAGAAGATCCACTCCCGTTGATGTACACCGGTCACCGTACACACCCACTTCGCCAATCCGTTATCCGTCGCGGCTGATCGAATCAGGCTTTCCATTTCAGCCATTCGCGCACGATCCCGAGACTTCAGCATCGCGGTGGTCGGGGCATGTTTCCAGGTGACTCTGACTTTGAACGGCAGCGCCTGCCTTTCGCGCGCGGATATCGAATCAGCAATGCGAAAAGTCGCGGGGATGGGCGAGTCTGGAAAGTCGGATAATTGAAAGGAGTTTTCGTCGGGCTCGGCAAGTTGCAGTTGCCGGTGATCGGCGGGGTCATCGCTGAGAAGGACACGGAGTGCTTGCGCTTTGCGCTCTTCCCGATCAGCCACACAACTATCGTAGGCCGTGCTTTTGACCGGGCCGGCGTCCAGGCACGGGTCGCGCTCTACTGGCGGGGGGTTATGGGAGCACCCAGCGGTGATCACGGCTGCCAATGTCAATAACAGAGCGAATGGCCCTGCGGCCATTGGTTTCTTTGCATCGTTGGTTTGGGTGTGCTTCAAGTTACCTTCCCTGGAAAGTGTGGCGAAATGAGGACAGGATTTGATGTTTAGCGGAGTGATATTACTATGCTATCGCTCTTGTGTTCGCGATGTTAAGTTGCGGCCGACGGATCGATAAGTTGCTGAACGTTCGTCAGGACTCATCTGATCGCCACCCATCAAGGCTTCTCCATACCCTTTAAGGAAAAAGGCTCATGTCCATGAGAAAACTGACGCTGGCCATATTGCTGTCAGTAACGCTAAGCGCCTGTGGCGCCGGCAAAGACAAGGCCCGTGAGTTGATCGAGGCCAGCCCAGCCAACGATAAGTTCCAGGCTATCGTCGACATGGCAGTGCAACACTACTCGCCGCGTTTCGAAGATGTAATGGATCAGGACATTTACGATGTCGTGATGGCAAAAATCGATCTGAACGAATTGAAAAGCATGGCGGTTGACCTCTATGCCGCACATTTCAGTGATGAAGAAATGGACGTGATGATGCGCGCCAACAGGAATCCTGAAAAAGCCGAGAGCATTCTGAGCAGTTCCAGCGAAGGCCAGGCGCTGCTCGACAAGGTGCTGGAGGTTCAGGAAATCTCCGATCAACAGACACACGACAAGTTGCTGGCCTGGGACAGTGTCATTGTCGATACGCTCACTAAAATGAACGATGACGCGAGACGCCAGGGGATGTCGACTCAGTGATCATCAAGGCATGGAGCGAGCTACGCTAAATGCGACCCACCGTAGCCGTTTCGTTGAGCCTCTGCGCCACCGCAATCACCGATGCATCTCGATAGTAGCCGGCGCTTCGAAAGCCGCGTCTGCCGATCTCGTCAGGCTGTCGCGCTCGTCTCGCCAAGATGAACTTCCGTGGCTTTGCGCCCCGCCAGCCAGGCAAGCACAGACGCGGCAACCAGGACAGCAGCACTCAGCTCAAATGTGGCTTTATAACCGCTCAGGTCAAATGCCAGCCCCCCAACGATGGCCCCTGCCGCGATCGCCAGTTGGACAATGGCCACGAGCAAGCCGCCACCCGCCTCCGCATCATCGGGAAGCGTTTGCGCCAGCCAGGTCCACCAGCCGACCGGCGCGGCGGTGGCAACCAGCCCCCAGAGTCCGAGCAACACGGCGGTCAGCACGGGTGATTTGCCGAAGCTGACCAACGCCAGCGCGATGGCCGCCATGATCAACGGGATGACAGTCAACGTGCGGTAGAGGCCGCGGCCCATAAACCGTTCGATCAAAAAGGTGCCGATAAAACCGGCCAGGCCCAGCCCCAGCAGCATGAACGACAAGGTTGAGACACTGACGCCAGTCACGCCTTCGAGAAATGGCCGCAGGTAGGTGAACAGCATGAACTGGCCCATGAAAAAGACGCTGACGGCGACCATGCCCAAGGCCACTGGCAACTGCTTCATCAGCCGCAGAACGTTGCCGCTACCGGCCTGGCGCTCGGCCTTGAAAGACGGAAGGCTTATCAGCAGCCACACGGCCGCCAGCGCTGCGACAGGAACCACACAGAAGAATGCACCGCGCCAGCCAATCAGCGAGCCAAGGAAGCTGCCCGCCGGCGCGGCGATAACCGTCGCCAGAGCGTTACCGCCATTGACGATGGCCAGCGCACGGGAAACCTGCTCGGGCTGCACCAGACGCATGGCGGTCGCCGCCGAGAGTGACCAGAAACCGCCAATCGCGATCCCGATCAAGGCACGCCCGAACATGAATGAAGGGTAGCCCGGGGCGAACGCGACGATCGTACCGGAGACGATCATCAGCAAGGTCAGGCCCAGCAGCAACGTCTTGCGTTCGATGCGAGCGGCGACCGAGGCAATCAGCAGGCTGGTGATCAAGGCGAAGGCACCGGACACGGAGATCCCCTGCCCGGCCTGGCCTTCGGTGATGTGCAGGTCTGCCGCAATCGGCGTCAGCAGGCTGACGGGCATGAACTCTGAAGCGACCAGGGCGAATGCGGCCAACGACATGGCCAGCACGGCGCTCCAGCCGCGTTTTTCTGTAGAAAGAGAAGTCATTGGAACTACCTGTGGGGCAGAGGCGTGTTGGCTTTGCTTGGGGACAAAAGAGGAACGCGTCCGGACGATTGCCCGGACGCGTGATTTTTCACGGTGCCAAGGTCGCGTTGTCGATCACGAAACGGTATTTGACGTCACCCTTGAGCATGCGCTCGTACGCCTCATTGATCTGCTCGGCGCGTATCAGCTCGATGTCCGAAACGATGCCGTGCTCGGCGCAGAAATCGAGCATCTCCTGGGTCTCGGGGATGCCGCCGATCATCGATCCAGCCAGGGTGCGCCGCTTCATGATCAGGTTGAACACGTTGGGCGATGGATGCGGCGAGGCCGGCGCGCCCACCAGGGTCATCACGCCGTCGCGCTTGAGCAGAACCAGCAGTGCGTCCAGGTCATGCGGGGCGGCGACGGTGTTGATGATCAGGTCGAAGCTTTTCAGGTGCGCGGCCATTTGCTGCGCATCGCTTGAGACGACCACTTCATCGGCACCCAGGCTTTTCGCGGCTTCACGCTTGGATTCAGAGGTGGTGAACGCCACCACCTGCGCGCCCAGCGCATGGGCCAGTTTGATGCCCATGTGACCCAGGCCACCGATGCCCACCACGCCGACTTTCTTGCCGGGGCCGGCGTTCCAGTGGCGCAGCGGCGACCAGGTGGTGATGCCCGCGCACAGCAGCGGCGCCACGGCAGCCAGTTGTGCCTCGGGGTGGCGAATGCGCAAAGCGTAGCGCTGATGCACGACGATCGCCTGCGAGTAACCACCGAGGGTCCAGCCGGGTGCGTCCGGGGTCGGAAAGTTGTAGGTGCCGATCATGCCGTCGCAGTAGTTCTCGAGGCCCTCGGCACACTCTTGGCAATGCTTGCAGCTGTCGACGATGCAGCCCACTCCGACCAGATCGCCCGGGGCGAACCCGGTGACTTTCTGGCCGACAGCGGTGACCCGACCGACGATCTCGTGACCGGGCACACAAGGGTATTGCGTCCCTTCCCATTCGGCGCGTACCTGGTGCAGGTCCGAGTGGCAGATACCGCAATAGGCAATCTCGATCTGCACATCTTCCGGGCCGGGATCACGGCGAGTGATACGCAGGGGTTCAAGCGGTTTGTCGCCCGCATGGGCACCATAAGCGAAGACTTGCATAGGGGCTCTCTCCTTTAAGGGCTTTCCTGTAAGGACTTTCCTGTAACAGTTGGACACATTCTCCCGGTCGATCGACCTCTGCCCTAGCGCATTCCTCTTGAATGCTTGCCTGATCCTCTGAGGATGCAGGGTGATGGATAGGAAACACCTCGGTAGCAGACTAGAGTTCGATCAACAGGAGTGACCTGACATGATCGATACCCCCCTGCGCCATGAATCACCTTTGGCGTTGAACATAGACCCGCGCGTGAGCGCACCGGGTGACTTCGCCACCGCCATACCCGGGTTGGCGCTGTTTCGTCGCGACCAGCCGGCGCCGCCCGTGGTGTGCATGATCGAGCCGAGCCTGATTCTGGTGGGTCGTGGCGAAAAGCGTCTGTGGGTCGGTGGTGAGGGTTACAGCTATGACCCTTCACGGTTTCTGGTCACGTCGCTGGACCTGCCCGCCAACTCCGAAGTGATGCTTGCCAGCCCCGACCAGCCCTGTGTCGGGCTGGTGCTGAAACTGGATGTCGGCATGCTCGCCGAGATCCTCAGCAAGGGGGGCTTGCCTGCGAAACGGCAGCCGTCCATGAGCACAGGCGCGGGCATCGGCAACATGTCGTCCGCCCTGGAAGAAGCGCTCGATCGCCTGCTGGCGTTGCTCGATGAGCCTGAAGCGATCCCGGTGCTGGCGCCGCTGATCCTGCGGGAAATCCACTATCGGCTGCTCAATACCGATCAAGGGCCACGGCTGCGACAGATCACTGCCGTCGATGGTCAGGGGTATCGCATCGCCAAAGCCATCGACTGGCTCAAGGTCAATTACACCGAGGCGTTGCGTATCGATGAGCTGGCGGCGCGGGTGCAGATGAGCGCGCCGACCTTTCACCATCACTTCCGCCAACTCACCGGCATGAGCCCCCTGCAATACCAGAAGTGGCTGCGGCTCAACGAGGCCCGCCGGCTGATGCTGACCGAGCACCTGGACGTTTCGCGGGCGGCGTTTGCGGTCGGGTATGAAAGCCCTTCGCAGTTCAGCCGCGAATATGGCCGCCTGTTCGGCACCGCGCCCAGCCGTGACCTTGCGCTGCTGCGCGGGCAGCCACTCGAGGCAGAAGCGCTCGGCAACGCGGCCAGTTGAGCGAAAGACACGCTTTACCGTGATGCGCCTCGCCGCGTGTCACTGCTGATAACAATACACGTCAACCGATGATCAAGCGGGTGAACCATGGAACTACGAATCAACCAGAAGACCTATCAGGTCGATGCCGACGCCGATACGCCCTTGCTGTGGGTGATCCGCGATGACTTGGGCATGACCGGGACCAAGTACGGCTGTGGCCTGGCGCAATGCGGCGCCTGCTCGGTGTTGGTGGACGGCAACGTCGTGCGCTCGTGCGTCACGCCGGTGGCCGGTGTGGTCGGCCGCGAGGTCACCACGATTGAGGCCATCGAGGCCGATGACGTGGGCAAACGGGTCGTCTCGACCTGGGTCGATCTGCAAGTCGCGCAGTGCGGCTACTGCCAGTCCGGGCAGGTGATGGCGGCCACCGCGTTGCTCAAACAGAACCCCAAGCCGAGTGACGCGCAGATCGAGGCGGCGATGGTCAACCTGTGCCGCTGCGGCACGTACAACGCCATTCATGCTGCTGTGCATGAGCTTGCCAGCAAGGGAGACGCCTGATGAACGTTCGTATCGACCCTTCTCTGCAAGCATCGGCACTGGCTCTGCATGATCCGGTCAACTTGTCGCGCAGACGATTCCTGACCGGCACCGCCGTCGGCGCCCTGGTGCTCGGCTTCGGCCTGCCGCTGGGGGTGACACGCGTGCAAGCTGCAGTAGCGACGGCCACTGCCGAGCGCGGCACGCAGGTGCCCGCGTTTCTGGAAATCCGCCCGGACAACCGCGTACGCCTGCTCTGCCCGTTCATGGAGGGCGGCCAAGGTACGTTCACCGCGATGGCGCAAATCGTCGGTGAGGAGCTGGATGCCGATCCGGCGACCTTCCTGGTCGAAGCCGCCCCGCCCGGCGAAGCCTATGTGGTCATGGACAACGGCATGCGCATCACCGGCGGCAGCATGTCGGTGCGCATGAGCTACCCGGTCATGCGCCGCCTCGGCGCCCTCGCACGCGCCATGCTGCTGCAGGCCGGCGCGCAGAAGCTTGGGGTACCGGTGAGCGAGCTGACCACTGAGCCTGGCAAAGTGGTGCATGCCAAGTCGGGACGTTCGTTGGCCTACGGTGAACTGGCCGAGCAGGCGATGGATCTGCCGGTGCCCGATCCTACTTCTGTGAAGCTGCGTGATCCGAGTCAGTTCCGCTGGATCGGCAAACCGGTCAAGCGCGTCGATGCCTACGACAAGTCCACGGGCAAGGCGCTGTACAGCATCGACCTGAAGGTCGACGACATGCTGCACGCCGCCGTTCAACATGCCCCGCGTCTGGGCATGACGGTGGGCAACCTGCGCAACGAAGACCAGGTCAAGGCGATGAAAGGCGTGCATTCCGTGCATCGCCTGCCGGGCGCCGTGGCGGTGGTTGCCGAACGCTGGTGGCACGCCAAACGTGCGGTGGAAGCAATTCAGGTCGACTGGCAGGAACCCACCGCAGACAGCCAAGTGCGGCCGATGCCCGCCGACTTTTCCAGCGATGCCTGGCTCAAGCGACTCGCTGACGATAAAGGGCCAGCCCGGGATGATGAAAATGAAGGGGACGTGGCGTCGGCTCTGACCGGGGCCAAGACCCGGATCGACGCCACTTACCACAACCAATACCTGAACCACGGGCAACTGGAACCGCCTTCTGCGCTGGCCCGATTCAACCCGGACGGTTCGCTGGAGGTCTGGCTGCCGAATCAGGCGCCGGACATGTTCCGTGCGGACATCGCCAAACGCACGGGGCTGGATCCGTCGCGCATCACCTTGCATTCACCACTGCTGGGTGGATTCTTCGGTCGGCATTTTCTCTACGACTCGGCCAGTCCCTATCCTCAGGCGATCGCCCTGTCCAAGGCGGTGGGCCGCCCGGTCAAACTGATCTGGAGTCGCGAGGAAGAGTTCCTGCGTGACGTGCTCCGTCCGGTTGCCGCGGTGAATTTCCGCGCGGCGCTGGACAACGATGGCTGGCCGCTGGCAATCGAAGCGATCAGTGCCACCGAAGGCCCGACCGAGGCCCTCGCCGGCAAGCAGGGTGAGAAGCTCGACCCCACGGCGCTTGAAGGGTTGTCGGGCAAGTCCTACGCGATCCCCAACAAGCGGATCGCGCAGATCTACGTCAAAGGTCCGGCGATGCTGGGTTACTGGCGTTCGGTGGGCAACTCCCTCAACGACTTCTTCTATGAATCGTTCCTTGACGAACTGGCGGACAAGGGCGGCAAAGACCCGTTCGAACTGCGCCTGCACCTGCTGCGTGACAACCCGCGGCTGACCACGCTGCTGCACGCGGTGGGCGAGCTGTCGGGCGGCTGGAAGCGCGGGCCGTTTACCGCCGAGGACGGGACTAAACGTGCGCGAGGCGTGGCGATGGCTTCGCCGTTCGGCACGCAGACGGCGGTGATCGCCGAGGTGTCTATCGAGAACGGCCAGGTCAAGGTGCACGACATCTGGCAGGCGATTGACCCGGGCAGCATCGTCAATCCGGCGATTGTCGAAGCGCAGGTCAATGGCGCGGTGGCGCTGGGGCTGTCGCAGACGCTGGTGGAGGAATCCGTCTGGGTGGATGGCAAACCTCGGGCGCGCAACTACGACTTGTATCCGATCCTGCCGCCTGCGCGGATGGCCCGGGTGCACGTGCGTGTTGTCGAGAGCGGAGAAAAAATGGGTGGCATCGGCGAACCGCCATTGCCCGCCGTCGCGCCTGCCGTCGCCAATGCGGTGGCGACGCTGACCGGTCAGCGGGTGCGCAGCCTGCCCATGAGCCGACACACTTTCACCTGATCAGCGACGGAGCGTCCATGAATAACAGCCGATTCGCAAGAACCGCAGGCTGGCTGGCAGTGCCGTGCCTGGTCGCGGCAGGCCTGCTGGCCTGGTATGTCACCCGCGAGCCTGTCTCGCGCCTGGAAAACCATCAGATCGCCGTGGCCGACATCGACCCGGCGCTGGTCACCCGTGGCGAATACGTCGCTCGGCTCAGCGATTGCGTGGCCTGTCACAGCGTGCCGGGCGGCGCGCCGTTCGCCGGCGGCCTGGAAATGGCCACACCGCTGGGCGCGATCCATGCGACCAATATCACCCCGGACACGGAAACCGGCATCGGCCACTACAGCCTGGCGGATTTCGACCGTGCCGTGCGTCACGGCGTGGCCCCCGACAGTCGCCGTCTGTATCCGGCGATGCCCTACCCGTCCTACGCCAAGCTCAGTGACGACGATGTGCGTGCGCTGTATGCGTTCTTCATGAAAGGCGTGGCGCCGGTCAAACAGGCGAACATCCCGAGTGCCATTCCCTGGCCGTTGAACCTGCGCTGGCCGATTGCAATGTGGAACGGCATGTTTACCGACACCGAGCCCTACGTGGCCAAACCGTCGCAGGATGAACTGTGGAACCGCGGCGCGTATCTCGTTCAAGGCGCCGGGCACTGCGGCAGTTGCCATACGCCCCGTGGCCTGGCGTTCAACGAGAAGGCACTGGATGAATCCGGCACGCCATACCTCGCCGGCGCCTTGCTCGATGGCTGGTACGCGCCAAGCCTGCGCGATGATCACAACACCGGCCTGGGCCGCTGGAGCGAAGCGCAAATCGTGCAGTTCCTCAAGACCGGGCGCAACCAACACGCGGTGGTTTACGGCTCGATGACCGAGGCGTTCAACAACTCCACGCAGTTCATGAGCGACGCTGATTTGACCGCGATCGCCCACTACCTGAAATCGCTGCCCGGCGACCGCGCGCGCGATGGCGCGCCCTGGCAGTATCAAAACGCATCGGCAGCGGAACGTCCGGACACGCCCGGTGCTCATACCTACGTGACGCGCTGCGCCTCGTGCCATGGCCTGGACGGCAAGGGCCAGCCCGAATGGATGCCGCCACTGGCCGGTGCGACTTCTGCACTGGCCGGGGAAAGCGCCTCGGCGATCAACATCACCCTCAACGGTTCGCAGCGGGTCGTGGCGGCCGGAGTGCCCGACGCTTATCGCATGCCGGCCTTCCGTGAGCAGTTGTCGGATCAGCAGATCGCCGAAGTGCTGAGCTTCATGCGCAGCGCCTGGGGCAATCAGGGCAGTGCTGTGGATGCGCAGACGGTGGGCAAGCTGCGTGAACGCACCGATCCGGCCAGCAGCAGCCCGATCATCCTGCAGATGCGCTAGAGGAGAAACGGATGGAAAGTATCGACTTGCTGGTCCTGCGCACGGCGCGGGACTGGCTGGCCGCCGGCGAGCGCGTGCTGCTCGCCACGGTGGCGCGTACCTGGGGTTCTTCGCCGCGCCCGACAGGGTCGATGATGGCCCTGCGGGACGACGGTCGCGTGGTGGGCAGCGTGTCCGGCGGCTGCATCGAGGATGACCTGATCCATCGCTACACCACGGCCCATGGCGGCAGCGGTTTCAGCGACAGCGCACCGCAAGTGGTGCGTTATGGCGTCAGCGCCGATGAGGCGCATCGCTTCGGCTTGCCCTGCGGCGGCACGCTTGAACTGATCCTTGAGTTCAACCCCGCGTGGCCGTCACTCGACGAGCTGCTGGCGCAACTGGACGCCGGGCAACTGGTTCGCCGTCAGCTCACGTTGGCGACCGCTCAGGTCACGCTCGAACCCACCGCGACGCCGGAACAATTCAGCTTTGATGGCGCGCAGATGCTCAACACCCTGGGGCCGGGCTATCGGATGCTGATGATCGGTGCCGGCGCGCTGGCCGAGTATCTGGCGACCATGGCGTTGTTCAACGGCTTCAAGGTCGCGGTGTGCGACCCGCGTCCCGAGTACATCGAGACCTGGGCGGTAGACGGCGTGGAGCGCATCGTCGGCATGCCGGATGACGTGGTCCGCGATTTCGCGGTGGATCTGCGCACCTGCATTGTCGCCCTGAGCCATGACCCCAAACTCGACGATCTGGCCTTGCTCGAAGCGCTCCACGGCCCGGCGTTCTATATCGGTGCCATCGGCTCGCGGCGTAACAGCCAGCTGCGCCGCGAACGCCTGATCGAGCATTTTGGTGAGACCCAGGCGTCACTTGAGCGCCTGCACGGGCCAATCGGCCTCTACATCGGCAGCAAGACACCTGCGGAAATCGCGGTCAGCGTGATGGCCGAGATTCTTGCGGCGAAGAATGGCGCCCGCCTGCCGAAAGCGTTTTCCATCGCCAGGGCCAAAGCGCTCGCAGAATGAGCCGCGCGGCTACTGCGCGTCGACGTCATCGGCCGGCAATGAAGCCAGCATCTGCGCGCGGCACACCTCAAGAATCTCGTCCGCCAGCGCGGAATCATCCGGGCAGGCGCGCGACAGGATAATCGCGCCGACCGCCCGTGCCAGCAGGTCGATCATCTTCCTTCGCCCCTCACCCGCTTCGGCATCCGGCCCCGTCGGGTATTTGTCTCCCAGGGTTTGCAGGGTGTGCTCAATGCCCTCGGCAAACGTCGCCTTCACTTCGTCCGACTGACGCGCTGCGTCGCCGCCCAACGCGGCCAGGGTGCATCCGCAGCCACGACCGTCCCGATGTTCCCTCGTCAGATAGACGTTGAGGAAACCTGGCACATCCAGCGCTTGGGCGGCGTCCAGCGACTTGGCAAGACTGCAGGCCGAGGCTTCGGCCATGAGATCGGCCTTCGACCCGAAGTGTTTGTAGAAGCCTCCGTGGGTGAAGCCGGCGGCCGCCATGAGATCCGCCACACCGACGCCGTCAAAACCACGTTCACGGAACATCTCAGAGGCCGTCTCAACGATGTGTTCTCGATTGGCCTGCGCCTGGGCCTTGGTCACTCTCACGTGCAATACCTCGTGTTTACCGGGAAATCCTGCGTTCGATGATACATAGATGTTGTCCATAATCAAAACCATTGACAGTTTAGATTTCGATCATCATCCTAATTGCACGCATCACCGATTTCCATCAACGGGCACGGAAGATTCATCAGATGACCCAGCAGACTTTGTTCACCTCTTACTCGCTCGGCAGCCTCACACTGTCGAACCGCGTCGTTCTCGCACCGCTGACACGCAACCGCGCAGGCCAGGGCTTTGTCCCCAGCGAATTCGCGGCCACCTACTACAGCCAACGCGCCAGCGCCGGCTTGCTGATCAGCGAAGCCACCCAGATTTCCCGACAGGGCCAGGGTTACCAGGACACCCCGGGGATCTACACGCAGGCGCAGATTGACGGCTGGCGTGCAGTGACCGATGCCGTGCATGCCAAGGGCGGAAAAATCTTCCTGCAACTGTGGCATGTCGGCCGCGTGTCACATGTTGATCTACAAGAAAACGGCGCCGCCCCCGTGGCCCCTTCTGCGCTGCGTGCCGCCACCAAAGTGTTCGTCAACAATCGCTTTGAAGACGTCTCCGAGCCGCGCGCACTGGACATCAGCGAACTGCCGGGGATCGTCGCCGATTTCCGCCAGGCTGCGGCCAACGCGGTCGCTGCCGGGTTCGATGGCGTGGAGATTCATGGCGCGAACGGCTATTTGCTGGATCAGTTCCTCAAGGACAGCGCCAATCTGCGTACCGATGCTTACGGCGGCTCGATTGAAAATCGTGCGCGTCTGTTGCTCGAAGTGACGGCGGCCGTGATCAATGAAATCGGCGCGGATCGCACCGGTGTGCGCCTGTCTCCGGTGTCGCCGGCCAATGGCGTATCCAGCAGTGATCCGCAGGCGCAATTCGATTACGTCGTCGAGCAACTCGACGCCCTCGGCGTGGTTTACCTGCACATGGTCGAAGGTGCGACCGGTGGCCCGCGTGACGTGGCGCCCTTCGATTTCGGCGCCCTGCGCCAGCGCTTCAAAAACACCTACATCGCCAACAACGGCTATGACCTGGACCTGGCGACTGCAAGGCTCGCTGACGACCAGGCCGACCTGATCGCCTTCGGTCGCCCGTTCATTGGCAACCCGGATCTGGTGGAGCGCCTCAAGCGTGGCGCGCCGCTGTCCGCGTTCAATCCCGCCACCCTCTATGGCGGCGGTGCAGCAGGCTACATCGACTACCCGACATTGGCTGAATCGAGCGCCAGCGCAAGCTGAACGCTTTCTATTTCTCACACCCTGAAAAAGAGATACCCCATGAGCACTCGCCCTACTGTTCTTGTCACTGGCGCCTCCACCGGCATTGGCGCGGTCTACGCCGAGCGCTTCGCGCAACGCGGTCACGATCTGGTCCTGGTCGCCCGCGATCAGGCTCGCCTGGACGCACTGGCCGCGCGCTTGCGCAGCGAACACGGCGTCGCCGTCGATGTCATTGCGGCGGACCTGACCCAACCCGGCGATCTGACAAGCGTCGAATCCCGCCTGCGCGACGACGCCCGTATCGGCATCCTCGTCAATAACGCCGGCGCCGCGCTGTCCGGCAACTTCATCGATCAAAGTACCGACAGCGTTGCGCAACTGGTTGCCCTCAACACCACGGCGCTGGTGCGGCTCGCCAGCGCCATCGCCCCGCGCCTGGCCAAAGCCGGCGACGGTGCGATCATCAACATCGGTTCGGTGGTGGGCCTGGCGCCGGAGTTCGGCATGACGGTCTACGGTGCGACCAAGGCCTTTGTGCTGTTCCTTTCCCAGGGCCTGAGCCTGGAGCTCTCGCCTCAGGGCGTCTACGTGCAGGCCGTGTTGCCGGCCACCACCCGCACGGAAATCTGGGATCGCTCCGGCGTCGACATCAACACCCTGAGCGAAATCATGGAAGTGGGCGATCTGGTAGACGCTGCACTGGTCGGTTTCGATCGTCGCGAACCGGTGACCATTCCGCCGCTGCACGAAGCTGAACGCTGGGATGGCCTGCAGACTGCACGTCAGGGCCTGCTGCAGCAGATCCGCCAGTCGGCGGTTGCCGAGCGCTACCAGAGCCAACCGTGATCTTTCAGTAGCGAGCATTCGCGACGGATTCGATGCAGGAAGATACGGCATCGAATCCGGCCGCTGTCCGGAGTAGACATGAATTCAATGCAGACAAATCCCCCCTCGGCTTCGTCGAGGTCGTTCATCAACGCGGCGAACCAGTCGATCACGGTCAACGGTGTTCGCTTTGCCTATCGCGACAGCGGCCCCGCAACCGGCGTGCCCCTTGTGCTGTTCAACCATTGGGGCGCCGTACTGGACAACTTCGACCCCGTAATCATCGATCATCTGGCGCAAACCCGGCGCGTCATCATCACCGACTATCGCGGCATCGGCGGCTCGGGTGGCACCGCTCCACTGACCGTCGGTGAAATGGCTGACGATGCCATCCGGTTGATCCAGGCGCTGGGGCTGGTAACCGTTGATGTGCTCGGTTTCTCCCTCGGCGGCTTCGTCGCTCAGGACATCGCCCTGAAAGCACCTGATCGGGTGCGGCGTTTGATTCTCACCGGCACCGGGCCGGCCGGCGGCAGCGGTATCGACAAGGTCGGCCCGGTGTCGTGGCCATTGATTCTCAAAGGCTTGCTGACCCTGCGCGATCCCAAGTTCTACCTGTTCTTTACTTCGACGCTCAACGGTCGTCGAGCCGCTTCGCAGTATCTGCAACGCCTGAAAGCACGCAAAAACAATCGCGACAAAGGCCCGACACCCCGCGCGTTCCTGCGGCAGTTGAAAGCCATCACCGCGTGGGGCCAGCAGGCGCCGCAAGACCTCGGGCGTTTGCGCGCGCCGACGCTGATCGTCAACGGCGACACCGACATCATGGTGCCCAGCGTCAATTCGTTTGAGCTGGCCAAGCGTATCCCCAACGCAGAGCTTGTGATTTATGAGGACGCCGGGCACGGCGGCATTTTCCAGCATCACACTGATTTTGTGGCCAAGGCCCAGGCGTTTCTCGATGCCTGACCACGCACCGGCTACCCTCCTTACAACCGACAAGAGCCGCACCCCGATGAAAGCCTTTCTGATTGATCGCTATGGCAAGCACCCCGGACGCATCGGCGAAGCACCCGCCCCCGTCGTGGGTGCCCACGACGTCTTGATCGAGGTCCATGCCAGCAGCGTCAACGTGCTGGACTCGAAGATCAGCAAAGGCGAATTCAAGTTGATCCTGCCCTACTCGTTTCCGCTGGTCATGGGTAACGACCTGGCAGGCGTGGTGATTGCGGTGGGCTCGCAGGTGACACGCTTCAAAGCGGGAGACGCGGTGTACGCCCGCCCGCCAGAAACGCGGATCGGTACGTTCGCTGAGTTGATCGCCGTGAACGAAAACGCGATCGCCCTGAAACCGGCCAATACCAGCATGGCGCAAGCCGCTTCCCTGCCCTTGGTGGCATTGACGGCCTGGCAAGTGCTGGTCGACACCGCCCGACTGCAAAAGGGCCAGAAAGTGCTGATTCATGCCGGCTCCGGTGGCGTCGGCACCGTTGCCATTCAGCTCGCCAAACACCTTGGCGCCTTCGTCGCGACCACCACCAGTACCGCGAATGTCGAATGGGTCAAGGCGTTGGGGGCCGATCAGGTGATCGACTACACCCGGCAGAACTTCGAAAGTGTCTTGCACGGCTACGACGTGGTGTTGAACAGCCTCGGCGCCGATGTCCTGGCAAAATCACTCAAGGTGCTCAAGCCCGGTGGCCAGCTGATTTCCATCTCTGGGCCGCCCACCGCGCAATTCGCCCAGGAGCAGGGTTTGTCCTGGCCGTTGCAGCAAGTCATGCGCTTGCTGAGCCTCGGTATACGGCGCAAGGCACGCAAGCAGGACGTCAGTTACAGGTTTGTGTTCATGCGCGCCAACGGCGCCCAACTGCAACAAATCAGCGCACTCGTCGAGGCCGGCATCATCAAACCGGTGATTGATCGCGCCTTCACTTTTGAGGCAACGGCAGAGGCGCTGAAGTACGTCGAACAGGGACGGGCCAAGGGCAAGGTGGTTGTCACGATCAAATGACTACGCCGGGTTTCGGTGAACCCAGCGTGCAGTGCAAACGCATCCAGGCGCGCCGAAAACGCAGCTCACCCATGCCCCTTCACAAACTGGTTACGCCCCAGCGCCTTGGCGGTGTACAGCGCCTGGTCTGCCACCTCGATCAGCCCTTGCAGATGATCCAGTTGCGACCCCGTGGCCGTCGCGATCCCGATGCTCACACTCAGTCGCCCGAACGGACTGGCGTGGTGCGGGATGTTCTCTTGCTGCAGGCGGTCGAGGATGAGCTGCGCCACCACCGCAGCGCCGTCCCCGTCGGTGTCCGGCATGATCACGCCCATCTCCTCGCCACCATAACGCGCCACCAGATCCGACGGGCGTCGCACGCAGGCCTCGAGGATTTTGCCCACAGCTTGCAGACAGGCATCGCCGGCGACATGCCCGAACGAGTCGTTGTACAGCTTGAAGTAGTCGATATCGATCATCAGCAACGCCAGCGTCGTGCGGTCACGTTTTGCCCGCCGGGCTTCCATCGCGAGGCTCTCGTCAAAGCAGCGCCGATTGGCCAGCCCCGTCAGGGCGTCTTTCATCGCCAGTAACTCAAGCTGGCGATTGGATGACAGCAACTGCTGCTGCGTCCCGCGCAACTGATCCTCTGCCTTGGTGCGCCGACGGATATCCAGGATCAGGAACCAGCCGATCAGGCCGGTCAGCCCCAGCAGCCCGGTCACCACCACCGCCGACAGCCATGCCTCCATGCGCCACGCCGCGAGCGCTTCGTGCTTGCCAAGGGCGACGGTGGTGATCAATGGCAGCCGATCGCTCTTGCGGAAGGCGTAGAGCCGCTCGACGCCATCCAGGCTGGAGGTATACGACGCCGTGCCGACTGAACGATCGACGAGGTACTTGGCATAGATCGGCGATTTGGAAAAGTTGCGCCCCATGTCCTGCTCGCGGAACGGATAGCGCACCAGCAACGTACCATCGGTATAGGACAAGCCGATGGCGCCCTCCTGCCCGACGTCGATCTGGCCAAACAGGCGCAGGAAGTTTTCGACCCCCAGGGTAACCGCCACCACGCCGGCAAACTCGCCACCGGGACCATTGAAACGGCGGCTGACGGTGATCACCCATTCCTGATTGGAGCGGCTCTGAATCGGTGGACCGATAAAGGTCTCGCGGGAGGGATCGTCGCGATGATGGATGAAATAGACCCGGTCACGGCTGTTCGCCCCGGCGGGAATCGGCTGGTTGGAAGACATCAGCCAGCGCCCCTGATTATCGTAGATGGTGATGCCACTGAGCTGTGGCATCAACGGCTCCTGACGGTTGATCAGAGCACTCAGCCGCTCGATCTGCGCCGGACCACTGCCTTCGGTTTCCAGACGTTCGACGAGGCCGAGCAACAGCAACGAACTTTGCCGGACGATGCCTTCGGAGTACGTCGCAAGCGCCTGAGTCAGGTTCAAGCCATGGACGTTGACTTCCTCCAGTGCCCGTTCACGAGAGGCCAATACTTTCCAGACCGTCAGTGACGCCAGGGAACAGCCGATCACCAACAACAAAAGTACTACCAGATGGGTGTCACGCTTCACATTACTACCTTTGGGAAAGTCCGGTTTTCCGTTCCAGCGACTAATGGGTCGACTCAATGGCTGCAGCCGCCTGTCCTTGTCGTGAGCAAGGATACAAGCAGCGGTGAATCGCTGCAGCAACAGATTATGTGGCGGACTAAAGTACATTTCTGCTGCGCGGCGCCTCGTCCAGACGAGACGCGTCAGAGACTTCAAGAGAGAGGATTCGCACCGGGCGAAACGACAACAAGCATGCCAGCCCAAACTATCGCCAGGCTTTCAGGATTTGATTTGCCCGGGAATACCGAGGCAACGGGCGCGGGCTGTACCCGCGAAGGGCAAAGAGGCCTGCCGGAGCAGGCCTCGATTTCAGGCGTCTGGATCTAAGCCGGGCTGACTGTTTTGATCTGCCCATTATCGTCAGGACGAATCTTGAACCAGATCGAGTACATCGCTGGCAGGAACACCAGCGTCATGATGGTTCCGACGAACGTGCCGCCGATAAGGGTATAGGCCAGCGTCCCCCAGAACACCGAGTGTGTCAGGGGAATAAAGGCAAGGATCGCCGCCATCGCCGTTAACAGCACCGGTCGGGCACGTTGCACCGTGGCTTCGACAACCGCGTGAAACGGGTCCAGCCCTTCTTGCGTGTTGTGATGAATCTGCCCGATCAGAATCAGCGTATTGCGCATCAGGATCCCCGACAGTGCAATCAAACCGACCAGCGCATTGATGCCAAACGGCTGATTGAAGATGAGCAGCGTCGGCACCACACCAATCAAGCCTAACGGCGAGGTGAGGAACACCATGATCATCGCCGAGATCGAACGAACCTGCACAATGATGATGATCAGGGTCATGGCGATCATGATCGGCAGCAGTGGCAGAATCGCCTTGCCCGCCTTGCCGGACTCCTCGATGGCGCCCGCCTGCTCAATCCGGTAACCGGAAGGCAGTTGCTCGATGATCGGCTGCAACTGCTTGAGGATCACACTCGACACATCCGGTGGCTGCAAGCCTTCGGCAATGTCGCCACGCACCGTGATGGTCGGGGTGCGATCACGCCGGCGCAGGATCGGATCCTCCATGCGCACATCGACCTCGCCTATCTGCGACAGCGGGATACGCTGGCCCGACGCGCCGACTAACGTGAAGCCTCTGATCTGCTCGGGGTCGAGCCGGATATCGCCCGCTGCCCGCCCCACGACCTGCACTGAACGAATATCCTCACGCACCACCGTGATCGGTACTCCACTCAGCAGGAACTGCAATTGCTGTGCAACCGCATTCGATGTCAGCCCCACCGCCTGCAAGCGATCCTGATCCAGGCTGAAATGCAACGCCGGGGTCAGCGGGCCCCAGTCAGTGTTCACGGTTCTCATCATGGGGCTATCCTGCATCACGCTCCTCACCTGCTCGGCGATCACGCGCAATTTCGCCGGATCAGGCCCCATCACCCGGTAGGCCACTGGAAATGGCGAGTAAGGACCGAACACGATTTGCGAGGCCCTGAGGCGAGCTTCCGGGGCGAGCCCTTCGGCAACGGCTTGACGAAAACGGACCTTGAGGGTTTCCCGTGCTTCCTGACTGTCGGTCAGCACCACGATCTTGGCGAACGACGGATCGGGCAGTTCCGGCGCCATCGCCAGGAAGAAACGTGGTGCACCCTGGCCGATATAGGCCGTGACGATTTTTGCCTCTTCCTGCTGGTGCAGCCAGGCCTCAACCTTGGCAGCCGTGGCACTGGTCTGCTCGATGGAAGTGCCGTAGGGCATTTGCACCTCGATCATCACCTCGGGCCGGTCAGACGTCGGGAAGAACTGCTTCTTCACCAGGCCCATGCCTGGAACCGCCACCAGGAACAGCATGACAACCGTGCCTGCGACCAGCCATTTGCGGGCGATGACCCCTGTCAGAATCCGGCGGAAACGGTTGTAGCGCGGCGTGTCGTAGATTGCCGCATGCCCACCTTCGACCGTCTTGATGTCTGGCAACAATTTCACGCCCAGATACGGCGTGAAAGCCACCGCGACGACCCAGGAAGCGATCAGGGCAATACCCACGATCCAGAACATGTTGCTGGTGTATTCGCCGGCAGTGGACTGAGCGAAACCGTTCGGCAGAAAACCGATCGCCGTCACCAGGGTACCGGACAGCATCGGCGCCGCCGTATGACTCCAGGCATAGGCCGAAGCCTTGATGCGATCGTAGCCCTCCTCCATTTTCACCACCATCATTTCAATGGCAATGATGGCGTCATCGACCAACAGCCCGAGCGCCAGGATCAATGACCCGAGGGTGATACGGTCGAAATTCTTGCCGGTGGCCGCCATCACCACAAACACGATCGCCAGGGTCAACGGCACGGCCGCAGCAACCACGACGCCGACACGCCAGCCCATACTCAGAAAGCAGACCAGCATGACCACCAGCAGCGCGACAAAGAACTTGACCATGAACTCGCCGACGGCCGAGTCGATATTCACCGCCTGGTCAGTGACCTTGGAGAGGCTCATGCCCAAGGGCATTTCCTCATTGATCCTGACGGTCTCTGCATCCAGCGCCTTGCCAAGATCAAGACCATTCCAGCCCTCGCGCATCACAACGCCCAGCAACAGCGCATCTTCGCCGTTATTGCGCACCCGAAAGGTGGCTGGGTCTTCGTAACCGCGCTCAACCGTCGCCACATCCGAGAGCTTGAGTGTCCGCCCCTGCACGATCACAGGGGTGTCGCGAATTTTCTGCAGCGTGTCGAACGCGCCATCGAGACGCAGAAAAACCTGTGGCCCACTGGTGTCGATGGATCCAGCCGGGGTCAGTACGTTCTGACTGTTCAGCGCAGCGAAGATATCCTGCGGTGACAAGCCCAAGGTCGCCAACCGGTCATGCGAGAACGAAACAAATATCCGCTCGGCTTGCTCGCCAATGATGTTGACCTTCTTCACCCCCGGCACATGCAGCAGGCGCTGTCGCATGGACTCCGCATCGCGTACCAGCAGGCGCTGCGGCTCGCCTTTGGCTTTGAGGGCGAACAGCGCAAAGGTCACGTCCGAATATTCATCGTTGACCATCGGCCCGATGACGCCCGCCGGCAACTTGATGGCTTCGTCGTCGAGCTTTTTACGCGCCTGATAAAACTCCTCCTGCACTTGCGAAGGGGGCGTGCTATCGAGCAACGAGACCATGGTGAAAGCCAGCCCTGGCCGCGTATAGGTTTCCGAGCGGTCGTACCACTTGAGTTCTTGCAGGCGCTTTTCCAGTGGCTCCGCGACCTGATCCTGCATCTCCTGCGCAGTCGCTCCCGGCCACGCGGTAATGACGGTCAACTGCTTGACCGTAAACGGAGGATCTTCGGCACGCCCCAACTGGAAGAACGACAAGATGCCGGCAACGGCGATCAGAAAAATCAGAAAGACCGTGATCGCTCGCTCGCGAACGGCGATGGCGGAAATGTTGAATCGTCCCTCGTTCATGGACGACTCCCGGCAACCGTCGTTTCACTCTGCGCAGGCATTCTCACGGTCTCCCCTTCGCGCAACAGATGAGCGCCCAGCGCGACAATCTGCTCGCCGACGTTGAGATCGCCGACCACTCGCGCCGAATCGTCGCTCAACCCCAACACCTGAACCCGTCGCCAGGTCACTGTTGGCGGTGTGCCGGCGATGACCCACACGCCAGGACCTTTACCCGGGTCGTAAACCGCAGCGATGGGCACTCGCAACGACACCACGGGTGCGGAGCCCTCGGCGATACTGAGGGTGACGGTCGAACCGATCGGTGCATTGGCCAATGCGCCCTCCAGTACATACCGCGCCTCAAACGTGCGCGTCGTACGGTCTGCCGAGTCCGACAGCAACCGCAGTTTTGCTGTCACGGCACCCGAGACGTCGCCATAGAGCGTGGCTTGCGCGGTGGATCCTGCTGCGGGACGCACGGTCTCGGGCAGGTGCACGATGGCCTCGCGCTGCCCTGCCCGCGCCAGACGAACCACCGGTTGGCCCGGGCTGACGACCTGCCCTGGCTCGGCGAGTGTTTCCACCACAACACCGTCAGCATCGGCGACCAACACCGCATAACCCGAGGCATTGCGGGCGACGTCCGCTTGCGCTTCAGCGGCGCTGAGCTGCGCCTTGGCCGTGTCTGCGGCCGCTTTGATCTGATCGTAGGCCGATGCCGAAATAGCGCCGGCGGCAACCAGATCGCGATAGCGGGCCTCGTCGTCGGCTGTCTGCCTGGCACGGGCTCGAGCGGCGATGACTGACTCCTGCTGTGCTCGCGCTTGCAGCCCGAGGTCGATGGGGTCGAGACGCATCAGCGGCTGACCACGCTTGACGGTCTGCCCCGTATCAACCAACCGTTCGAGCACCTTGCCCGATACGCGAAACCCCAGGTCACCCTGGACGCGCGCAGCCACCACGCCGGTGAAAGACCGAGCACCGTCAGACGAAGCCTGAACAGCAGTGGTCCTGACCAAAGGCGCCTGCGTACGCGGGTCTGCAACGGAGGAGGAATCACCGCACGCCGCCAGGGCGAGAGGCAACAGGCATGCGGCAATGGGAAAAGGTCGGAGCCGGCGCATAGGTTCCCTTACTGAAATAGGATGAGCATCATATTCTCAGCCTAGTGACCAGCATCGTCAATAGTCACAAGCAGTGAAGTGTTTTGCGCCTTAGGAAAATCGCTCAATATTTCCAGCATCCATTAAGGATCATTCCAATCAGCGCGAACAGGGTTAATTGACACAAAGTGACCATTGCGTAATATGGTCACAAACATCCCACTAAGGAACTCCAATGCCTCCCCTCCGCCCAATTGCTCTTTTGGTTACCGCCGGCTTGATGGCAGGTTGTGCGGTGGGTCCGGATTACCAGCGTCCAGACGCCCCGCTTTCGGACCATTACCTGGGGCAGCGAGCTGTCGAACCGCACTCCGAATCGACGCCGAGCAGCCTTGTCGCCTGGTGGGAAAACTTTAATGATCCGGTGCTGACCACCCTCATCACCCAGGCACTGCAGCAGAATCTGGACCTGGCGCAGGCATCGGCGCGAGTCACCCAGGCACGGGCCGGACTGGGTGCGGCAAACGCAGCACTGCTGCCCTCGGCAGACATCGGCGCACAGGCCGCACGCTCTTATCAGTCAGTCGAGACGCCACTGGGCCAAGTGTTGAATTCAACCCCTGGCTATGACCGTTACGGAAATGCCTACGAGGTCAACCTTGAGGCTGGCTGGGAGATCGATGTATTTGGAGGACTGCGCCGAGGGCGTGAGGCTGCACTGGCTGAATACCAGGCCTCAGCCGCAGGTTTCACGGCGACACGCCTGGCGATCGCTGCGCAAACGGCTGATATCTACATCACCCTGCGCGGATTACAGGCACGGCTGGATATTGCCAACCAGCAAGTCAACACCCGGCGCGCGTTGCTGGAGAAGGTCCAGTTGCTTTACAGCAAAGGCCTGGCCGCGACCTACCAGGTTCGTCAGGCTGAGGGAGAACTGTCGCAGGTCCAGGCGAGCGTTCCGGTACTGCAGAGCGGTCTGGAGGCAGCCATGAACGCAATGGATGTGCTGCTCGGCACGCCTCCCGGCACGCACCGTACGCAACTGGCACGAGAGGGAAGCATTCCTGTTGCGCCGCCGTTAAATGCGCTGGGAACACCGGCCGAACTGTTGCGACGCAGACCGGATCTGATCGTGGCCGAGCGCCGTCTTGCAGCCTCCAACGCGCGCATCGGTGAAGCGATTGCCGAGTACTACCCGAAGTTTTCCCTCAGCGCATTGCTGGGCAGCGCGACGGCTGTATCCGGCGGTAATCTTTTTACCAACGGCGCGAGCCAATCGAGCGGTGTTCTGGGCCTGCGCTGGAGGCTTTTCGACTTTGGACGCATCAACGCCCAGATCGATCAGGCCAAAGGTCAGGAAGCTGAGGCGTTGGCCGCGTACCGTCAGTCGGTGCTGCGCGCAACAGAAGATGTAGAGAACGCGCTGTCCTCACTGGTGAATCGGCAAGCCCAGACCACCACCCTCACCGGCGGCGAGGCGGCGCTGACACAAGCCCGCCAGTCCTCGTTCACCGCCTATGAAAAAGGCACGGCCAGCCTGATCGATGTCCTGCACGCCGACGAGACGTTGCTGCAGACCTCCGATGCCAGAGCGCAGGCGCGAACGGAATCGGCCCGCGCGGCGGTGGCGGTATTCAAATCGCTGGGGGGTGGCTGGCAACCCGAAGAGTCGCGGTCTGTAGCGGCGCGCTGAACAGCAACGCCAGACAGTTTTCAGATCCAGCTTTGGAGAGTCGGGAGACAACACGTACTCCCGACCCGCTTAACAGCGCTCGACTAGAAGCGGTAGCTCACCGAAGTACCGAAGCCGCTGGCACTGTTCTTGTACTTGGCACTGTACGCACCTCGGGTGGCCGAAGTGTCGTTGATCTGTACGCTTTCCTCCCACAGATAGGAATACGCGAGGTCGATCGTGACATTGTCCACGGGCGTCCAGCCGGCACCGAAGCTGACAACCTTACGGTCGCCCGTAGGAATGCGCGGCCCGCGATTGGTATTGTTGGTGGGTGACTGATCCACCGAAAACCCGCCACGCAGCACCCACTGGTCATTCAATTGATAGGCCGCCCCGATCGCGTGAGCCCACGTGTCATGCCAGTTCTGCTCTTCGCTGATCGTTCCCAATTGGCCGCTGAGTAATGGCGGCAAGCCGCTGTTCTCAATCGTCAGCTCCTTGAAGCGGCTCCAGCGCGTCCAGGTACTGCCCGCGTAGAGTGTCCAGTCGTTATTGAGTTGATGCGTCACCGAAAAGTCCACCGACTCCGGCGTGTCCACATCCAGCGATGCGTCGTAGCTACGGCCGCTGACACCCAGCACGCTGAAGATGCCATCGGTGACCTTGGTTTTGGCATCCAGGTGGTAACTGACTTTGGAGTGATACGTCAGGCCCAGGCGGGTCTGATCGGTCGCCTGCACCAGCACGCCGGCGTTGAAGCCCAGTGCGGTGTCATCGCCCGTGCTTTTGAGCTTGCCGTCATTACGCCCCGGACTTAGCGGGTTGGGCACCATGCCCGATATCTCTCCGCCGATACGGTTAATGGTCGGCCCGAATCCGATCGAGACTTTTTCGTTGAAGGCGTAGCTGATAGTGGGTTGGAAGGTCAGCGTGGTGACTTCACTCTTGTTGGCGTAATAGCGCCCGGCAAAACCACTGCCGTAGTCGGTGATCAACCCGAAAGGCACATAAAACCCGACGCCGAATGCCCAATGCTCGTCGATGGGTTTGACGTAATACCCCATCGGTACAGTGGTGGTGGGAACCATGTCGCCGTCTTCCTTCCCCCCAAACGTACTGCGTGTCTGGCTGATGTCAGACTTGGCGAACAGCGTCGCCGCCCCCACGCTGGCCTGCTCTCGTTTAAGCCGCGCCATACCCGCCGGATTACCGAAGACCGTACTGGCGTCTTCGGCAGATGAAGATCGACCGGCGAAACCGGAGCCCATCCCGCTGATGCTTTGTTCGTTGAGTGCAAAGCCACCGGCCAACACATTGGAGGACGCCAGCACGACGGCCAGGCCAACGGGACTCTTGAGCGTTATTTTTTTCATTGTCTGGACTCTATGGGTCGCTGAAAAAGAACATCGAAAACTGCAGCGAAGCCATATTATCCAAGTGACCATTTCAGTCAATGGTCACAAACAGCTAAATTGAATGCCCTCCCGGCACGAAGGTGCCGGGAACAGGAGACGAATGAGAGGGATGTCGGCTTGACTCGAATCAGCTGAATATTGGGTCAGCGCCGGGTCAAGGCATGAGGCTGCGCAAGATAAGGTTGGAGGTCAGCGTGGGCGCTACGTCAATAAAATCCAGATTGTGCTGCAGCAGCAACGGGTTGACGAAGGGACGCAGGGCCAGATGGATCGCTTCGACGGTCTCGTCCAGTGGGGTCTTGCGCTCGAACTCTCCAAGCTCTCGCCCTTCACGCACGATATCGAAGATAAAGCGCTTGATCTGTTCCTCATAAACCTGGGCACTGGGCCAGCGCTCCGACGCGGAAAATGCCGCGATGTCGTAGAGCTTGCGATCATTGAAGAACAGGTTCACACCCGTAGCAATCACGGTTTTCACCAGTCTGCGCAAACGCTCGGTCGGTGAAATCGCCTCTGCGTTAACCGCCAGTTCGACTGCTGCAACGATTTGCCCCAAACAGTTTGAGCAGATCGCTTCGCCGATCGCCTGTTTGGAATCAAAGAATTTATAGATGTACGCCTTGGAAAAACCGATGGCCCTGGCCAGATCGGAAACCGTGGTTTTACCGTAGCCATACTGGCTGAAATGCTCGTTGGCAGCCGCGACAATCTGATCGCGAATGTCATGATCGGCGGGGCCACGAGTGCTGGGCGCAGATGAAGTGATAGATGGCTGATTCATGAGAGCAGCTTACTCACCCTCTCGTGGGCTGACAACGTGTGACTGACACTGAATACAGTCACGCATCCTCGAACAAAACTACTTGTCCCCAGATACCCGGCCGAACGCTTGACGGGTTCTCGGGCTGCATATTCCTTGCGCCTTGACCGCCAAACGAGCTGTCGGCGCTCTCCGGGTTGTTGCTATCGGCAGATTCCGCTCCTTGGCTATGAAACGGCATTTTCCGAGGTCTCGGCGCCCCTCGAAAGCCAAGTTTCTGACGCCTGTTTAACGACCCTTTGCGCAGGTTTCTTCAAGCATAAAAAATTGGCACTTTTGCACAACAAGTTGACATCCAAAAGCATGCCATGGGCGGCCGATATCATTAGAGTATGCGCCCTTAAAAAGGAAAGGACTCTTGATGACTCAGTCACTCTCACGGCGCGTTGTGGCGATTACCGGCGCCCTGGGGAATCTCGGCGAGACCCTGGCGGACATGGCCGCGGCCCAGGGCGCAGATCTGGTGCTGATCGATCAGGCGACAATTGCGCTGCCCAGTTCGCACAATCGACTGGTCCTGTCTGGCGTGGATCTGGCCTCCCTTGCCGATTGCCAGGAGATCGCCCGGCAGATCAACCGCTATTTCGGCCGCCTCGATGCGCTGGTCAATGGCGCCGGCGGCTATGCGTGGGAGCCGTTGCTCGGCGGGACGATAGACGCCTGGGATCGGCTCTACACGCTGAATCTTCGAACCGCATTGAACGCCAGCAAAACCTTGCTGCCGTTACTGCTGCAGTCCTCGGCGGGGCGCATCGTCAATATCGGTGCGAGCATGGCGGCGAAGGCCGGGCTGGGCATGGGCGCCTACGCCGCGTCGAAATCCAGCGTGCTGCGCCTGACCGAAAGCCTGGCCGAAGAGCTCAAGGACATGAGCATCACCGTCAATGCCGTGCTGCCCAGCATTCTCGACACCCCGCAAAACCGTGAAGCCATGCCCGACGCCGAGCATCAGCGTTGGGTAACGCCGGCCCAGTTGGCGGCGGTCATTCTGTTTCTGATCTCGGAACAAGCTTCGGCGGTCACCGGCACCGGCATTCCGGTCATCGGGCGCATGTAGGGTCTATTGACGCCGCGCGCCTTGGCGACGTCGCTTTCTTCATCTTTCGGAAAAGCAAGATCACCGGATTACCGGACTTCCCCTCCCCCCATGCGACCCGCCACTTCCAGCGCTGCCTTCGTTAACCACGTCCTTGATGTCGCCGAACAACACGGCTGCGATGGCGAGTGGCTGTTGCACCAGACCGGACTGTCACGCGAGCAGTTGTCCGACTCCATCGTGCGCATCCCCATGAAGCAACTGCGTGCCCTGCTGGAACTGGCGGCGCGCAGCAGCAACCTGAGGCATTTCGGCCTGCTGGTCGGCGCCGCCGCGCGCCCAGGCACTTACGGTGTGTTGGGTTATGTACTGATGACCAGCGCGACGCTGGGTGACTCGCTGAACATGATTCTGCGTTTCGGCAAGATCGTTTACGACAGCCCGTCCAGCCAGACCCGGATCGTCATCGGCGACGGCCGCGTGACCCTCGAAGATCAGCGCACCAATGAACTGGAACCTTACTGCGCCCTGCACCAGGAAGCCTTGATGGTCGGCTGGGCCGCGTTCGGGCGCTGGTTGATCGCCAGCCACCCACCGCTGCTGGAAGTGCGAATGATGCATGCCGCGATCGGCGAACCGGCACTGTACGAGCGCTTTTTTGGCTGTCCGGTGCAGTTCGAGGCCGGCAGCAATGCGCTGGTGTTTGCCGAGTCGGCACTCGCGACGCGAATCCAGGGCGCCGACCCGCGCATGCATCGCAGCATGCTGCTGGAAGCCGACTGGCAGTTGTGTCTGTCGTACCCGGCATTTTCGGTGACCGACCGATTGCGCGCCCTGCTCACCGAACAGTTGCCGACCGGCGATTTCAGCCTGAAAAGCCTGGCCCGGCAATTGGCGATTTCGCCGCGCACCTTGCAGCGCAAACTCGCGGCTGAAGGGGAAAACTTCAATCAGGTGCTGGAAACCATGCGCATGGAACTGGCCGACCATTACCTGCGTCGCACCGATACCAGCATCATGAACATCGCCCTGATGCTGGGTTACTCGCAGGCCAGTTCTTTCAGCCATTCCTTCCGCCAGGCACGCGGGATCTCACCGGTGGATTACCGCAAATTGCTGCGGGCCAGATAGGCCGGTCATGGCTTCAACTGCAACAACGACTCGCCCTTGTTCACGACATAGGTCGCCAGTTCGACGCCCTTGTCGCTGCCGACGTTTTTCGCCACATGGGCAACGCCTGCCGGGATGAACAGCGAATCCCCGGCCTTTAGGGTCACCGCTGGCCGGCCCTCGAGCTGGTATTCCAGGGTTCCGCTGATCACGTACGCCACCTCGACACCCGGATGTGCATGCCGTGGCGCAGTCACCCCCGGTTCGAAATCGATACGCGCCTGTATCACTTCGCGATCCGCCGCGCCCAGGTCCTGACGGATCAGGTCGGTACGGCTTAGGCCTTGCTGCCAGCTCATGGCCTGAGCGTCCGCGGCCTGCGCCAGGCCGGTGAATGAAACCAGTGCGGCCACGGTGGCCAGAATCAGTGTGCGTTGCATGGGAGTGCCCTCTCGACAGTCGTGGTGTGAAGGCCACGACTGTGCGTGCGGCGTGTAGCGGCGATGTGTCAGGAGGTGGGCGTTTAGTCTCGGCGTGTGTCGCACGCACGGCTGGATACACAGCCGTACAAAGCAACGCCGCCACCGGGTCGGCTGTGTATCACAGTGTGTACAGACGCCTCAGCGATACATGTGCTTGAGTCAAAGCGCTTTTTCGACATGGGCCAGATACGTCCCGGCGCTCAAATGCCTGCACGGGTTGCAGAACCTCCCCCCACAAAGGCTTGCCAAGGAGACATCACCATGAAGATCGTTGAGAAGAACCGCAAAACCGCTAAAGCCCCTAGACATTCGATCCTGGCCCTCGCACTGTTTGGCGCGGCTGCAGTCGCTCAGATACAGACGGCCACCGCCGCACAACCTGAATCCAGTGACCAGGCCATCACCTACTCCGCGCCCTCGCCGTTCGGCCCACTCAAGCACGTGAAGGCCGGATTGTTGGACGTGGCGTACGCCGAAACCGGCCCTGCGCAAGGTCCGGTGGTGATTCTGCTGCACGGCTGGCCTTACGACATTCACAGTTATGACGCGGTGGCGCCGTTGCTCGCCGCCAAGGGCTATCGGGTGTTGATGCCGTATGCCCGGGGTTATGGCGACACGCATTTCCTCTCGGAAAAAACCCTGCGCAACGGCCAACCCGCAGCGCTGGCCAGCGACGTGATCGACTTCATGGATGCCCTGAACATCAAGCAGGCTGTGCTCGGCGGCTACGACTGGGGCGCACGCTCGGCAGACATCGTCTCTGCCCTGTGGCCGGAGCGGGTCAAGGCGCTGGTGTCGGTCAGCGGCTACCTGATCGGCAATCAGGCCGCCGGCCAGACCCCGTTACCACCCAAGGCCGAGTTGCAGTGGTGGTATCAGTTCTACTTCGCCACCGAGCGTGGCCGCGAGGGCTACCGGAAAAACACCCACGACTTCGCCAAATTGATCTGGCAGCTCGCCTCGCCGAAGTGGGCGTTCGATGACGCCACGTTCGAGCGCAGCGCCAAGGCCCTGGAAAACCCCGATCACGTCGAGATCACCGTGTTCAACTACCGCTGGCGTCTGGGCCTGGTGCAAGGCGAAGCGCAGTACGCGGCGCTTGAGCAGAAACTCGCCGGCGCACCGTCGATCAACGTGCCGACCATCACCCTTGAGGGCGACGCCAACGGCGCACCGCACCCGGCGCCCGAGGATTACGCCAAGCGTTTCACCGGCAAGTATCAGTTCCGGCTGATCAACGGTGGCATCGGCCACAACCTGCCGCAGGAAAATCCACAGGCGTTCGCTCAGGCGGTGATCGACGCCGACCACCTCTGAAGCCACCGGCAGACAATGGCTCGGGCTATTTGACCAGGCGTTTTTCCTTGGACGGTCGATAGCCGAAAAACGCGCTGTAGCATTTGCTGAAGTGGCTCGGCGAGACAAAACCGCAGGCCACCAGCACTTCCATCTGCGACAGCTCGGTGTGCTGCAACAGACGCCGGGCTTCGGTGATGCGCAGTTCCAGGTAATAACGCTGCGGTGTGGTGCCCAGTTGCTCCTTGAACAGACGCTCCAGTTGCCGCCGCGAGCGGCCGGCGTACACCGCCAGTTGCTCCAGCTCCAGCGGTTCTTCGAGGTTGGCGTCCATCAGTTTGACCACCTCGCGCAACGGCGCGCTGACGCAGAGGTTTTCGTCCGGCTTGATCCGCCGATAGCGCGATTCCTCGAACGCCAGAATGTCCTCGATGCCTTCGACCAGCGCCTTGCCGTGCAGGCTCTTGATCCAGTCCAGCGCCATGTGGAAAGCCCCGGACGGACTGGACGCCGTGAGCCGGTCGCGATCGATCACATAAGGTTCGCTGCTGACCTGAGTGGACTTGGCAATCTCCGTGAGCGCGGGACGGTGTTCCGGGTGAATCGCGCAACGATAACCATCGAGCAAGCCGGCGCGCCCGAGAAACCACGCCCCGTTCCACAAACCGGCCAGACTCACCCCGCGCTCCGCGGCCCCGCGCAGCAGACTGATCAACTCCTCGCTCGCCTTCAGTTCCGTCCGGTAACCGCCACACACCACCAGCAAATCCAGTTCGGCGAGGCTGGCCGGATCAATCCGTGCATCGGGGCGAATGACCAGGCCCAGATCGCTGATCACTTCCTCCTCACCCAAGCCGAACGTGCGCGAGGCAAACAGCCCGGCGCGCAACAGGTTGGCGGTGATGATGGTGTCCAGCGCCTGGGTGAAGGCCGGTAATGAAAAGTGTTCCAGCAGCAGGAAACCGGTGCGGGTGAGGCGCGAATCTGCAGATTGTTCATTCAGATAGCGGAGGTTTTTGCCCTTCATGCCTCCGCTGAATTGACGTCGTTCGATCAAGGTCTGGCCCATCGGTCATGTTGTTATCCGCCGATAGTTGGCGCGATGGGCCAAAGAGTCAATCACGCTTGCGGCTGATCACTCACCTCGGCGAGCAATGACCGGCGCATGTTGCGCCATCAACTCGACGATCCAGTCGATGAACACCCGCAGTTTCAGGCTGACATGCCGGTTCGGCGGGTACGCCACGTAGAGCGGCATCGGCTCCAGTTGCCAGTCCTCGAACAGCGGCACCAACTCGCCCCGAGCCTGATGTGAGTCCGACATGTATTTGGGCAACCACAGCACGCCCATGCCGGCCAGCCCTGCCGCGAGATAGGCATTGCCGTCATCGACTGCCAGCACGTGGCGCCCCTTGATCTGCAGGTGTTCGCCGCCCCTGTGCAAGGTGTAAGGCACCGGTTTGCCGGTACGCGCCCAGATAAAACCGACCACCCGATGATCGGAATCTTCCAGCTCCTGCGGGTGCACAGGCGTGCCGACGCGGGCCAGATAACTCGGCGCAGCGAATACCCCGAGCTGCAGATCGGCCACCCGCCGGGCCATCAGCGACTGATCCAGCAACTCTCCGCCGCGCACCACGCAATCGACGTTCTCATCGATGATATCGACGATGCGATCGCTGACGCCCATGTCGATCTGAATGTCCGGATAGCGCTGGTGAAAATCCGGCAACGCCGGCATCAGAATCAGCCTCGCCAGCGGACTCGGCACATCCACCCGCAAGCGCCCCCGGGGTAACGCCGAGGCGCCGGACAAGCCCGTCTCGGCATCGTCCAGATCGGCCAGCAAGCGAATTACCCGCTCGTAGTAAATCGCGCCATCGGCGGTGACGTTGACCTTGCGTGTGGTGCGATTGAGCAACTTGACCCGCAGCCGGGCTTCCAGTTGCTGGACGAGTTGGGTCACGGTGGTCTTGCTCATGTGCAAGGTCTCGGCGGCTTTGGTGAAGCTACCCGCCTCGACCACCCGGGCGAACGCCTGCATTGCATCGAAACGGTCCACTTTTCGACCTCCGATTGTTTGGAATCTGCAAACAGTGAACGCCAAGGTTGCGCGTTTATCGGCGCTGCGCAAGCCCCTACAGTCGCTCCATCGTCAACACTCAAACAATGATGGAGACACAGCCATGACCCAACGTGATGCCGTTTTCCCACCCGCCCGCCATGCCCTGTACGAGCGCCATCGCTACTCGCCGGCGATTCGCTCCAACGGTTTCCTGTTCGTCTCGGGGCAAGTCGGCAGCCTTGAAGACGGCTCACCCGAGCCGGACCTGCAGAGTCAGGTGCGCCTGGCCTTCAACAACCTGAATGCAATCCTCGATGCCGCCGGTTGCAGCTTCGATGATGCGGTGGACGTGACCGTGTTCATGGTCGATCCGCAAGCGACGTTCGAAACCATCTGGGAAGTGGTGCCGGAGTTCTGGGGCCAGGCGCCCTATCCGACGATTACCGCGGTGGGCGTGACCTGGCTGGCGGGCTTTCGCTTCGAGATCAAGGTGATCGCCAGATTGCCGGAAAACACCTGATCGTAACCTGGGGTAAAACATCGCAAGAGACCACCGCTGGCCTTTAACTGCCCGGCTGCGTATAACCTCGCCGTTTCGTCTAACCTGATTGAGCGCACGGGCGCGACACCTCGCCCCGTGGCGCTTAGAATGCGACGCTCATGAAACGGAGATTTCCATGCTCAAACGCACCCTCGCACTGACCGCTGGCCTGGCCCTGTCTTTTTCCGCTCTGGTGACGCACGCCGCCGATGTGCTGCGGGTCAGCGCGATTCCCGATGAAGCACCGACCGAGTTGCTGCGCAAGTTCGAACCGCTGGGGGCTTATCTGGAGCAACAGCTGGGCATGAAAGTGCAGTTCGTGCCGGTGGCCGACTATCCGGCGGTGGTCGAGGCACTGGCGACCGATCGCCTCGACATGGCCTGGCTGGGCGGTTTCACCTTTGTTCAGGCGCAGTTGAAGACTCAGGGCGAAGGCAAGACCCCGGTGATCCCGCTGGTGCAGCGCGAGCAGGATGCGCAGTTCACCAGCAAGTTCATCACCGCCGACCCGAACGTGAAGAGCCTGGCCGACCTCAAGGGCAAGACCTTTGCCTTCGGCTCGGTGTCGTCCACGTCCGGCAGCCTGATGCCGCGTTACTTCATGCTGAAAAACGACAACATCAAACCTGAAGCCTATTTCAGTCGTGTCGCCTATTCCGGCGCCCATGACGCCACCGTCGCCTGGGTCCAGGCCGGCAAAGTCGATGCCGGTGTGCTGAACGCCAGCGTCTGGCAGAAACTGGTGGACGCCGGCAAGGTCGACACCAGCAAGGTTCATGTGTTCGCCACCACCCCGGCCTACTTCGATTACAACTGGACCGTACGCGGCACCCTCGACCCGGCGCTGGCAGCGAAGATCAAAAAAGCCTTCCTCGACCTCGACCCGGCCAACCCTGAGCAGAAGAAGATTCTTGATCTGCAGGCGGCCAGCCGTTTCATCGACACCAAGCCCGAGAACTACAAGGGCATCGAGGAAGCTGCTCGCGCCGCCGATCTGTTGAAATGACCCTGAGCCTCACACAAGGCCGCCTGCACCACACCAACGGGGTCGATGCGCTACGCGGCGTCGACCTGCAGATTGGTGCCGGTGAACAGGTGGCGATCATCGGTCCGTCCGGGGCCGGCAAGTCGAGCCTGTTGAACCTGCTGGCCACGGCTATACGCCCCAGCAGCGGCGATATCGAGGTGCTGGGCGAACGCCCCTGGCACCTCTCCGCCCACCAGCGCCAACGCCTGCGCGCGCGTATCGGTCTGGTCCATCAGGCACCACCGCTGCCGCCGCGCCAACGCGTGGTAACGGCGGTGCTGGCCGGCAAGCTCGGGCAATGGAGCCTGGGCAAGAGCCTGTTGAATCTGCTGCATCCGCTGGACATTCCCGGTGCCCGCGCGGCACTCGCACGACTGGATCTGGGCGACAAACTGTTCGCCCACTGTCAGCAACTGTCCGGCGGTCAATTGCAGCGCGTGGGCATTGCCCGGGTGCTGTATCAGGCGCCGGAGATTCTGCTGGCGGACGAACCCGTTTCTGCGATGGACCCGGTACTGGCCGGGCACACCCTGTCGATCCTCTCGCAGCATGCCCGGGCGCATCGCGTGACGCTGGTGGCGAGCCTGCACGCGGTGGAATTGGCGCTGGCGCATTTCCCGCGCATCATCGGTTTGCGCGACGGCCAGATCCTCTTCGACAGCCCTGCCGAACAGGTCAGCCGCGACATGCTCGACACGCTGTACGCCAACGAACAACTGCAAAGCCCGACGACACCGAGTGCGCCACTGATCGTGCAGATTCCGCGATGCTGAGGGCCGATTCACGAGACCCGGCTAGCGCGCCGCGACTGCTGCTGACCTTGTTGGCGATCGCCTTGCTGTGGCCGGGCATTCAGCTCAGCGAACTGGATTTGGGCGTGCTGCTGCACAGCGACAGCCAGACGGAAATGGGCCGCTTCATCGCCGGCTTCTGGCCACCGGCCCACGACGCCGATTTTCTCCAGCTGCTGCTTAAAGCCACCCTGCAAACCCTGGCCATTGCCACCGCCGGTATGGCCTTGGCTTTGCTGCTGGCGGTGCCGACCAGCCTGATTGCCAGTCGCGCGCTGTCGCTGTCGGCGGCGTCGCGCGGCGGCATTCCGAGCCGGGTCGGGCGCTTGTTGCGCTGGCCGGTGCGCGGGCTGCTGATCTTCCTGCGCAGCGTGCCGGAAATCGTCTGGGCGCTACTGTTCGTGCGCGCTGTGGGCCTCGGCCCGGCAGCGGGTGTGCTGGCGATCGCCATCACCTACAGCGGCATGCTCGGCAAGGTCTACGCGGAAATTTTCGAGTCCACCGACCAGCGTCCGGCGCATGCCCTGATGCAGGCTGGCAGCGGACGGCTCGCAGGTTTTGCCTACGGGATTGTGCCGAATGTCGCGGCGGAGCTGCTGTCGTACACGGTCTATCGCTGGGAGTGCGCGATTCGTGCGTCGGTGGTGATGGGGTTTGTCGGGGCTGGAGGTCTCGGGCAGCAGATCGACCTGTCGCTGCGCATGTTCGCCAGCGGTGAAGTGGCGAGCATGTTGCTGACCTTCCTGATCCTGGTGCTCGGCGCCGATCAACTCAGCCGCCTGCTGCGCTGGAGGCTGACATGAACCGCCTGATCAATCTGTTGCTGATCGTCGGTATCGGCGTCGCCGTCATCGCCTCGTTCGGCTATCTGCAACTCGACCTGAGTGACCTGGGCAGCAGCGCCAGCCTCAAGCAGATGGGCGCCTACGCGCAGCGCTTTCTCAGCCCGGACCTGAGCGCCACACACCTGCAAGCGATTGCCAAAGGCGCAATGGAAACCCTCGCCATGTCGGCCCTCGGCACCCTGCTCGCGGCGGTGTTCGGCATTGTGCTCGCGCTACCGGCCGCCGGGCGTTTCGGCTGGCCGCTGCAAAGCGCCTCGCGGTTGTTGCTCAACGGTCTGCGGGCGATTCCGGAGCTGGTGTGGGCGGCGCTGATGGTGCTCGCCGCCGGCCTCGGCCCGAATGCCGGCACCCTGGCGCTGTCCCTGCACACCACCGGCGTGCTCGGCCGATTGTTCGCCGAAGCGCTGGAAAACACCCCACCCGAGCCTGCCGAAGCGATCCGTTTGCAGGGCGGCAATCCGGTTCTGGCGTTCTGCTACGGCACCCTGCCCAACCTCGCCCCGCAGTTACTCGCCTATTGCCTGTACCGCTGGGAAAACAACATCCGCATGGCCAGCGTGCTGGGCTTCGTCGGCGCCGGTGGACTGGGGCAGATGCTGTATGTCAGCCTGAGCCTGTTTCAGGAGGCGCAGGCGAGCACGGTGATTCTGGCGATGCTGATTCTGGTGTTGGGCGTGGATTCGCTGAGTGCATGGAGTCGGCAGCGATGGGTCAAGGCCTGACGAGAAGCCTCATTGCCCCGTCGCTAACCGATACTGGCGCGGGGTAAATCCGGTCGAGGCCTTGAACTGCCGAGTAAACGCGCTGTGGTCGGTATAACCGCACTGCAGCGCCACCTCGGTGATCGGCAAGTCGCCGTGCAACAGCCGGTGCGCATGCTCAAGACGCACTTTCTGGATCATCTGCCGCGGCGTCAGGTGGAACACCCGTTTGCAGTAACGCTCCAGTTGCGCCACTGAAATCCCGGCGATGCGCGTCAGTTCGCCGAGGCTGACGCGACGATTGAAGTTCGCCCGAATGTATTCATCCACCGCCGCCAGACGCTGATAGGCCGGATGGGTTTCGCTGGCGGTTTGCAGATCAACGGAGATTCCCGCCAGGCCGATGATCCGATTGTTGCGGTCGTACAACGGACGCTTGTGAGTCAGGCACCAGCCCGGTTCGCGGCTGCCGTACAGATGCAGTTCCAGCTGATCCTCCAGCACCCACCCCTCCTCCAGCACCCGTCGATCCTGCTCGGTGTAGCCCGGGCCCAATTGCGCCGGAAACACTTCGGCGCTGGTCTTGCCGAGCAACGGGCGCAGGTCTTTCAAACCACAGCGCTGCACCAGCGTACGGTTGGCCATGACGTAGCGCGCCTGCAGGTCCTTGATGAAGATCGCCGCGTTGGGAATCACGTCCAGCATCGGTAGCAGCAGCGCCATGCCCGCCAGCAGATCGTCAAGCGTCTGCGGCCGGCTCGCCTCGTTGTGTTGGCTCAGGATTGCAAACGCGTTCTGCGGCATACCTCTGACTCCCACTCGGTTTTGTCACTTGCACGCAGATTGCCCCAAGGCTGACAGCCTGTCGAGCCGGGGCTTTGATGTGGGTCATTATGCTGATTTCGTCATCGCTGCCGGCAAAAAACATCAATCGCGCCGCGCTTGATGAGTTCACTGTAGCGCCACTGCACGCCCCTCCAACAACCAACAAGAAGGCGACGCTATGACAGGCCAAGGCAAGTTCAAGAAACAACTTTCATTGATAGACCTCACGTTCATCGGACTGGGGGCGATCTTCGGTTCGGGCTGGTTGTTCGCCGCCAGTCACGTGTCCGCCATCGCAGGTCCCGCGGGGATTTTTTCCTGGCTGCTCGGCGGGTTCGCCGTGTTGCTGCTGGGCATTGTCTACTGCGAACTGGGTGCCGCGCTGCCCCGTGCCGGCGGTGTGGTGCGCTACCCGGTTTACTCCCACGGGCCGCTGCTCGGCTACCTGATGGGTTTCATCACACTGATCGCGTTTTCCAGTCTGGTGGCGATCGAAGTGGTCGCCTCACGGCAGTACGCGGCGGCGTGGTTTCCCGAACTGACCAAGGCCGGTTCCAGTGACCCGACCGTACTCGGCTGGTTCGTGCAATTGGGTCTGTTGTGCCTGTTTTTCCTGCTCAATTACCGCAGTGTGAAAACCTTCGCCATGGCCAACAACCTGGTCAGCGTGTTCAAGTTCATCGTGCCGTTGCTGGTGATCGGCGTGCTGTTTACCTTCTTCAAACCGGCCAACTTCGACGTGCATGGCTTTGCGCCGTTCGGCCTGTCCGGCATCGAAATGGCGGTGTCGGCCGGCGGTGTGATCTTCGCTTATCTGGGCCTGACGCCGATCATTTCGGTGGCCAGTGAAGTGAAGAATCCGCAACGCACGATTCCGATTGCGCTGATTCTGTCGGTGCTGCTCTCCACTGCTATCTACGTGCTGCTGCAAACCGCGTTCCTCGGCGGCATCCCGACCGAAATGCTCGCCAATGGCTGGGCGGGCGTTGCCAAGGAACTGGCCCTGCCGTATCGCGATATCGCCCTGGCACTCGGCGTCGGCTGGCTGGCGTATCTGGTGGTGGCCGATGCAGTGATCTCGCCCAGCGGCTGCGGCAACATCTACATGAACGCCACCCCACGGGTGATCTACGGCTGGGCGCAAACCGGGACCTTCTTCAAGATCTTCACCCGCATCGATGAGAAGTCCGGCATCCCGCGTCCGGCGCTGTGGCTGACCTTTGGCCTGTCGGTGTTCTGGACCCTGCCGTTCCCGTCGTGGGAAGCGCTGATCAACGTGGTTTCCGCCGCGCTGGTATTGAGCTACGCCGTGGCCCCGGTGACGGTTGCCGCATTGCGCCGCAACGCGCCGGACATGCCGCGCCCGTTCCGGGTCAAGGGCATGAACGTGCTCGGGCCGCTGTCGTTCATTATCGCTGCGCTGATCGTCTACTGGTCGGGCTGGGGCACCGTTTCATGGCTGCTCGGCCTGCAAATCCTGATGTTTGTCATCTACCTGTTGTGTGGCCGCCTGGTGCCGACCGCGCACCTCAACCTCGGCCAGCAAGTGCGCTCCTCGGCGTGGCTGATCGGCTTCTACGCGGTGACCATCGTCCTCTCCAAGCTCGGCAGCTTCGGCGGTATCGGTGTGCTCAGCCATCCGTTCGACACGGTGATCGTCGCGGTCTGCGCACTGGGCATCTACTACTGGGGCGCCGCCACCGGCGTACCGGCGCACCTGATTCGCCTGGAAACCGAGGACGACGAAAGCGAAGCCGCCGAATCCTCCGCCAGCACCGCCACCGGTCAACGCCCGGCTCACGCCTGACTTTCACGCAAGGGACGAGTTCATGAAACGAATACACATCATCGATTCCCACACCGGCGGTGAGCCTACGCGTCTGGTGATGCAAGGCTTCCCCGAGGTGCATGGCAACAGCATGGCCGAGAAGCGCGACAGCCTGCGCACCCACCACGATCAATGGCGCCGCGCCTGCCTGCTGGAGCCGCGTGGCAACGACGTACTGGTCGGCGCGCTGTACTGCGAGCCGGTCTCGCCGGATGCGACCTGCGGGGTGATTTTCTTCAACAATGCCGGCTACCTCGGCATGTGCGGCCACGGCACCATCGGCCTGATCAACTCGCTGCATCACCTGGGCCGTATCGAACCGGGCGTACACAAGATCGACACCCCGGTCGGCCCGGTCAGCGCCACTTTGCACGAGGACGGCACCGTGACCCTGCGCAACGTGCCCGCCTACCGCCATCGCAAACAGGTGCCGGTGGAAGTGCCGGGCTTCGGTCGCGTGTTCGGCGACATCGCCTGGGGTGGCAACTGGTTTTTCCTCGTCTCCGAGCACGGCCAGGACCTGCAGATGAGCAACGTCGAAGCCCTGACCGATTACACCTGGGCGATGCTCAAGGCCCTGCAAGCCCAAGGCATCCACGGCGAGGATGGCGCCCTGATCGATCACGTCGAACTGTTTGCCGACGACGACCAGGCCGACAGCCGCAACTTCGTCATGTGCCCGGGCAAGGCCTACGACCGCTCGCCGTGCGGCACCGGCACCAGCGCCAAACTGGCCTGCCTGGCCGCCGACGGCAAACTCGCCGAAGGTCAGGTCTGGGTCCAGGCCAGCATCACCGGCAGCCAGTTCGAAGGCCGCTTCGAATGGGAAGGCGAGCGCGTGCGCCCGTTCATCACCGGCCGCGCCTACATGACCGCCGACGCCACCCTGCTAATTGACGAACAAGACCCTTTCGCCTGGGGCATCTGACCTGCCCCGCTTTTTAACCGATCTGAATGAATGTCCCGAGGAGCTACAACAATGAGCGATAACATCTTCACTGGCTGCATTCCGGCCCTGATGACCCCGTGCACCGCCGCACGCAAACCTGACTTCGACGCCCTGGTCGCCAAGGGCCGCGAGCTGATCGATATCGGCATGAGCGCCGTGGTTTACTGCGGTTCGATGGGCGACTGGCCGCTGCTGACCGAGGCCGAACGTCAGGAAGGCGTGGCGCGTCTGGTGGCGGCTGGCGTACCGACCATCGTCGGCACCGGCGCGGTCAACAGCCGTGAAGCGGTGGCCCACGCGGCCCACGCTGCGAAAGTCGGCGCCCACGGCCTGATGGTGATTCCACGCGTGCTGTCCCGTGGCGCTTCAGCGACCGCGCAAAAGGCCCACTTCGCCGCCATTCTCCAAGCCGCACCGAACCTGCCGGCGGTGATCTACAACAGCCCTTACTACGGCTTCGCCACCCGCGCCGATCTGTTCTTCGAACTGCGTCGCGAATACCCGAACCTGATCGGCTTCAAGGAATTCGGTGGTGGCGCTGACTTGCGCTATGCCGCCGAAAACATCACCTCACAGGACGATGCCGTGACCCTGATGGTCGGCGTCGATACGCAAGTGGTGCACGGTTTCGTCAACTGCAACGCCACCGGCGCCATCACCGGCATCGGAAACGCCCTGCCCCGCGAAGTCCTGCAACTGGTGGCGCTGAGCAAGCAAGCGGCCAAGGGTGACGCCAAGGCCCGGCGCCAGGCCCGCGAACTGGAAGCGGCGCTGGCAGTGTTGTCGTCGTTCGATGAAGGCTGCGATCTGGTGCTGTATTACAAGCACCTGATGGTCCTCAACGGCGACCGCGAATACGCCCTGCACTTCAACGAAACCGATGCCCTGAGCGACGCTCAGCGCCGCTACGCCGAGACCCAGTACGCGCTGTTCCGCCAGTGGTACAAAAACTGGTCCGCCGAACAGAACCTCGCCTGACCGCTGTCCCTGCCCCGGTATCACATACCGGGGCTTCACTTGAATTATCAGGAAGCGCCATGACTCTGACAGGCCACATGCTGATCGGCGGCCAAGCCATCGCCGGCAGCCGTGAAGCGATCTTCGCGATCAACCCCGCCACCGATGCCGTGCTGGAACCGGCCTACGCCGGCGGCAGCGCTGAGCATGTCGAACAGGCCTGCGCCCTGGCGTGGCAAGCGTTTGATCGTTATCGCGAGACGTCCCTGAGTGCTCGCGCCGAATTTCTCGAAACCATTGCCGACGAGATTGAAGCCCTCGGCGATGAGCTGATTGAGCGTGCGGTGGCCGAAAGCGGCCTGCCGCGTGCACGTATTCAAGGCGAACGCGGGCGCACCTGCGGGCAACTGCGCACCTTCGCCCGTACCGTACGCGCTGGTGAATGGCTGGACGTGCGGGTCGATCAGTCGCAACCACAACGCCAGCCGCTGCCGCGTTCGGATTTGCGCCAGCGGCAGATCGCGCTGGGACCGGTGGCGGTGTTTGGCGCCAGCAACTTTCCCTTGGCGTTCTCCGTCGCCGGTGGTGACACCGCTTCGGCACTGGCCGCCGGTTGCCCGGTGATCGTCAAGGCGCACAGCGCGCATCCCGGCACCAGTGAACTGGTGGGCCGAGCGCTGACCCGGGCGGTGAAAAAATCCGGTTTGCCGGAAGGCGTGTTCTCGCTGCTGTTCGGTTCCGGCAACGAAGTCGGCATCGCGTTGGTCAGCGATTGGCGCATCAAGGCCGTGGGCTTCACCGGTTCGCGCAGTGGCGGTCTCGCCCTGAGCAAAGCGGCGCAGGCGCGGCCCGAGCCGATTCCGGTGTACGCGGAAATGAGCTCGATCAATCCGCTGCTGCTGTTCCCGGCGGCCCTTGCGGCGCGGGGCGAAGCGCTGGCGCAGGGCTTCGTCGCCTCGCTGACCCAAGGCGCCGGGCAGTTCTGCACCAATCCCGGATTGGTCATTGCTCGCCAAGGGACGGCGCTGGACAGTTTCATCGCGGCGGCCGCTGAGCATGTCCAGCGCAGCCCGGCGCAGACCATGCTCACACCGGGCATTTTCCGCGCCTACGCAAGCGCTGTCGGCGCGCTGGCCGAACACCCGCAAGCGCAGCGCGTGGCCAGCGGTCTCCCGGCCGAAGGGCCGAACCCGTGTCAGGCGCAGTTGTTCGTCACCCGGGCGCAGGACTTCCTCGCCGACGCACGTCTGCAAGGTGAAATCTTCGGCGCGGCGTCGCTGATCGTACAGTGCGCCAACGACGATGAAATCCGTCAGGTTTGCGAGCATCTTGAAGGCCAGTTGACCGCCACCTTGCACCTGGATGACGCCGATCTGGACCGCGCCCGGGCCTTGTTGCCGACACTGGAGCGCAAGGCCGGACGCCTGCTGGTCAACGGCTGGCCGACCGGGGTCGAAGTGTGTGATGCGATGGTGCATGGCGGGCCGTTTCCGGCCACTTCGGACTCGCGCAGCACCTCGGTGGGCACGGCGGCGATCCAGCGTTTTCTGCGCCCGGTGTGCTATCAGGACTTCCCCGACAGTCTGCTGCCGTCAGCGTTGCAAAAAGCCAATCCGCTGCACCTGCGGCGCTTGCTCGACGGTCAGAGGGAAGCCTGAACCATGCCCGACAACCTCACAGCGGACAACGCCGACATCGCGGTGATCGGCGCCGGCATCATCGGCGTCGCCTGCGCCCTGCAACTGGCGCGTCAGGGCCGGCGGGTGGTGGTCATCGACCGTCAGCCGCCGGGCCATGGCGCCTCGTTCGGCAACGCCGGGCATCTGGCCACCGAGCAGGTGTTTCCGATTGCCGACGCATCGATCCTCAAGCGCCTGCCGGCGATGCTGATGGACCCGATGGGCCCGCTGCGCCTCGACTGGAAATACATGCCGCGCGCCGTGCCGTGGTTCACCCGTTTGTTGCTGAACCTGCGCCCGGCGCCGTTCCAACGCACCATCGCCGGGCTGCGTGCACTCAACGAAAGCAGCTTCGCCGCCTGGAATCGCTTGCTGCAGAGCATCGACCAGACGGGTCTGCTCAAAGAGGACGGCTCGCTGCTGGTGTTCGAGCGCGCCGAATCGCGGCAAGCCATCGAAGCCCTGCAGGCGCGCATGCGCCAGCAACAGGTGCCGGTGGATTTCTGGTCGGCCAGTACCGTGCAGAACAGCGCGCCGCAACTCAGCGCGCAGATTCAGGGCGGCTTGTTTTTCCCGCGCACCGGGCACTTTCTCGACCCGTATCGAGTGGTGTGTGAACTGGTGAGCGCCGCCAAAGCGGCCGGCGTGCAGTTTCTCGAGCAAGAGGTGCTGGGCGGCCAGTTGCAGGAACATGGTGTGTCGCTGATCACCCATCAGGGCCGCTTCACCGCGCGCCAGGTGCTGATCGCCTGTGGCGCGCACTCGGCAAAACTCACGGCTGCACTGACCGGCAAACAAGTACCGCTGGACACCGAACGCGGCTATCACCTGATGCTGCCGCATGAGCACGAGCGGCTGCCATTCGCGGTCACCTCGCTGGAGCGCAAGTTCATCATGACGCCGATGGCCGGCGGCTTGCGCCTGGCCGGCACCGTCGAGTTCGCAGGTCTGGAGCACCCGCCGTTCATGGAACGCGCCTGGCAGTTACACCGCTTGAGCAAGGGCCTGTTCCGCCGCGACTTGAATGCTGAAGACGCGACGCCATGGATGGGCTTTCGCCCGTCGCTGCCGGACTCGCTGCCGATCATCGACAAGGTCTGCGACGGCAAGGTGCTGCTCGCGTTCGGGCATCAGCATTTGGGGCTGACGCAGGCGGCGATTACGGCGGAACTGGTCGCGCAACTGGTCTCGCCGGGAACACATTCCGGCTTGCCGGCACTGGCGGCCTATCGACTGGCTCGCTTCTGAGATATCGATGAACCGTTTTTGGTTTCATAATGAGCGCCGATCTTAGCCCTGCGCACATGGAACCGACTATGACCTCATCAATGGAAACTCAGACACCCGAGCCGCAAGCCATCTGCAACCCGATCACCAGCGCCGCGATCTTCATCGTCGCCACGCTGATGCCCGGTAGCGACGCCGCCAGCCAGGTGCGCGGCTGGTGCGGCGACATCGCCGCCCTCACCCGTTCGGTCGGCAAGCGTGTGCCCAACGGCAACCTGTCGTGTGTCTGCGGATTCAGCGCCAATGCCTGGGACGCCCTGTTCGGCAGCCCACGCCCGGTGTCGCTGCATCCGTTCCGTGAGTTTGGCGTCGAGGGGCGCCGTGCGGTGGCGACCCCGGGGGACATCCTGCTGCACATCCGTGCCGACCAGATGGACCTGTGTTTCGAACTGGCGACGCAGTTGTGCAGCGCACTTAATGGCGCGATCACGGTGGTGGATGAGGTACAGGGTTTCCGCTACTTCGACATGCGCAGCATCATCGGTTTCGTCGATGGCACCGAGAACCCGGTGGGGCGCAAGGCGGACCATTTCACCCTGATCGGCAACGAGGACCCGGCGTTCGAATCCGGCAGCTATGTGCTGGTGCAGAAGTACCTGCACAAGATGGATGCGTGGAATGCGCTGAGCGTCGAGGCTCAGGAAAAGGTGATCGGTCGTACCAAGCTGGCCGACATCGAACTGGGTGAAGAGGTGAAACCGAGCAACTCCCACAGCGCCCTGACAACCATTACCAAGGACGGCCAGGAGCAGAAGATACTGCGCGACAACATGCCGTTCGGCCGCCCAGGCGCCGGCGAATTCGGCACCTATTTCATCGGTTACGCGCGCTCGCCGGAACCGATCGAGCAGATGCTGGAGAACATGTTTGTCGGCAACCCCGTCGGCAACTATGACCGGTTGCTGGACTTCAGCACGGCGGTCACCGGGGGTCTGTTCTTTGTGCCGTCAGCCGACCTGCTCGAAGCGCTGGCGGATCGCGAGCCGGAGCAGGCGTGACACCGTAGCGCCACGCCCGCCCGTCACTCAGTGTGGCGCGCGCGGGATGGTTTTCAGCAGGTCTTCCGGGCTGATGTGGCCGACCACACTGCCCGGTTGCGGCATGTTGAGGATGTGGCCTTTCATCTTGCCAATGATGTGCATCTCGCACGGCTTGCAGTCGAACTTCAGGGTCAGCACTTCGTCGCCGTGAATCAGCTGCATCGGCGCGACCTTGGTGCGCACACCGGTCACGCCCTTGGCCTGTTTCGGGCACAGGTTGAACGAGAAACGCAGGCAGTGCTTGGTGATCATCACCGGCACTTCACCAGCCTCTTCGTGGGCCTCGTACGCCGCATCGATCAGCTTCACGCCGTGACGGTGATAGAAGTCGCGCGCCTTCTGGTTGTAGACGTTGGCCAGGAACGACAGGTGCGACTCCGGGTACACCGGCGGCGGCGTGGTTTCGGCCTTGCGGCTGCCACGCGGGTGCGCCGCGACACGGGCGGCAGTCAGGGCTTCGATCACTTCACGGCGCAAGGCCTTGAGCTGCGAGTTCGGGATGAAGAACGCCTGCGGTGCATCCAGTTTCACGTCGATGGCGTGGTACTGGGTGGTGCCGAGCTGACCGAGCAGATCCTGCAGTTGCTCAAGCGCCTGCTCCGGCTTGTTGGCGACACCGAACGGACCGTTCAGGGTCACGCTGGCACTGATACCCTCTTCACTGGTGGCGGTCACTTCCAGTTGCTCTTCACGCAGACGCGCCACCCAGCTCAGGGCCACGCGGCGCTCGGCGGAAGTCTTCTGCAGCGCCTGTTGCCAGTTGTGGTCGAGGTTACGGTTCAGCGGATGATTCGGGCGCAGCTTGTACAGGCCTTCCGGCATCTCGTTCGGCTCGACGCGGTAGCGATAGCGCTTCTCGCCATCCTCTTCGAACTCGCCCTTCGGTTCGGCGATGTTGGCGCGAAAACCCACCACTTCACGCTTGACCAGCACGTTCAGGCCATCGCCGTTGGACAGCGGCTCCTGGGTCACGACCTGCATGTCACGCTTGCCGACTTTCTCGACCGTGCCCACTGGCAGACCGGTGAAGGTCGGCGAGTCGAACGCGCCGATGTCGATCTTGCGATCGGTGACGAAGTAGTCGGTGCTGCCACGGTGGAAGGTCTTTTCCGGGTCCGGCAGGAAGAAGTGCGCGGTGCGGCCGCTGGAGGCGCGAGCCAGGTCCGGGCGGTCTTCGAGCACGTCATCGAGGCGCTGGCGGTAATAGGCGGTGATGTTCTTCACATAGCCCATGTCCTTGTAGCGACCTTCGATCTTGAACGAGCGCACACCGGCCTCGACCAGCGCGCGGATGTTGGCGCTCTGGTTGTTGTCCTTCATCGACAGCAGGTGTTTTTCGTAGGCGATCACCCCACCCTTTTCGTCTTTCAGGGTGTACGGCAAGCGGCACGCCTGGGAGCAGTCACCACGGTTGGCGCTACGGCCGGTCTGCGCGTGGGAGATGTTGCACTGCCCGGAGAACGCCACGCACAGGGCGCCGTGAATGAAGAACTCGATGGCGGCATCGGTTTCGTCGGCAATGGCGCGGATTTCTTTCAGGTTCAGCTCACGGGCCAGCACCAGTTGCGAGAAACCGGCCTGATCGAGGAACTTCGCCCGCTCCAGCGTGCGGATGTCGGTCTGGGTACTGGCATGCAGCTCGATCGGCGGGATATCCAGTTCCATCACGCCCAGATCCTGGACGATCAGCGCGTCGACACCGGCGTCGTACAACTGGTGGATCAGCTTGCGCGCCGGCTCCAGTTCGTTGTCGTGCAGGATGGTGTTGATGGTGGTGAAAATGCGCGCGTGATAACGGCGGGCAAACTCCACCAGCTCGGCAATTTCGCTCACCTCGTTGCAGGCGTTATGGCGCGCGCCGAAGCTCGGGCCACCTATGTACACGGCGTCGGCGCCGTGCAGGATGGCTTCACGGGCAATGGCCACGTCACGGGCGGGGCTGAGCAGTTCCAGGTGATGCTTGGGCAAGGACATAGTTTTTTTAGTCAGGCTGTCACGGTTAAGGCACGCATTGTAGCTGCGAAACGCCCGGCCGGCACGCCTGTGCTGCCAAGTGGCAACTCAATCCGCCTCTGTAGGAGCTGCAGCACGCTGCGATCTTTTGACTTTGATTTTCAAGATCAAAAGATCGCAGCCTCGTTGCACTCGACAGCTCCTACAGAGAGATGCGGCATTACATCAGGCCTTGGCGGCCATCGCGGTGACTTCCACACGCATGCCTTCAACCGCCAGCGATGCCACGCCCACAGCGGCGCGAACCGGCCATGGCTTGGCGAAGAAGCGCTTGTAGACTTCGTTGAACGCCGCGCGGTCAGCCATGTCGGTGAGATAGATAGTCAGGTGCATGACCCGATCCATCGAACTGCCCGCCCGCTCCAGCGCCACTTTCAGCGCTTGCAAGGTGCATTCGCTTTGCAGGGTGATGTCGCCCAGCTCCAGGCTGCCGTCGGCGCGAGTCGGGATCTGGGTCGAAACCAGAATGCCGTTGAAACCGACAACGTCGGAGGAAATCGAATCCACATCCGGATCAGGGGTGAAGCTGAGGTCTTGATTAGCCATGTAAGTCTCTTGTCTGGAGAGAGTGAGGGTCGCCGGCGAACAACCTGCCGGGACTTTTCGCGGGGGAGTTTACAACAGTCCCCCGCTCCGGCTCAGGCAACCGTCGCGGCCAGACACAAATCGCACGCATAAAAAAACGCCAGCCCTTTCGGACTGGCGTTTTTCTTGAATATGGCAGGGGCGGCTGGATTCGAACCAACGCATGGCAGGATCAAAACCTGCTGCCTTACCGCTTGGCGACGCCCCTGTATCTCAAGCTCTGTAACAAGCTCTGCGAGAATGGGCCGCAATTTACCAACCTTTTTCTGATCTGGGAAGCCCCAAGTGCAAAAAAATTGTTTTAAAACAGCCAGTTATTTATGAATCAGGGCAAACGCCGCGTTTCACGTCGACAAATTCAACGCAATCGCCTCGCGAATCAGCGCTTTCAAGGCCTGCTCATCGAGCTGATCGCCCTCGTGAATATCAATCGCCCGCCGGGTGTTGCCCTCCAGGCTGGCGTTGAACAACCCCGCAGGATCGGTCAGCGCCGCGCCCTTGGCGAAGGTCATTTTCACCGCGGCCTTGTAGGTCTCGCCGGTGCAAATGATGCCACCCCGCGACCACACTGGAACCCCCCGCCACTTCCACTCCTCCACCACCTCGGGATCGGCCTGGTGAATGACCTTGCGGATCTCGCCGAGGATGGCGCCGCGCCAATCGGCCAGTTCAGCGATTCGTGCGTCGATCAGGGCCGAGGCGTCGGTGAGCGGTGTTTCGGGTTTCATGGCGGAGGTTCTCCATGGCGTCGTTTGAATCGGTTCGATTACAAGCCGATTTGCTTGAGTCCCTCGCGCATTCCCTGATCCGCTTGCTCGCACCATTGCTTGAGGCTCAGATCCGGCGGGAGGTTACCTTCCAGGCTCTTGTATTGACCGTCGGCCAACACTTCGCCCTTGCGCCCGAAACCTTCGTTCTTGTCGCCATCGGCCTTGTCGAACTCGCCCGGCATATTGGCAACGAACGCCACCATTTTGTTGGCGTTTTCAGTGCTGTCCGCTTTCAGATAGCCCTTGTCGACGCAATGCTTGATCAGGCCGGACATGTTGCGACCGGTGTCGTACATGCCTTTCAGGGTAGCGGGATCTGGCGTTTCTGCGCGAGCCAGGCCGGAAAGGCCGATAGTGGTGGTCAGAGCGAGGATCCAAGACGTGGCTTTCATATTAATTCCTTTAAGATTAGAGCGATTTAAGTTCCATCATGGCTTCAATTACTTCTTACTCAAACAACTTATGGGCTGAGCACAGCCATCCCATTGTCCTGCCGTTTCAAACTCTTCTGATCCCGGACCATTGAACGGAGTCTAACGGGTTGAACTCAACTCCTTTGAATCCCTCCGCCAACTTTTTGAATATTTCAGAGCAGACCAGACTGTCGCTACCAGAAATCAGCCGTTTATATTTGAACAGGTCCAACTTCCAATCATCAGGAAGAACCAGCTTTTTAAACCTGATCGGCCTGCTATTTTCCTCTACAAATGTGGATCTCGGATCACTGTTAGCCCGCACATCCAGTTCCTCAAACAACACGGCGTGGTAATCTTTTTTCGAGATCCTCTCACCCGCCTCTGACAGAACCTGGATTTTCACGCTGTCGACAATATTGACTTCAACCTGACGACAGGCAGCCAGAAACTCGTCACTCACGAAATAAAAGAACTTTGAAACGCTACGGACATCGAAGTCATAAAACTTGTCCTTGGATATAAGAACCATACCCTCCGGAAAAGGAGTGCGCGGCCCGGATTTTCCTCTTTCTGCGTACCAAGGGAAAAAGCCGAACTCCACACCCTTTGTATCTGCATAGAATTTATCAAAAAGGTCGGCATATAAAATCCCTGACGGGCAACCCGGCGCTTCTTTCTGAGACAAAACATAATAATTCATCGTATTGCAACCAGCCATACTCAAACTGGCTTGATAGCCGACCAAACCACATCTTCCAAAGGCGTAAAGTTCACCCCTTTTATATCTTTTGCAAGCGCCTTGAACTCACCCGAGCAAATAAGTGTATTACTTCCTGAAATCAACCCTTTGAACTTGAACAGGTGACGTTTGAAGTCGGTAGGCAGCACTAACTTCTTGAACCTGAAAATCAATCCATCCTCTTCTATAAAAGTAGAAGCAGGATCGGTCTCCGAGCGCACATCCAGCTCTTCAAAAAGTACGGCATTGTAATTTTTTGATGAGATTTTTTCCCCGCCCTTGGAAACCACCTGAATGGCTACAGCATCAGTAACGCCTACGTCTAAATCGCTGCAAACAGACATGAAGTCGTCACTAACTATGTAAAATCGCGCCACGCTCCTTATATCAAAATCATAGAATTTGTCTTTAGAAATAAGCACCATCCCTTCAGGATAGGGCGTGTGTGTTTTGTAATGGATTTTCTCCGCATACCACGAAAAAAAACCATGCTCGACAGCTTTGGTATCCGAGTAAAATTTATCGTAAAGATCGGCTTGCAAGAAGCCTGTCGGGCAACCAGGCTCTTCCTTTTGAGAAAGCACATAAAATTCCATATCAACTCTCCCTGCTTATCGAAGTCGGCGTTGTCTTGTTCCGCGCACTGACAGACTTGCTCTTAATCTTGTCTGAATCGCGGATATCTGAGCTCGCGCCTGAGCTTCATCGATGACACCAGCCTCATATTTGCTCCTGACGGTCGTCACCATGTTGTTAACCATCGGGCTATAAACCTTACCATGCGATCCGCAATGATAAAAAACGCGCTTGGTTTGTTTCGCCTTATCCGCACTGTCAGGCATCAATAACCCGTTTGCCTTTTTATCGCGGTCTGCGCCCATCCCGATATCCGAGAAGAAGCTGGCTTGCCTTCCCCACACTTCCTCAGGAATGAGGTGATGCGCCTGCATTTTGTCATGGGTTGTGCCGCCGAGCGCTCGATTGAGCGCAGTACTGCACAACCCGTTCGGGTCGACCCACTGCGTGGGGCTGACCGCATACTGATAGAAATTGATCCCCCCGGCGTAGCTGATCGGATCGCGAGAAATGAAGCGGCCGACCTCCGGGTCATAGTACCGATGCCGGTTGTAATGCAGGCCGGTCTCATGATCGTGGTACTGCCCCATAAAGCGGATCGGGTTAGTCAGCCCTTGTTGATGAGCTGAGGGCGAGTGATGCTCGATTGCGCTGCCCCACGCTTTATATTGCGCGCTCCACGCCACTTCGCCTTGCTGGTCGGTAAGTTCCTGCGGTGTGCCGAGGTGGTCACACTGGTACCACGCGATGGCATCAAAGGCTTGCGCAATCGGCTTGTGATTCCACAGTGGGTCTTCTTCCTGAGCGTAGGCATCATCATAGGTGGGTTGATTGGCAAGACTGATCGGCCTGTGACTCAATGCCTGGGCAACGGGAGCGAATGTCGCCGGCTCGAATACATAATGGACAGTACGGCCCGTATCACCATCATGTTGAACCGGACTGCTTTCCCATGCCAGATGGTCACCATCCCAGCCAAACAGCGTGAAACCGCAGCCCAATTCACGCTGTTTGCGGGCATGCTCATTGCGGTTCCAGAGCGAACCGGCCTCTGGACGCTGTTTGTAGTGAGCGCTGGAGTTTTTATGCAAGCGGCGACCGAGTGGGTCGTACGCATAATCCACCACCAGGCGGTCGTCTTCGAAACGCACCAGACGATCGAACAGATCCCATTGCATCTGACTATGACGGCCGTTTTGCCAACGTTTGATCAGGTTTCCACGCGCGTCGTATTCATAGTGCGTCCCGGCATACTCACGCAACAGGTTGTCGAGAAGTTTGCTGCGGGGCGCCGACTGGTCCAGCGGCCTGATGATTTCAAAAGCCGTGTCATCCAGAAGATTACCGGCCGGATCGAATGCGAAGGTTTCCACGCCAAGACGGGAAACAGCACCGATCAGCCGACCGACTGGATCGTAACGATAGGACAACGGGCCACGGCGACTGTCATTGATATCGGTCAGTTGACCAGCGGCATCATATTTATAGTCTCGTTTGAGCAGCACAGATTTATCGTCGCTACGCCCGAGCAACTGTTCGAGCAGCCGACCTGCCGGATCCCACTTCTGTGTTTGCAACAAGTGATTGCCTTGATGTCGTGCCACTTCACGATGCAAATCGTCTCGCTCGTAACCGATCAACTCGTGGTCGTCCAGACGCATCCCCAGCAAGTGCCCACTGCCATAGGTGAGCCAGCTGACGCGATGCCCGTCAGGGCGGATAGTCGCAACCCGCTGATTGAGCACATCGTACTCATGCTGCCAAACCGCGACTTTCGGACGCTCCAACTGCAGATAGTGTTGATGTTCACGCACCAGGTTGCCAGCCAGGTCATGGAACCATTGCAGGCGGCTATCGGTATTGCTTGCAAAAATGAGGTGGCCGTTGCCGTCATAGGCAAAGGTCTCGCTCTGCTGCTGATCACCCAGAGTGGCGCGACGCTCAATCACGCGGTTCATCGGATCGTAACGCAGCTCGATGCACCGCTCCCCGTTGTACATACTGGCCAGGCGTCCGGATTCCGGCTCATACACATAGCGAGTGGAACGGCCATCGAAACCGGTTTCGTCAAGCAGCCGGCCGATCGGATCGTAGGTGAAATGCGCACGGCGTTCGTTTTCGTTTTCCAGGGCGACCAGACGACCAAGCTTGTCCCAGCGATACCGGACCGCATGCTCCAGCGCATCAACCCGTTCAGCAATCAATCCTGCGGCGGTGTAATTCCAGGTGGTGCAACGATCCAGGCCATCGACATGAGCCAGCAAACGGCCTTCCGCATCGCGCTCAAAACGCTCTTCGGTCTTGTCCGGGTGCTTGATCAACATCAGTTGCCCGGCGTTGTACGCGTACTCGGTGCTCTGACCGGCGGCATCTGTGAAGCAAACCATTTGCCCACGTTCGTTGTACTCCCAAGCACTGGTCTTGCCTGAGCAGTCGACGTACTCCACCAGTTGCCCGGAAGTATTGTAGGAAAGCTTTTTTTCGTTGCCGTTGGCGTCTTTGACGGCGACCAACAAGCTCGCCGGGCTGTAGGCGTATTCGGTCTTGTTGCCCAGGGGGTCGACACTCTCGACAAGATTGCCTTTATCGTCGTAAGCCCTCACCCACTGGCCGCCCTCGGCATCGCTGATCTTGATCAGTTGGTCGAGATCGTCGTAGGCATAGTGCACCACCGTGTCATCGGCACGAATGTGCTCGAGAAGATTGCTTCGCTCGTCGTAGCTGTAGCGTTCAGAACGCCCATCAGCACGAACGTGGCGAATGACGTTCTTGGCGTCATCGCGGAAGAACCAATCGGAGCGATCATCGGCGTGCCGGATGCGGTAGGTATAACCAAGGCTGTCAAAGTAGTGCCAGGTTTCGTGACCGAGCGCATCTGTGACATACACCAGACGAATGTTTTCATCCCATTCCAGACGCGTATCGAAACTGCCGTCATCAGCCCACTCGCGAACAGCCTTCGCGTCGGCGCCGTCGCCTTGCCACTGCAAATTCATACCCCGGCCAGTGCGGTCGGTGTAACGGGTGATCAGGTGGTGTTGATACTGATAACGCCAGGCAGCACCATTTTCATCCTGGGCCTGAACCAGATCGCCTGCCGAATCGTACACATAGGAACAAAGCTGACGCAGAGGTTCACCGTCACGAATCTCCCAGAGCCCGGTCAAACGCCCCTGTTCGTCAATCATCGTGCCGAGATGCAGATGCACCTTGCCCGGTTCACCTTCATACGTGATCAGGTCAGACAGTACTGTCCGGTCACCCTGCTGGTGCTCGTAATGCAACATGAGGCCGGCGCCGCTTCGCAACTCCACACCGACCAGCAAAAATTGTTGACCACGACGCACATAGGTTTCCTTGCGTTCGAAACCACGGCAGAGCAGCAACTTGTCGTCACTCACCCGAACAACGGTGAGATTTTCAATCGCATCGTAGTGAAACAGCCCGATTTCAGGCAGCGGATAGTCATGGCTACGCCCATCCGCATCATGGAACTGCAAGGCACCGTCGACGAGGTCGAAGCGTGTTGTGAATGACGTAATCCATCGTGCACCCAGATCGCCCTGGTCATAGGCCTGCAGGTCTGAGCTGTAGATGCGCGTCCACTCGATCGGGAATGGGCCGGTCAGGTTGAAATCCGTGTGAGCAATACTTTCGGAACCGACCGCAAAGCTGATGCTGTCGCAAGTACCAGGACACGTACCATTTTTTTCCGCATTGGGTTTCTTCTTCGCCGGGACTTCCGTTTTCCTGACTTCGGTTCTGCCCTCGCCCGCCCGGTGTTTGGCTTGGCTCGTACCCCCCACCTTCACGTGCCCCGCGACACCACGCCTGTTACGCAGATGCCAGGCTTTCACAGCCTTGGCCAATACGATCAAGAGCGCACCGATAGAAAACGGCATGTTCGGATCGCTGAGTTTTTTTAACTGGGTCCGTAACTCCGGCCCCATGGCAACCAGAATTTTTGTCTGATCGTGGACGAGTTTCTTGGCCTCCTTAGGCAACAAGTGCTTGGCAGCACTGTTCACTACGCCCTTCCCGGCCGCTTTATAGACATCGCAGGCAGCATCAAAAATATTGCTGATAGCTTTGCTGGGGTCATGCAGGAGTTGTCCTCCCACACCGTCCATTTTTTTCCCTGCTCGCTTGAGGTCAACACCCGAATCAAGATCAGCGTCTACGACCGCGTTCAACCCCGTGGCAATCTGCTTCAGGAACTCCTCACCCTTTTGCCCGGCTTTATCCAGTAAATCCGGCAAGGCGGATTGGGCCGTCTTAACGAAATGATCAATCTCGCCAACAATCGTCGCGTTCAGGTGACCGGCAATCACGTTGATCAACGCATCGCCCAAGAGAGCCTTGCCAGCGACCTTCATTTCCTGCCTGACCAGGTAAAGCGTCGGTCGCAGGCTCATGCGTGCGGCAGCCATATTCGCCGGCACAGGTATGACGCCAATAAGGTCGATGCCAAGACTGACCCAATCCAGCGGATCACGCTTTTGACTACGCGATAAAACGGCAATGTCATTCAATACATCGACCAGCGCCATGATGTTGCCGACTACGGGCAGGGCTCCGGCGAAATACTTGATCCGTTCAAGCGTTACATAACCACCACTGACTTCCTGCAGCCATGCATCGAACTTGGCAGCATCGCGTCCGACGTCCGCTACTTGAATCTGATTAAGCGGTACAACAGCGACCTGGGATTCTCGTTTTACCGCAGCAGTTTCAGTCGTCATGACAACATCCAACAGACCGGAGGTCTCTTCGGGTGGTTATTGAAGGTGCAGACCTCTGGCGACCAGGCGATACAACGCCCCTGATCGGAGATCCGGTTCCCTATCGAAATTCAGTGGCTCAGCTGACAACCGCCCCTTTCGGGCCGCTGGCAATGAGTGCCGCACCGCAGGCGGTTTTCATGCCGTCGAGCGCGATGGGCACGCCATCGACGGTGTAGGTGCTGCTGCCCTCGGCAATCGGGAAAATCCCCTTGCACAACGGGCAACTGACCTTGTGACCGAGCCCGGCAATCGGCTTGCCGTTGAGATCGGTCCGGGAGAACGCTTCGAGCACCTTGCCACCGTGAGTGGTGGAGTCGCCCAAGCGAATGGCGTCTTTCATGTTGTCACTCCTTTGACCTTGGCCTGTCTATTGGCACGGATGCACGATGCAGACATTCAAGCGCTGTTCAAACAATGCCCTTGATGCGAAATGCTTCCTTGAGCTGCACCTCTTCATCTTCCTCACCATCCTCAAGACATCTATAGGCACTGTCACCCAGCGCCGAAAGCATGGTCTGGTACAGGCTCAATGATTTGAAATTGACCTGAAGCCACAGAACGCTCTCGTTTTCATGGATCAATCGAGCGTCATAATCAGCGCTGCTGTTGAGCGACCGATCTTTCAAGTAGAGATCACCGGGCTGCACGCGAACACACGCGTCGCTGCCCTCTACTTCGCTCATTACCTTACTGGCAGAGGTGGTGTCGTCGAACACCAGTTTGTATTCGTAACTCATGATCCGTGTGGCCTGTTTCGAACCGTCGGTAGGTCGGCAGGATTGCGCATGCCGATGTGTGTTTTGTTTGGATCGGTGGATATTGATCCACGATCGTCCAGCTGATTTCCGGATGGATCTTCTTTATGGATATGCGCGTTATTGCCTGACTTGTAAGGGCAGGGATTCTGGTTCCCGTACTTATGAACCCTGACCTCGGACCCGTCGGGATGCTTCCACTTTTGATTGACACCATTGTCGTTGGTTTTTGTGAACCCGGCATTAGTCAATGTAGTGCCTGCGCGACGGGTGTTCGTGCCCTTCATGCGAGGCAGATCCGAAGATGCCGAGAGACCCAGCGGATCGACCCAACTCAATGGGTTAAGCACGTATTGATACAGGTTCAAACCACCTGCAAGGCCAATCGGATCCTTACTGATGAAACGGCCCGTTTCGGGTTCATAGTAGCGATAGCGGTTTAAATGCAGCCCAGTCTCATGATCATGATACTGACCCTGGAACCTTATCGGATTCTTGATCCCGTTCTGTCGCGCCCATTCTGAACGCTGCTCACTGGCAGCCCCCCAAACCTTGTACTGCGCACTCCAGGCAATCTGGCCCTGAGCATCCGTCAGTTCCTGCGGTGTGCCCAAGTGGTCACACTGGTACCAGGCCAACGCATCAAACGGTTTCGCGGTGGGTTCGTCATTCCAGACGGGGTCATTTTCCAGACTGTATTCACCGTTGAATTCGGTCACACCAGACAGACTTATCGGTGCATGACGCACCGCCTGCGCCAGGGGAACATAGGTTTGCGGTTCAAAGACATAGTGAACCGTTCGACCGGGTGTGCCATCCAATTCATCCGGACTGCTCTCCCAGGCCAAATTATCACCGTCCCAGCCATAGAGGGTGAAACCGCAACCATGTTCACGCTGTACGCGACTGTGTTCATTGCGATTCCACTGAGAGCCCGCCTCCGGACGGCGTTTGAAGTGCGCAACGGAGTTTTTGTACAGGCGTCTGCCCAGCGCGTCATAAGCAAAGTCCACCGCAAGGCGGTTGTCTTCGAAATGCACGAGGCGATCAAACAGATCCCATTTCATCTGGCTGCGATTGCCGCTTTTCCAGCGCTGAATCATGTTGCCGCGATCGTCATACTCGAAATGAGTGCCTGCGTACTCCAGCAACAAATTGTCGACCAGTTTGTCGCGCGGCGGGGTCAGGTCCAGCGGCCCACGCATTTCCATGGCTTTGTTCTCTAACAGATTGCCCGCTGGATCGAACGCGAATGTTTCCTCACCATGGCGAGTAAGCGCGCTGAGCAACCGCCCGACGGGGTCGTAGAGATAAGCGTGAGCACCACGACGCGAATCACTGATGCCAGACAGTTGGGTGGCCGCGTCATATTGATATTCACGTTTGAGCAGGGTCGCTTTGTCATCACGTCGACCGACCAACTGCTCCTGGAGGCGCCCCAACGGGTCCCACTTTTGCGTTTGCAGCAAAAAGTTGCCTTGATGCCGTGCCACCTCTCGATGCATGTCATCGCGTTCATAGCTGATCAGCTCGTGATCATCAAGCCGCATACCCAACAGATGACCGCTGCCATACGTAAGCCAGCTGACACGATGCCCGTCCGGACGGAGGGTGGAAACACGTTGATTCAACGCATCGTAGTCGTGTCGCCAGACAGCGACGGTTGGCTTTTCCAATGAAAGATAGTAATGGTGCTCGCGCTGAAGGTTACCGGCCAGATCATGAAAGAACTGCAGGCGACTGTCAGCGTTTTCGGCCAACACCATTTTGCCGTTACCATCGTAGGCGAACGCCTCACTCTGCACCTGGTCCCCAAGACTGGCTCGACGCCCCGTCACTCGCCCCATCGGGTCGAAGCTAAATGAAACTGCGCGTTCACCGTTGATGATGCGTGCCAGACGGCCGGTTTCAGGATCGTACTGATAGTAAGAAGTGTGACCATCTACTCCGGTTTCGGACAACAGGCGCCCAAGCGAGTCATAGCGAAATAGCGTGGAGCGACCATTCTCGTTTTCCACCTCGGTCAACCGACCCAACGTATCCCAGCTGTAACGCTGGATCTGTTCTGCTGCGTCGACTCGTTCAATCACCAACCCTGCGGCGTTGTAACGCCAGGTAATGCAATGGTCGAGGCCATCGGTATGTGCAAGCATCCGGCCTTCGGCGTCACGTTCGAAACGCTCTTCGGTCTTGTCGGGATGCCTGATCAGTACCAATTGACCTGCGCGGTATTCGTACTCTGTACTTTCGCCGCAGGCGTCCGTGAAACAAATCATCTGCCCACGTGAGTTGTATTCCCAGGCACTCGTCTTGCCAGAACAGTCGGTGTATTCGACCAGCTGCCCAAGGTCATTGTATTCAAGGGCTTTTCCGTTTCCGTTGGCGTCTTTGATGGCGACTGGTACACCCGCCGAGTTATAGGCGTACTCGGTCTTGTTCCCTAGCGGGTCGGTCGCCTCAACGAGATTGCCTTGATCGTCAAAGCCGTGTTGCCATTGTCCACCCTCGGCATCACTGATCTTGATCAACAGGTCTTGATCGTCATAGGCGAAATGCACTTCGGTGTTGTCGGCCCGGATGTGTTCGAGGAGATTGCCTCGCTCGTCGTAGCTGTAACGGTCTGTGCTGCCATTGGCATGCACGTGTCTGATCAGGTTTTTTGCGTCATCACGGAACAGCCACTCGGAACGTTCGTCGGGATGACGGATGCGGTAGGTGTAGCCAAGGATGTCGTAGTAATGCCATGTCTCGTTGCCGTGAGCATCGGTGACGTAGGTCAGGCGAATGTTTTCATCCCATTCAAGGCGCGTATCAAAGCTGCCGTCATCCGCCCATTCCCGAATGGCTTTGGCATCGGGTCCCTGGCCAAGCCACTCAATATTCATGCCCCGCTCGGTTCGATCCGTATAGCGGGTTATCAGATGTTGTTGATACTGATAATTCCAGACTGCGCCATTTTCGTCCTGAGCCAGGATGAGGTCACCCTGGGTGTCGTATTGATACGCACACAGTTGACGCTCCGGTTGACCTTCACGAATTTCCCAAAGCCCCGTAAGGCGCCCGTGGTCATCCATCATTGTGCCGATATGCGTGAGGACATTCGTCACGTCGCCCTGATAGGTCATCAGGTCGGATAACACAGGAATGGTCCCATGGTGATGCTCATAATGCAGTTTGATACCCGCACCGCTGCGCAGGACAACGCCACTCAATAGATAACGTTGTCCACTTCGAACATAGGTCTCCCGACGCTCGAAACCACGACAAATCAGTAACTCTGTTTCGTCAACTCGAACCAGTGTGATGTTTTCTATCGCGTCGTAATGAAACTGCCCGACTTTCGGTAGAGGGAAAGTGTGACTACGACCATCTATATCGTGGAACGCCAAGCCGTCGTCGACACAGTCGATTCGGGTTGTAAATTCAGTGACCCACCGAGCGCCCAATTCGCCCTGATCGTAAGTGCTGAGTCGTGAGTTATAGGTGCGCACCCACTCGATTGAAAAAGGACCTGGCAAGCGGAAGTCAACATGGCTGAGGCTTTCTGATCCCATAGCGAAGCTGATACTGTTTCCGGTACCTGACTTGACGCCGTTCTTGCACCTGTTGCAGTTTGCTGATGCGGGGGCCTGACGACTGCTGGCTTCAAGACGGCCTTCGCCAGCCTTGTGCTTGGCCTGGGTGGTAGCATTGGGCTTGACGCCTGCGCTTTGCCCGTGTCCGCGACGTTTGCGGAAACTGGTCACGGCGCCGCCCAATACTTGAATCAACCAACCGATTGAATGCCGAGTGCCAGGGTCAGCCAATTTGCCCAGCTGGCTACGCAACTCCGGACCCAGCGCTTTCAGCGAAGTGGTGTGTTTGAGCACCAACTGCCTGGCCTGCTCCGGTAGCAGGTTCTTCGCCGCGGTATTGGCTACGCCTTTCCCCGCCGCCTTATATGCACTGAATGCTGCACCAAAAATATTGCTGATCGCAGCTTTTGGATCATTGAGCAACTGGTCACCGGCGGCGCTCAACTTTTTCTTGGCTGCCTGAACATCCCCCTTGGCATTCAGGTTGCCATTGACCGTTGTCTCCAGACCTTTGGCGATTTCGGTAATTGCGCTCTGACCCAGTTCGCCCGCATCGTTGAGAATACCCGCCAGTTTTGGTTGGGCCTGCTTCACAAAGTCATCGATGGTGCCAACGATTGTGGCGTTCAAATGCCCGACCAACACCTCGATCATCGAATCACCCAACAGCACTTTGGCGCTATTGCGTAACTCCTGACGCACAAGAAACAGCGTCGGACGCAAACTCATACGAGCCGCCGCCATCGTCGGTGGAGCAGGCAGCACACCGATCAAGTTGATACCCAGACTGACCCAGTCGAGCACTTCTCGTTGTTTGCTTTTGGCGAGAGTCACAATGTCACCCAAGGCATCGACCAGGGCCATGATGTTGCCAATAACAGGCAAGGCACCCGCGACATTCTTGATGCGGTCCAAAGTCACCACACCGCCGCTTATCGATTGCAGCCATGCGTCAAACACCGCAGCGCCGCGCCCTACGTCCTGGAGGTCCAGCGTATTGAGTGGAACGATGGCAACCTGAGGCTCACGTTTCACAACAGCAGTTTCAGTCGTCATGACAGCATCTCACCCGCCAGCAGGCCCGGGGTTTTAATAGAAGTTTTTGGTAGGGCTGGAGCAGGAAGCGTTGGCAACTTGCCCGCCTTGCTCGCCGCCCCCAAAATCCCCGAAGCACTCGGCAGCGCCGCACTCGCCAGTTTCGGCAACCCGGCCGCCCCGCCCTGCACCGCCCCCTTCACCTGCTGCGCCGTTTGCATCGCGCCTTGGGCGGTCTGCATGGCGCCCATGCCGGTCTGGGCCAGTTCCTTGCCCTTTTCCAGCATGTCCCAGTTCTTGTTCGGCAGGACCTGCGCAACCATCGCCTGCACCTGGCTCGGTACGTCTTCAGCGCTTGGCGGTTTCAGTGGCCATTCCGGTTTGCCGATGTAGCTGCCTTCACTCCAGGTGTCCGCCGGGTCCTTGCCGAACAGCACGCGCGCAGGCCCCGGGGCGGCGCCGGCGACGCTGGCGAAACCCTTGGCGTCGAGCTTGCCCTTGATGCTTTTGCCCAAGGCGTCGATCACTTCGTAATCGCCTTCCTTGATGCCCTGACGCCCGGCGTATTGGTTGAACAACTCCAGATTGCCCTTGCCCGGTTTCGGCGGTTCCGGGAACACGCCGGCCAGACTTTTCGCACCGGTGTAGGCGAAGTTCGCTGCGTGCGCGGTGTACGGGCCGCTGGTGGCGTGGGTGATGCCGCCGGCGTTGTAGGTGGTGGCGCTGCCGCCGCCCTGGATCACCAGTTCGGTTTTCGCGGTGATGGTGATGCGGTCGGCGTTGGCAGTGATGTTGAGTTTGGCCAGCAGGTTGATGCTGTCCTTCAGCGCACGCACGTCGATGTCGCCGGACGCGGCTACCAGACGCCAACCCATGCTTTGCACGAACAGGCGCATGCCGCGACTGGCACTGGCGAGCAGGCGTTTGCCGATGGAAAAACTGGTGTGCCCGGTGCTGCTCAGCGCCAGGTGTTCGCCGGTGGCGATGTGGCTGGAGCGCGGTGTGGTCAGGGCTATGCCGGCAGGGCTGGCGAGCACCAGATGCGGCTCGGTGAATTCCGGAAATTCGTTGGCAGTCATGTTCGCCGGGCCAGAGCCGAGCACACCTTGATGCTGCGCGTGCAGAGCCTTGGCGACGTCGTCCTGATCACCGGCCTCCTGCGCTTGTAGCTCTTTGGCCTGGGTGGCGAAACCGTCCTGCTGATCGCTCGCGGTGGCGAGACGTTCAGCGGTTTCCGGCAGGTCCTTGTGGTGCTTCGATTCGTTCGGACGCGGCTCGGTGGTGATCAGCAGGCCGGCGCCGGCCCGCACCGCGCCGTGGCGATCGGTTCTTAACTCAAAACCTTCACCGCGTGGCTGCCCGCCGCTCGGGCGCGGATGGGTCAGGTAGCCGAGGTTGATCGCACTGGCGCCGTGATCACTGCGCAGCGCGATGCTGATCTCGCTGGTGGTGTCGTCGATACGCAGTTCGTTGGCGCGGCTGCCCTTGTATTCCTTGCTTTTTACCGTGGCGAGGGTCTTGAAGTCCGGCAGCTTGTACGGCGGCAGATTCGCGCCGTGGTACAGGCAACCGGTGATCAAGGGCTGATCGGGATCGCCTTCGAGGAAGGTGATCAACACCTCCATGCCGACCCGCGGAATGTTGATCGCGCCAAAGGTTTCCGCGGCCCAGTTTGAGGCCACGCGCATCCAGCAACTGGTCTTGTCGTCGTGCTCGCCTTCACGATCCCAGAAGAACTGCACCTTCACCCGACCGTACTGGTCGCAGTAGATCTCTTCGCCCTCAGGGCCGCAGACCACGGCGCTCTGGGTGCCGAGCACTTTCGGTTTCGGGTGATCGAGCGGCGGACGGTACGGCACGTCCCACGGGATCGCATTGAAGCGGTTGCGATAGCCCTGGTGGAAATCGTCCTTGTTGTCGGTGGTGTCGCTGGTCACCGACTCTTCAAGCACTTGCGGCTGTTTGCCTTCGTGGAAGATCTCGGTGAGCAGCCACAGGTCGTTCCACGTCGGGTTGGCGTGTTCGGTCAGGGCGAGGAAATGCCCGCTGACCAGAATCGGCTGATCGCTGTTGCCCTCGGCCAGTCGATAGTCCGTGCGATGGCGTTCCAGTGCACGGTTGGCCAGGTGTTTGCCGCGCTCGCGATCAACGAAACGCCCCGGGTAATCGTAATCTTCCAGATCCGGCTGGGCGCTGCTCTTGGCGTCGCTTTCCAGCTCGATCTTCGGTTTGACGAAGTCGTAATCGCGGCGCGTGGTGCGGCTGGTGCGGGTTGCCAGACGCAGGCCGAAACGCTTGACTACCGGTTGATCGGCGACCAGCCCGGAGTCCTGCTGATAGGCCACTGGCGCCAGTTTCGGGAACACCGTCTGGTCATCGCCGAACATCAGTTTGTGGCCGCTGGAGGTGTGCTGGAAGTGGTAGTGAATCCCCTCTTCCTCGCACAGGCGCTGGACGAAATGCAGATCGCTTTCGTCGTACTGCACGCAGTAGATGCGCTCCGGATAGATCGCGCTCAACTGGAAGTGATAGTCGCTGGCGAGGATGCCGTGTTCTTCCAGCACCTTGCTGATGATCTGCTGTACGGTCATCTGCTGGAAGATGCGCTGATTGACCCGATGCGCGAGGTACGACAGCTGCGGGCGCAGGGAGATTTTGTAGCGGGTCAGGCGCTTGCCGGCCTCGCCCTGGGCGATGCTGTAGATCAGCCCGTGAATCCCCGTGCCGCTGGGCGACAGCTGCAGGAACGCGAGTTTGTGCAGCAGGCTTTCGAGGTTGATCGAGGCCTTCTCACTGACCAGTTCCAGTTCGAATTCGAAGGGGGTGTTGAGCGCCTCTTTCCCGGTGAACGACAGCACCTGGAAATCGCTGTCCGCGCCATCGATGGTCAGATTGAAATGAGGCTGATTGGCCGGTGAGAACATCCCTTGTTCCTCGCGCAATGCTGCGACGGGCGCCGGTTCCGTGGAGCGTGGCGCACGCAAAAAATTCTGTAGGTCAAAGCCGCCCCGGTCAGCCGCACTGGCCGGGGCAGTACAACAATCAGTCGCGATTAAACGACTGGAGCACGCCAGTCATCGGAACCCGAAGTACCGGATACTTCGTGGGTCCAGGTGATTTTGCGGTAGGTGAACTGCACTTCTTCCAGGTGGGTGAAGTGCGCGTTGCCTGGATCCTGGCAGTTGTGCATTTTGTTGTTGATGGCGACGATGATCGCGTCTTCCAGTTTGGTGGTGTAGTAGTGCTCTTGAGTACCTTGAGCCGAAGTACGGTACCACTGGATAACGATTTCGCTCATGCGCTCGCCGGAAGTCAGTGCCGCTTGCAGCAGTGGCGAAGCCTTGTCGTAGACCTTGGTGATCACCACTGGTTTGTGCACGCGCTGACCGGTTGGCTGACCGGATTGCGGGTCACGCGGGATGATCACGTCGTGGGTGAATGCCTGAACCATGACCTGGTCTTCGTGACCTTCCTGGAAGGTGTTGCCCACGGAGTCGGCGGTGAACGCGCCGGCAGTGATCAGACCTTGTTTTTCGCCAGTGACGGACATGTACGCTGGTGTTGCCATGGGGATGCTCTCCTTGCTTGAAAAAACACACCGACAGGCACCATTGCCCGTCCGGGTGTCTGCTCAGATATCAAAATCCATGCCAGCCATCATCTAGCTATTACCGATCAAGGATTTAGCGACCATGTCTTCGCGCTCTAACGCTTTAAACGTCGATAAACAGAAAAAAGTGCGCAAGAAGTTGCGCAGTACTGTGCAACTTCTTGCGCACTTGGCTGGAGGGCACGGTTTATAAGGGTTTGAAGGGCGTTCTCGGGTGAAATCCGCGAAACAACTGCGCAACTTTTTGCGCAGTTGCGATGTTTAGATTTTCGGCTCTGACGCCGCCACTTGCAGTTGACGATAAGCGTCCACCAGTTGCTGAAGATTGAACGCGAGATTCCTGCCGCTCGGGTTCGGCAACACCCACACCTGCGCGCCGCCAAAGGTCTTTGCCTGCGGTCCCCACGCCACGACTTTCTGCCCCGACAACGCGGCATACGCAGGCTTGCCCAGAAACGCCACATAGCGCGGCGCATAGCGGGTGATCTTCTGTTCAAAGCCCATGGCCGCTGCGGCGAACTCCGCCACCGCCAACTGATCCGCCCGCGCCGTCGGCCGCTCGACCACCGCCGTCAACCCGCAGCCAAATTGCACAAGGCTGCGATCATCCTCCGCCTGCACTTCATGCGGCGTGAACCCGGCCAGGTGCAAGGTGCGCCAGAAGCGATTACTGCGCCCGGCAAAATGATGCCCTTGCGATGCCGCGAGCAAGCCCGGATTGATCCCACAGAACACCACCGAAAGCCCCGGCACCAGAATGTCCTCAAGTCCTTCACCCGCCATGCACCCTCCCTCGCTCGCAAACATTTGCAATACCCCCCACAGCAAACTCTAGAATGGCAGCCCCATCCACAGAGACAACAACACGATGGACGTTATTCAGACCCTGCGCTGCTTCGTCACCGTCGCCCAGAGCGGCAGCTTCACCGCCGCAGCCGATGTGCTCGACACCACCACGACCAACGTGTCCAAAGCCGTCTCCAGCCTCGAAGCCCGGTTGCACACGCGCCTGATCAACCGCACCACCCGCCGCCTCGCCTTGACCGAAGCCGGCGTGCGTTATTTGCAGCGCGCCGAAAGAATCCTCGATGACCTGCGCGAAGCCGATGAAGAAGCCGGCACCGCCCAGACCCTGCCGGTCGGGCGCCTGAAGATCCACGCCATGGCTGCGATCGGCAACCACTACGTGATCAACGCCATCGCCCGCTACCGCGAGATTCACCCCTCGGTGATGTTCGACCTGAACCTGAGCAATCGCCTGCCCGACCTGATCGAAGAAAGCTACGACATGTCCATCGTTCTTGCCCGCGACCTGCCCGATTCCGGCTTCGTCGCGCAACGCCTGGGCACCACCTACAGCATCCTTTGCGCCTCGCCGAGCTACCTCGCCAAACGCGGCCACCCCGCCACACCCGCCGACCTCAGCGCGCACGACTGCCTGCGCATCGTCAACACGGTGATGCCCGCAGAAAACTGGGTGTTCGAAGGGCCACAAGGCATGGAAACGCAGAATATCCCGGACTCGCCTTTCCACATCAACACCGCCGACGGCATGGCCACGGCGATCAGAAATGGCATGGGCATCGGCATTCAGCCGCTGGCATCAGCCGTCGAAGGATTGGAGGGAGGCACTTTGGTGCGGGTCCTGCCGGAGTACCGCCTGGAGGAATACAACCTGTTCGCGATCTACCCGTCGCGCAAATTCGTCGACGCCAAAATCAAGACCTGGGTGGAGTTCCTGAAAACCGCCATCCCACAACTGCTGGCGTCCGATGAGGACACGGCCGGCGCCAGACAACTCGCCAACGCTTAGTGCCGCAGACCTGGAGTGTCGACCCTCCAGCGCCTGCACCGACATCAACCGTTGGAACAACCGCTGCCCATCACCAGGTATTGCACGACATGCCGCGCACCGTTCGAGTCGTCATAAGTCATCTGCGCAGGCACCACGCCGCACTGCTCACTGGTGTCAGAGATCGAGATCACATGAGCGATGTCGAGTTGAGTCGCATAGTTATAGACCTCTACCTCGGGGCTGGCAGGTGCGTCAGCAGCAAACGCCTGCGCACCGATACCGCCCAGGACCAGAAGAAGAGCGATTTTTGAAAGCTTCATGATGTTCACCGTCTTGTGAGGAACCGTGTTGGGTCACGGGTTGCAGACGATGTTAGGGGTTGAAGCGCACGGCAAAAATCGGTCGGCTGGACAAACACTGTGTCCAAAATGGTGATGAATAAAACCTGCACACCGTGGACACCCAATTCGCGAGCAAGCTCGCTCCCACAGGTTTTGTGTCCGACACTGCATTCGTGAACGCCGCAAAACCAATGTGTGCGAGCCTGCTCGCGAAAGCGCCAGCCCAGTCACTGATGATGCAGAAACTACCGCGCCCCACGCGCCCCAGGCCTGAAGCCATGCACCCGCGCCCACCACGCAATCGCAAATCCCACACCCACCAACACCACCATCGCCCACGGAAACGAGGCAACACCCCATTTGTCCAGCAACACCCCACCGACCACCCCGCTGCCGGCAATCGCGCTGTTCCATGCCACTACATTCAGCGATAACGCCACATCGGCGCCGTCCCCTGCCGCGTCCGCCAACGCCGTTTGCAACAACGTCGCCGCGCCGCCGAAGCTCAGTCCCCACACCGCTACACCGACGTAGATCACTTCCGGCACGCGCCCCAGCAAACCCAGTACCACGCACACTGCCGCAAACGTCGCGAGGCTCACCAACACCGTCTTGCGCAGCAGCGGCTCCACCAGTTTCGCGGTCAGCCAGATCCCCGCCAGCGCGGCGATGCCAAAGACCAGCAACACCAGATCCACGCGATCCTGTAGCCCTGCCGGTGCCACGAACGGCGCGATGTAGGTGTAGAGAATGTTGTGCGCCAGCATCCAGCTGATCACCACCGCCAGCACCGGTCGAACACCCGGCGTCGTCAACACGCTGCGCAGTGACATGCGCTGATGCGCAGGTTGCGGCGGATAGTCCGGCACCTTCACCAACACCCAGACGATCAATATCAAGGTCATGGCCGACATGATGCCGAACGTCGTCCGCCAGCCCACAAGCCCGCCCAGCCAGGTACCGAGCGGCACACCCAGCGACAGGGCAATCGGCGTACCGACCATGGCCAGCGCCAACGCCTTGCCCTGTTGATCGGGTTCGACCATGCGCCGGGCATAACCGGCCAGCAGACTCCAGGCCAACCCCGCCGAAACTCCCGCGAAGAACCTTGCCACCAGCGTCACCCCATAGTGGGATGACAACGCCGTGATCGAATTGAACAGCAGGAATCCCACAACGGTCAGCAGCAACACATTGCGCCGACGCCAGCCGCGCGTCGCAATGGTCATGGGTATGACCGCCAGCACCGAACCCAACGCATACGCGGTGACCATTTGGCCGGCCATCGACGGCGAAATCTCCAGGCCTTCGCTGATCAGAGGTAACAGGCCCGCAGGCAGCGTTTCAGTGACAATACAGATGAACCCGGTCATCGCCAGCGCCAGCAATGCGCCGACGGGCAGGCGTTTGGGCGCTGCCGATAAAGTGATTGAAGGTGTCACGGGAAGCTCCTTGAGCAGAGAAATTCAGACTTAGATACCGATCGATATAAAATACTGGCGGCAGGTCCCGCTCGTTGTCAACGACTTATGTATCGACTAGTATCTAAATCATCTTTTCGAGGAGTTCCGATATGGCGAGAATGGGCCGCCCCCGCGCTTTCGACCGCGACGACGCCGTCGATCAGGCCATGCAACTGTTCTGGCAACACGGCTACGACTCCACTTCCCTCGCCTTGTTGAAGGCGGAACTGGGTGGCGGCATTTCCGCGCCGAGCTTCTACGCCGCGTTCGGCTCCAAGGAAGCCCTGTTCGATGAATGCGTGCAGCGTTACCTGGCAACCTTCGCCCAGGTCACCGAATGCCTGTGGGATGAAACCCTGCCACCGCGCCAAGCCATCGAAACCGCCCTGCGCCAGTCCGCACGCATGCAGTGCGACGACGGCCACCCCAAGGGCTGCATGGTCACCCTCGGCGTCATGAGCGCGCCAGGCCCGGAGAATGCCCGCGTGGTCGAAGCCCTCACCCAGTCCCGCGCCCGCACTCGAGCGGGGATTGTGGCGTGTGTCGAGCGTGGGATTCGCGAGGGTCAGCTACCCGAGCGGACTGACGCCGTCGCGATGGCGACCGTGTTTGACAGCTTTCTGCAGGGGATTTCCATACTGGCGCGGGATAACACCGCGCTTGCGGTGATTGATGCGGCGATCAGTCAGGTGATGTTGGCGTGGGACATTACTGCCTCACCCTGAACATTGGCTTCAACAACGAAGTTTCTGATGGTGAAGTCAATCAGATTTTTTTCATCAGGCCGCGATGAACACGAGATGGGGGGTCATCACAGATCCAATGTAGGAGTGAGCCTGCTCGCGATAGCGGTGTGTCAGACAACGGAAATGTCAGAGACATACCGCTATCGCGAGCAGGCTCACTCCTGCAGGGTTCGGTGATGAATGTGGGGTTCTCGATTGAAGGCAATCCCGTCCATAATCCCCTCCCCCAAATGGACCGAAACAGGACGTGTGAAATGGACACCACTCAATGGCTTGAGTTGTTCGAACGAGCTTTTCGCGGCATGGAGAAGAACCTTGAGCAAGTGCTGCAACTCAACAGTTGCCGCGAACACTGGATTCAGGCGCAAATCAGCCTTCAAGCCTGGTTCGAAGACGAGGTCGAGATCTGGACAGACCTGCCAATAGGCGATCGACGCAAAGCCGATCTGTACTCATTGGACGACAACGGCGCAACAAGGATGGTCGCCGAAATCAAATGCCTGGGCGATGTCTCGCAGGCCAAGTGCCTGGAAGGCGATTGGTCGGTGCGGTCCGATGTCGACCGGTTGCGCTCTTTCGAATGTCCGACCCGTCTGTTCGTTCTGGTCATCGCCAAAGGCGAGCGCGAAACCAACACCGGACGCCGCCTTCGCGAAGATGAATGGGTGGATGGCCGGACCTGCGTCAGTGTCGATCTGAAATTTGCTCTGGTCCGGATGTGGGCGTTGTAAGTTCGGATCGCGATTCACTGTGCACGCGACATGGGCCGCTGCGACCCAGGATTGCCAATGCTAATTGTGTTCAGCGGCCTGGCAGGAACCTGGCACAGTGTCGTGGCTGATGGCGTGAATCCGCTGGCTGAAAACCGGCAAGCGTGGGCCGACATTGCGGCGCGGGAGGATGGGCAACTGAGTCGCCAGGGGAAGCTAACCTGTTGGCGATTGCGGAGGGTCAGCCAAAGAGGATGGCGGCTGACACGGCCTCTTCACGAGCAAGCTCGCTCACAGGGTTACTGCGGTGAACTCAGGATTGACGGCTAGTCGAGATCATTGTGGTGAGCCAGCCTGCTGGCGAATGCGGTGCGTGACGATCTCCAGCCCCTCTCCCACTTCCGGCACCTGAAAGTAACGTGTGATCAAATCAAATTCCGCATCCGACGCCGCGAACTCATGCTCGGCCAGCGCGTTGCGTGCATGCAGCCGGGCGCGGCAGGTGGCGTCATCCACGTCGAGATAGTGCAGGCAATGCGGCACTCGCGCGCTATCCGCCAGCCCTCGCAACCACTGCCGATCTGCCACAGTATTGGCTGGAAAATCCAGCACCACACTCACCCCCGCCGCCAGCACATCGATCACCAGCGGCCCCAGCACCCCGCGAATCTGTCGCGCGCATCGAACGTAATCCGCTACGGATTTGATCTGCTGCGGATACAGCCGCGACAGCCACTGATCTTCACTCAGCACAATCGCGCCGTGCTCCTCTGCAAGCGATTTGGCCAGTGTGGATTTGCCCGAGGCGATCTTGCCGCACATCAGGTGTAATGTCGGTGCACACATCGGGGACGCTTCCTTATGTCGATTGCTGGATAATGCCCAACGCCTGTCAGCGAGGCAATTGCAGCCTCTGACCCAACGAGGACACCTGATGACCGCAACCACCGTCCGCCAATGCTCGTCCTGGCTGCTACTCACCCTGCTCGCCACCGCCGTGACGCTGACGGCAGGCTGTTCGAGCAAACGCTACGCCACCAACGGCTCGAACTGCTACGCCAAAGCCGTGCCCACCTCCGGCGAAGGCGGTTTGGCCTGGGGCGACACCCTGAGCATGGCGCGCAAGAAATCGATGAATAACTGCATGCGTTATGCGAGCCGCTCCGGCGGAACGCCGAACACTTGTCAGGTGGTGCAGGCACAGTGCAAACGCTGACAGCGACGACAATGATGTTGGCTGACACCGCCCCATCGCCGACAAGCCCAGCGCCCTCAGGTTTTGCGGTGCATGAGGGGTTGGCGCACGACCTTACGATCGCACTAGGCGCCGCGCTTGAGTACGGCCGTCGAAACCCGTGGCTGGATCATTTTCTCGATCAACGCAACGACGTCCTTCGCGCCATAGCAACGGAACAGAAGGCTGCCGGCATCCGTGTCGAGACAGACGATTTTAGTGATGAAGCCGCCTTCAAGGGTGACCTTGCGGACCATTCCCAGCGGCACTCTGATGTCCAGTGTGCCGTCCTGAACCATGCGATTCATGGCGTTGGCGTTCAAGTACACAGCGGCATTCGTCAGGGTCATTTTGCCGCCGACCCACAGCCCGCCGTAAACCTCTTGGAAGCCCTCCAGCACGCCGGCCAAGGCAGCGACGTTGCCACTGCCGGCAGCATCGTAAAAATCACCTACGCCTTCGTAATCGACTTCGACGTCAGCCACCAGAAAGTTGACCAACTTCGACTTGACGACCTTTTCGTCCATCCTTGAATCTCCATGATCCATTAGTGGCAAAACAACGTGCTGAAGGGATTTATCCCCTCAGCACAGGGCTGGCATTCAGCGCTTCAACGCCGCCGCATTGGCCCGCGCCGCGTGCAGCTTCTTGTAACTGTCGATCAGACGCAAATGACGATCCAGCCCTTCGAGTTTCATGCTGGTCGGCGTCAGACCATAGAAACGCACACTGCCGTTGACCGAACCAATCGCCGCGTCCATCCGCTCGTCACCAAACATGCGACGGAAGTTGGCTTCGTAATCGGCCAGTTCCAGATCCTCGTCCAGCTCCATTTCCAGGCACACATTCACCGCCTGGTAGAACAAGCCGCGTTCGACAGTGTTGTCGTTGTACTGCAGGAAGGCTTCGACCAGGTCTTTGGCCGGTTCGAATTTCTGCAGGGCGAGATAGATCAGCAGACGCAGTTCCAGAATCGTCAACTTGCCCCACGGCGTGTTGTCGTCGAACTCGATGCCGATCAGCGTGGTGATGTCGGTGTAATCATCCAGCTCGCTGTTCTCCAGGCCCTGAGCGAGGTTGCGCAGGCCGACCTTGCTCAGGCTGTGCAGGTTGAGGATGTCGGCGCGGAATTGCAGGGCCTTGTTGGTGTTGTCCCAGATCAGGTCATCCACCGGGTAGATTTCCGAGTAGTCCGGCACCAGGATCCGGCAAGCGTTGGCACCGAGGTCGTCGTAGACCGCCATGTACGCTTCTTTGCCCAGGCTTTCCAGGATGCCGAACAGGGTCGCGGCTTCTTCGGCATTGGAGTTTTCGCCTTGACCGGAGAAGTCCCACTCGACGAACTCGAAATCGGCCTTGGCACTGAAGAAGCGCCACGACACCACACCGCTGGAGTCGATGAAGTGCTCGACGAAGTTGTTCGGCTCGGTCACCGCCTGGCCAGAGAACGTCGGCTGTGGCAGGTCGTTCAGGCCTTCGAAACTGCGGCCCTGCAGCAATTCGGTCAGGCTGCGCTCCAGCGCCACTTCAAGGCTTGGGTGCGCGCCGAACGAGGCGAACACCCCGCCGGTGCGCGGGTTCATCAGGGTCACACACATTACCGGGAATTCACCGCCCAGCGACGCGTCCTTCACCAGCACCGGGAAGCCCTGCTCTTCCAGGCCTTTGATCCCGGCGAGAATGCTTGGGTACTTCTCCAGCACGTCCTGCGGCACGTCCGGCAGGGCCAATTCGCCTTCGAGGATTTCGCGCTTGACTGCGCGTTCGAAGATCTCCGACAAGCACTGCACCTGCGCTTCGGCCAGGGTGTTGCCGGCGCTCATGCCGTTGCTCAGGAACAGGTTTTCGATCAGGTTGGAGGGGAAGTACACCACCTCGCCATCCGACTGGCGCACGAACGGCAGCGAGCAGATGCCGCGCTGGGTGTTGCCGGAATTGGTGTCGTACAGGTGCGAGCCTTTGAGCTCGCCGTCGCGGTTGTAAATGTCCAGGCAGTATTCGTCGAGAATCTCTGGCGGCAGCTCGTCTTTCGGGCCGGGCTTGAACCAGCGCTCATTCGGGTAATGCACGAACTCGGCGGTGGCGATGTCTTCGCCCCAGAACTGGTCGTTGTAGAAGAAGTTGCAGTTCAGGCGCTCGATGAACTCGCCCAGTGCCGAGGCCAGTGCCCCCTCTTTGGTCGCGCCCTTGCCGTTGGTGAAACACATCGGCGAGTGCGCGTCGCGGATGTGCAGCGACCACACGTTAGGCACGATGTTGCGCCACGAAGCGATTTCGATCTTCATGCCCAGATCGGCGAGGATCCCCGACATGTTGGCGATGGTCTGCTCCAGCGGCAGATCCTTGCCGACAATGTAGGTGCCCGCCTCCGACGTCGAATGCGGCATCAGCAGCGCCTGCGCGTCGGCGTCGAGGTTCTCGACTTCCTCGATCACGAACTCGGGGCCGGTCTGCACGACTTTCTTCACCGTGCAGCGATCGATCGAACGCAGGATGCCCAGACGATCTTTCTCGGAAATGTCCGCCGGCAACTCGACCTGGATCTTGAAGATCTGGTTGTAGCGGTTTTCCGGGTCGACGATGTTGTTCTGCGACAGACGGATATTGTCGGTGGGGATGTTGCGCGTTTCGCAGTACAACTTCACGAAGTAAGCCGCGCACAAGGCCGACGACGCCAGGAAGTAGTCGAACGGCCCCGGTGCCGAGCCATCGCCCTTGTAGCGAATGGGCTGATCGGCGATCACCGTGAAGTCGTCGAACTTGGCTTCAAGTCGAAGGTTGTCGAGAAAGTTGACCTTGATTTCCATGCGGGTTTACCAGAGAGCAAAAACGAATTGGCGGCCATTATCCGGGTTTTCAGCCTGACGTCTTGTGCTTTTGCGTAATCGCCGTCGGGTGGGCTCTGCTGCGCCTCTGCTCGGGCGGACGACAAAAATGCCACAAGCAGTGAATTATTTCGTGTCTGCTTGTATCTGACGGAAAGAACCCATGCCACCAAAACAATGGCATCGAATCCGTTCAGCTATGAGTGACTCGCATGAAATCAAGGAAAAACACCGTCAATCCGATCGGATTGAAAGACATCACCATTGTCGACGACGCCAAGATGCGCAAAGCGATCACTGCCGCCGCACTGGGCAATGCCATGGAATGGTTCGACTTCGGGGTGTACGGCTTCGTCGCTTACGCACTGGGCAAGATCTTCTTCCCCGGTGCCGATCCTGGCGTGCAGATGATTGCGGCGTTGGCGACGTTCTCGGTGCCGTTCCTGATCCGGCCGCTGGGCGGCCTGTTCTTCGGTGCGCTGGGCGACAAGTACGGGCGGCAGAAAGTCCTGGCCGCGACCATCGTGATCATGTCGCTGAGCACCTTCGCGATCGGCTTGATACCGTCCTATGAGTCGATCGGCATCTGGGCGCCGATCCTGTTGTTGCTGGCGAAAATGGCCCAGGGTTTCTCGGTCGGCGGCGAGTACACCGGTGCGTCGATCTTCGTCGCCGAATACGCGCCCGACCGCAAACGTGGCTTCCTCGGCAGTTGGCTGGACTTCGGCTCGATTGCCGGTTTCGTTCTCGGCGCGGGTGTGGTAGTGCTGATCTCCACAATCATCGGCGAAGAGAAATTCCTCGAATGGGGTTGGCGCCTGCCGTTCTTCCTCGCCCTGCCGCTGGGCATGATCGGCCTTTATCTGCGTCATGCGCTGGAAGAGACCCCGGCATTTCAGCAGCACGTCGAGAAACTCGAAGAAGGTGATCGCGAAGGTCTGGCCGGTGGCCCGAAAGTCTCGTTCAAGGAAGTCGCGACCAAACACTGGCGCAGCCTGATGACCTGCATCGGCGTGGTGGCGGTGACCAACGTCACCTATTACATGCTGCTGACTTACATGCCGAGCTACCTGTCGCACAACCTGCACTACAGCGAAAACCGCGGCGTGCTGATCATCATCGCGATCATGGTCGGCATGCTGTTCGTGCAACCGGCGATTGGTTTTATCAGCGACAAGATTGGTCGCAGGCCTTTCATCGTGGTCGGCAGCATCGGTTTGTTCCTGCTGGCGATTCCGGCGTTCATGCTGATCAACAGCGGCAAGATCGGCCTGATCTTTTCCGGCCTGCTGATCCTTGCGGTGTTGCTCAACTTCTTCATCGGCGTGATGGCCTCGACCCTGCCGGCGATGTTCCCCACCCACATCCGCTACAGCGCACTGGCCGCCGCTTTCAACGTCTCGGTGTTGATCGCCGGCCTGACCCCGACCGCCGTGGCCTGGCTGGTGGAAAGCACTGACAACCTGTACATGCCGGCCTACTACCTGATGGTGATTGCCGTGGTCGGTCTGATCACTGGCATCACCATGAAAGAGACCGCCAACAAGCCGTTGCGTGGTGCCGCGCCGGCCGCGTCGGACCTTGAAGAAGCCAAGGAACTGCTCAAGGAACACCACGACAACATCGAGCAGAAAATCGAAGACATCGACGCCGAAATCGCCGAGCTGGAGGCCAAGCGCAAGGAGTTGGTGCAGCAGCATCCGCGCATCAACTGATGTGATGACTGGCGGCAGCCCTGCTCGGGCTGCCGTCGATCAACACGTCACAACACGAAGCCGTCACCGATCAAACGCACCAACACCTCCCCCGCCTCACTCAATTCGCCCGGCGCCTGCATCAGGCGCAACTCGTGCAGCGGCAACTCGGGAAACCCCTCCTCACTGCTCAGCACCCGCATGCCCGGTCGCACTTGTGCGCGATCGACAATGCCCACCGCCAGTCCGGCCTCGATGGCTGTTTCCAGCGCAGTAGCGCCGGCGCTGACGATCACCGCCCGCCAGCGGCGTCCGTGCTCACTCAGCGCATCCACCGCAACGCTGCGATAAGGACAACCCTTGCCGTGCAAAGCGAGCGGCACCGGCCTGGCGAGATCCTGCGTGTAATTGTGCGCAGCGACCCACACCGGTTGCGTCAGGCCCAGCACTTTTACGCAACGCGTCGATGGCGCCGTATCGACCACAACGACCAGCAACGCCAGATCCAGTTGACCGCGCTCCAGGCGCGCGCTCAAACGGCCGCTGGCAGCGGTTTCGACCTCCAGCTCGATGTGCGGAAAGTCCGCCGACAGGTGCGGCAACGTACACCCGAGCACCGCGCCGGCGTACTCCTCGGAAATCCCCAGCCTGATCCGACCGCTGGCCAGTGGCGTGCTGAAACTCGCCAGCAACTGATCGTGATGACGCAACAGTTCGGCGCTCTGCAGGGCGAAGCGTCGCCCCAGTGGCGTGAGGTTGACGGTCTGGTTGTCGCGCTCCAGCAAGCGCCCGCCTGCCAGCGCTTCCAGACGCCGTACATGCAGACTGACCGCCGACGGGCTCTTGTTGAGGAAACTGGCGGCGGCGAGAAATTGCCCGAAACGCACGATCGCCTGAAAGGTGCGTAGCAGTTCGATATCAAGGGCTTCAGCCATGGTTGAGAAATCCTGCATCAGTGGCGCATATCGTATCGTTTGAATGCATCGGCGCTTGATTCATATCATCGAACTCAACCCTCTGTCAGGTGCCATTCGATGAACGTCGTGCCTATTCGCTTTTCGTCGCTGAGCAGTGCCGCGCTGCTGATGGCGATGGTGGTCAGCTGGAGTTCCGGCTTCATCGGCTATCGCTACGTCGCCGATCAGGGCAGCGTATACCTGGCCTCGTTGTGGCGTTTTTTGCTGGCGGCGTTACTGTTGCTGCCGTTCGCCTGGGCGGGACTGCGTGGTTTGCGCGGTAAAGCTGTGCTGCACCAGGCGCTGCTTGGGCTGTTCGCGATTGGCGGCTACATCGGGCCGATTGCCGCCTCGATTCAACTCGGCGTCACACCGGGCACTGCCTCACTGTTTGCCAATCTGCTGCCGTTGACGATTGTATTGCTGGCCGGCAGTGTCCCGGGCCAGCGCACGCGCGGCTGGCAATGGCTGGGGTTGGCGTTGTGCGTGATCGGCATGCTGCTGGCCAGCGCCGCGAGTGTCGAATGGGCCGGTGCGGGGCTGTGGGTCTACAGTTTGCCGTTGCTGGCGGTGCTGTCGCTGGCGGCGGCCACGTTGTTTGAAAAAGCCCGGCCTGGCGTCGCGATGCCGGCCACCACGGCGCTGTTCATTCAGACGTGTGCGGTAATCCCGCTGTTTGCGTTGCTGGCCGGGCTTGAGGGTGAAGTGCGCCCGCCCATCAGTGCAGATTTTGCCAGTGGCGTGCTGTGGCTGGTGGTTTTCTCGACCTTCGGCGGTTACGGATTTTACTGGCTGTGTCTGCAGCGTTTCAGCATGCAGCGCATCAGTGGCGCGCTGTTTCTGACGCCACCGGTGACGCTATTGTGGGCGTGGTTGCAGTTCGACGATCCGCTGAGTGTCAGCGCGATGCTCGGTATCGGCTTGACCCTTGTCGGGTTGCCATTGCTGGGACGAAAGGCGAGTGAAAAGAATGTGCCGCCGGCATCCTGCAGGAAACTAAATCCGCAGGTGACAAGTCAGTGACTTAGCGGAGGTTGTGTCATTTCGCCGAACCTCGATTACTGAAGATACCAGCGTGATCACTCACTCCGATCGTCGCAACAATCTCTCACTCGACAGCCTCAACTTCTTCCTGGCCGACGTGCGCGACGGGCTCGGACCTTATCTCGCCATTTACCTGTTGGCGGTGCATCACTGGGAACCGGCCAGCATCGGGCTGGTGATGACCCTCGCTGGCATCGCTGCCCTCCTCACCCAGACACCGGCCGGCGCACTCGTCGACAACACCCGCAACAAACGGGCGGTGATCGCGATTGCCGCGTTGCTGGTGATCGGTAGTTGTGTGGTGCTGCCCTTCGTCACGTCCTTTAGTCTGGTGGCGATCACTCAAGCCTTGAGCGCCGCCGCTGCGTCGGTGTTCGCCCCGGCCATCTCGGCAATCACCCTGGGCATCACCGGCCCGCGAGCCTTCACCCGGCGCACCGGGCGCAACGAAACCTTCAACCATGCCGGCAACGCTTGCGCCGCGCTGTTGGCCGGCGGCTTCGCCTACCTGTTCGGCCCGGTGGCGGTGTTCTACCTGATGGCGGTCATGGCGCTGGGCAGTGTGGTCGCCGTCAGCTTCGTCTCTGCCAACGCCATCGACCACGATGTCGCACGAGGTCTGGATCCCAACGACGCCACACACAGCAAGGCTCCTTCGGGATTGTCGGTACTGCTGACCAATAAGGCGCTGTTGATGTTCGCCATCTGCTGCGCCCTGTTCCACCTGGCCAACGCGGCGATGCTGCCGCTGGTGAGTCAAAAACTGGCGCAAGTGAACTTGCAGATGGCCACGCCACTGACCTCGGCCTGCATCGTCGCTGCGCAACTGGTCATGGTGCCAGTCGCGTTGCTGGTCGGGGCCAAGGCCGATGCGTGGGGACGCAAACCATTGCTGCTGGCAGGCTTCCTGATTTTGCCGTTACGCGGCGTGCTCTACACCCTGTCTGACGCCCCTTACTGGCTGGTCGCGGTGCAACTGCTCGATGGCGTCGGTGCCGGAGTCTTCGGCGCGCTGTTCCCGGTGGTGGTGAAAGACCTGACTCTGGGTACCGGCCACTTCAACATCAGCCTCGGCGCCCTCTCGACGGTGTTCGGTCTGGGTGCGGCATTGAGCAGCAGCCTGGCGGGCATTGTGGTGCAGGAGGCTGGGTATAGCGCGGCGTTTTTGACCTTGGCGGCGATTGCCGGGGTGGCGTTTGTGCTGTTGCTGCTGGCGGTGCCGGAGACGTTGCGGCGAACGAGGAATGATGCAAGTGCGCCGAGTCAGCAACGCTCTGCGGTATTACGGAGCCCTTGATCTCGCGGGAATACCAAGCGTGCACGCGGCCCTGGTACTCTGCGACTCGCGCATGGCACTCACATCTGAACGGAACAAATTCATGAGCAGGCTGTTACCGAGGGACAAACTCGAAGAGCTTACGGTGCAAGCCGATGCAGAGAGTTTAATGCTGAGTGATCTGGCCGCGACTCGCGAAAAGTTTAGCGTCACACCGCAAGACGTGCTCAACGAGCTGTCCCTGTTGATCGCAGAAGACTATCTACTGGGAACGTTGACTTACGAGTTTTGCGACAGTGTCATGAACGGGATCATAAACGCCATCGTTGAGGTGGCTATGACTAACGCTATGCCCCAACCTGCTTTCTCGCTTTACCAGGCATTCGATGCGGGCGAGTGGATCCGCAGTGATGATCCTCCGGGTACCGACCCCAGCGAGAAATACACGAGGCCGGCAGTACAGGAAATATTGCGCACCTATCGAGAGTCGCTTCTGCGATGATTTCCAGCGTCGCTATTCTTGATGCACCGGCTTCGGGTCTTTGAGCGGATAGATCACTTCCTGGGTATCCAGGTTGCGAATCTCGCACTCAATGGCAATGCTGTGAACCTCGCTTCCCCGGGGACCTTTGATGGAGTCGCGAGTGCTGAAATCGACGATGTAACGTTGGCCCGCTAGGAACTCCAGATCACGCGCACTGAAACCACATTTGGCTCCGCCAGTGCCCATGGCATTCATCGATGCCCAGCACCAACTCAACGAATGTTTACCGGGTGTCAGGCGCAGCGCCTGCTTGCCGGAAACGTCGAGGATCGAGCGGCGTCCGGCCCCCTCCAGCAATTGATCATCCACATGAGTGGCCAGCAGCAACCGATGAAATGGCACACCCAGCGCGCGATACCGCGTGGTGGCGAAGTACAGTACCGGCCCGTCAGGTGTGTTGTTGGACAGATCGTAAGGCGTCATTGTCTCCGGTGCCCAGTCGCCCTGATAATCCTTGTAGTGGTAGTTGGAACACGCGGTGGTAACACCCGCGATCAGCAGAACAGTCGAGAGTTTGAGAAACGACAGCAAAGACGAGAAGCGCATTGTTCTTCCTTGTTAACAGATGCGTAAGTTGTCGTCACCGGCAGGTATTTCTGAAGCACACAATTTCAAATCAGGGCCGGTTCCGGCGCGCGCTTCGAGGCGAAAACTTTTTTGCA